>JAQFVP010000042.1 GCA_027942475.1 Simkania sp. | reverse complement strand
TAGTCCTAGCGGTAAAAAACCTTCAGAAAGACGTGCAGCACCCAAGATTTTTTTCGTTGATGCAAGATAGAAAAGAGATGTCTATGCATACCCTCACATAATCCCGCGAGTAGATGAGCTCGATCATAAAGCGGGGCCAAGAATAATTAAAATTTCTCTTAGCACGTCTAAAGGGCGCATTGTAGCGTCAAATGAAACAATCTGCTCTTTGGGGTAATGGGCTAAAACAGAGGGCATTTCCCGCTCATACAGTGCAATTCGCTTGCTTAACACCTCTTTTGTTGAGTCATCAAACCGTTTTTCAATAATAGCTCGCTTTTTGAGTCTTTCAGCTAAAAGGTGCGTAGATGTAGATTCAAGCACAATAATTTTCTTTACATCTAGATAATCGTCGAGCATTTCTGCCTGCTGTTTTGTTCGGGGCATTCCATCCAGTAAAAGCAGTTGATTTTCGGGGAAATAGCGGTTTGTGGCAATCAGCCCCATAACAAAGTGGTGCCAAATCTCTATTACCATCTGATCGGGTAAGAGCTGACCTTGGCTTGCGTGGCGATAAAACTCTTTTCCGGCCACAGAATCTGGTGCAAGGCCTCGAAAGATATCCCCTGAAGAGAGGTGGTAGTGATTCCCCACATAGCTCAAAAATTTGCCCTGCGTTCCCTTTCCAGAGCCGGGGGCGCCAAAAATGAGCAGTGTCGGTAATTTTTTACTTAAGCCGCGGGCCATGTGATCATCAAACATTTTATGTAAAGGGCCTCAAAATTTGCCTTATCAAAGAAGAGAGCCCTAAGGCTTTTGCTTAGTAGCTTTGGGAATGACCACAGCTACAGGATCCTTTGACATTGGGATTGCTTACTTTAAAACCCGCGTCCATCAGCCCTTCCAAGTAATCGATTTCACATCCGAGTAAGCGGGAAAGTCTGTCTGTTTCCACATGGATCGTCACGCCGTGGGAGGTAAAGATCGTGTCATTTTCCAAGGCTTTTTCCGAAAAATCCAAAACATACTCAAACCCATTGCATCCTCCGGGTTTATCCGCAAAACGAAGGGCCCATCCCTGCTTGCTATCTTGCTTAAGAATTTTCTTAAAATGCTCGGCCGCCCTTGCAGTCAGGGTAATCGTGCTCGGATCTATTTCTTTATTGACAATTTCATTTAACCGGGCGACGAGACGGTCAATAGCATCTTCTTCAAATCCATGCCCGAGCATTCCCACTTCTAGCGTCTCCCAGGTCGCCGCTTGGCAGCCGACGCAATGCAAACCCGCACTCGTCATCTCCTGAGCAAGCCGTTGTCCTTTCTCTGGGTAATTTGCGAAAATAGAGTCAATGGTCATGGACCGGATAATCGGAGGTTTGGTTTTTTCTTTCATCTTAATTTCCTTCCCCTCTATGCTAGTACTTAATTTTGACACACCCGCTCTTAATCCTGCATTGACAAGCAAGACGCTCGGTGTCTTGTTCTCCGAGAAAGTCCCTCTCTTCCTCTGTAAAATCGGACAAATGATCCATTCCCTCCTCGATCTCAATGACACATGTGCCACAAACTCCCTCTTCACAGGCAAAGGGGATGCCCACCTCTTCGCAGTGAGACTTGATCGCAGAATCTTTGTCTAGGTCCACCTCTTCTTCCCCATTAAAGATCAACTTTGGCATACTGC
Organism: Simkania sp.; assembly: GCA_027942475.1. Lineage (GTDB taxonomy): Bacteria > Chlamydiota > Chlamydiia > Chlamydiales > Simkaniaceae > JANQSR01. The sequence goes on along the minus strand of JAQFVP010000042.1, from coordinate 2,910 downwards.
CCCTTTTTACCTCGGAGCATACAGGAATGGAAGAGGGAAATCAAGACCACCTCTTTTCCATGTTACTCGATGCGCCGATCATTGTGTAAAAATGCACTTTTCTCAAATCAAAACTCAGATTTCTGCCTTCTCATTGGACATTAGAAGAAAAATAATTTACATTTGTGTATAGCTCATTTTGTGGATTTATATTTTTGAACTGATTATAGGTGTAAAGATGTCTGCATTCAGTCAGTGTCGAGCGGTCAAAAAGCTTAAAGAATTAAGGGAAACAGCCATTGACCTTTCCAAGGAGGGGGTGCTTTCTGTCAAGCGGCTCGAGCGGATGATTGCGTCTCATCTCAACTTACACCTATTTTATGGAACGGAACGGGTAACTGAAAAAGTCATGGACGCACTATTTGATTTAGCAGTTGAAATGCAGGCCGTGGAAAAAATGCACAAGATGCAAAACGGGGCGATTGTCAATCAGATTGAAGGGTGTACAAGCGAACAAAGGGCTGCACTGCATACGGGGATGCGCGACTTTTTTACCCCCAAAATCGGATCCGAAATAGGGAAAAGTGTGACAAAGGGGGCATATGATGAAATGGAAAAACTAAAAAGTTTTTTAGACGACATCGATAAACAGGACTTTACAGACATTGTGCAAGTGGGAATTGGAGGATCAGAGTTGGGCCCGAAAGCGATCTTCCTCGGACTCCAGGCTTTTTGTAAATCCAACCGGCGCGTCCACTTTGTTTCCAACGTCGATCCGGACGATGTCTCCTCTGTTTTAAGCCAGATCGACCTTTCCAAAACAGTGATTGCTGTCGTCTCAAAGTCTGGCTCTACCTTAGAAACGCGCACAAATGAGCAGCGGATACGGCGCCGTTTTCTCGATTTGGGGCTTTCCCCTAAAAACCATTTTATCGCCATCACTGGGAAAAACAGCCCAATGGATGATCAAGAGAAATATAGAGCTTGCTTTTACGTCTGGGATTTCGTCGGGGGGCGTTACTCGGTCACATCGATGGTAGGTTGCGTTGTCCTCGCCTTTGCCATTGGAATGGAAAAGCTGCTCGAATTTTTACAGGGGGCCCATGATGTGGATAAAATGGCATTGATTGAAGATCCACATAAAAACCTCCCCCTTTTATCCGCTCTTTTGGGGATATGGAATCACAATTTTTTACATCTCCCAACAACGGCAATCATTCCCTACTCGCAGGCGCTTTCCGAGTTCACAGCCCATTTGCAACAATGCGACATGGAATCGAATGGGAAACAGATCGATAAAAAGGCTCGCCTTGTTGATCACTGGACGGGCCCCATTATTTGGGGCGGCGTGGGAACCAATAGCCAGCATTCATTTTATCAACTGCTCCACCAAGGCACCCAGATCGTGCCCATCGAATTTATCGGGTTTTTTAAGGCGCAAAGGGAGGGGGATGACGAGTATGAAGGAACCACATCCCAAGAAAAATTGCTATCCAACCTGTTTGCCCAATCCATTGGCCTCGCCCAGGGAAGTAAAAGTGATAATCCCAACCGAGTGTTTCCCGGAAATAGACCCACTCGAATTCTCATGGCTCAGCAATGCAACCCCTATACAATGGGAGCAATTCTCGCTTTTTACGAGCACAAAATCGCGTTCCAAGGGTTTATATGGAATATCAACTCCTTTGATCAAGAGGGAGTAGAGCTCGGAAAGGTCTTGGCAAATAAAATTATTGCTCAATTCGCAAAAAAGCGGAAGAAAGAGGAGTTTCAAAAAGAGTTTCCCTTAGGGGCTTTCTATCTCAACTATATCGAGAATCTTTAGTGAAATCGCGCTCTGTACTGGCTTGGATCATTTGGACACTCGCCGTCACTTTTCTTTTTTATGAGTTCTTCATTCGGGTATTTCCCACTGCAATGGTGCAAGAACTTATGGAAACGTTTCGCGTTACAGCGGGCGCTCTTGGAACTCTGAGCGCTTTTTATTTCTATGGCTACGCGCCCATGCAAATTCCCGTGGGGCTCATGATGGACCGGTTTGGAGCGCAAAAGCTACTCGCTTTTGCCTCTTGTATGTGCGCTATTGGAAGCTTTGCTTTTGCCACGGCCCACCAATTGATTTTTGCAGAAATAGGCCGCTCTTTGATGGGGATTGGATCCGCCTTTGGCTTTGTGGGTATGATCTATGTTTGCTCTCACTGGTTTCCCCTAAAAAGGCTCGGTCTTCTGGTCGGTTTGGGTAATTCAATTGGTATGCTCGGTGCCGTGGGTGCCGAGGGACCTTTGGCTACTTTTGTTGCAAAATTTGGTTGGCGTTTTACTGTCCAATCCCTCGCGTTGCTCGGGCTTACCCTATCGATACTGTTTTATTTATTCGTCCGTTTCAAGCCATCAAAGCGCGCTACTCAAACAAAAAATAGCCAAACAGTTGCCGAGCTATGGACCAACTTAAAAAAGCTCTGCTCTCACTGTCCTATCTATCTAAATGCCTTGATCGCCCTTTTATTTTATATGACCACAGCGGGATTCGCTTCTCTTTGGGGCATCCCCTTTCTCGAGCAAGAATATGGGATAGAAAAGTCTTTGGCAGGGTACATCGTGTCTATGATTTTTCTCGGCTGGATCGTAGGGGGGCCGATCATTGGGATCATTTCTGATCGATTTAAGAAGAAAAAACCGTTCCTTTATATCGGTATTTCGCTCACTGGTATACATCTGATCCCCGTGATCTATATGCATAATTTACCTCTCTATGTGCTGTTTATCTTGCTTTTTTTTGTTGGATTTTTCTCCTCTGCCCAACTGCTCAATTTTTCTCTCGCAGTCGATTTAAGCTCTTCTCGAGCCAAGGGAACAAGCCTTGCTTTGACCAACTTCGTTGTCGCATCTGGCTCTTCCATAATTCAGCCCCTTTTAGGCGTATTTCTCGAC
>JAQFVP010000041.1 GCA_027942475.1 Simkania sp. | reverse complement strand
GCATCACTCGCCCTTTTTGAAAAGGGGGGGAGGGGGAGGGTGTGGCCTTTGAGTCCGACGAAAAGGTAGGGAAAGTGCTCTCGCGAAAGCAGCTGCGCCATCTTTGCAAAGGAGGTGGCTAACGGATCAAAATAGACGAAGGGCAGAGCATCATCTGGAAGGGCAGCTGCGATGTGATGCAGATAGTTGGAAAGAAGATGAGCTAAGTAGAGTGCTTGGTGGTCGGGGAAAAATTGCGCGCGCTTTTTCAGTTCTTCGCACTCCTCTTGATGCTGAATATTCCACTTTACGGGCAAAAGAAGGGGGCCTTGATACAGGCAAATCCCCACTGTTTGCTTTTGATAGGCGAAATAGAGGGTGTCGACAAAGGTTTGAAGACCCGTGAGAAAAAAAGCCAGCGCTCTTTGATCGAAAAAAACATCTCCACTTAAACCAAAGTTGAGGTTCCAAATCACTTTTTTGGCGCGAATAGAAGGGGTCCAATCGAGATTGGAAGACAGGGACAAGTCGAGATCAATGCGGTCAATTCGTCGATCGGTGAATGGATCGATATATGTTTCGTTTTCTTTGAAATGGATATAATCACACGTAAAAGTCCCACTCATCTCTTTGCACATCGGTAATGTAAATAATAAATTTTGCGCCCTTTTGAGCGCCACAGTCGGTCAAAATAGGAGCTGCCATAGCTGCTTTGATCCTCCATCGGAAAAGGGGTCCAATCGGAAACTTTTTCAATTTCTTTCTTCATTTGCTCGACATAACAAAGAGCGTCTGACACCAACCTCAGTGTGCCCTCCGGTCTGACTGTGCGCAAAATAGACTCTACAAAACAGGCCCAAACGAGCCGATGCTTAGCATGTCTTTTCTTGGGCCATGGATCGGGAAAATTGATATGCACCGCGTCAAGACTATTTGTCGGAAGATAAAAATGGGAAAAGAGTTGAGCTTTTCCGCATACGATAAACAAATTTTGCACGCCCTGGTTTTCCCGCTTTGAATAGATTTTGCGCACCCTGTCAAATTTGAGCTCGACCGCCACCCAATTGACGTCGGGACACTGGCGAGCTTTTTCTAGAGCCCACTCGCCGTTGCCACTACAGTACTCAACGCGCACCGGTTTTTCGTTGCCAAATAGTTCAATCCAAGGGGGAAAGAGAAATTTCTCGTAGTCAGCATAGAAACTTGGGATATAAAAAATGCGCTCCCGGATACAAGGAACGCGCTTTTCAAAAGGGTAGGGTGCTTTGAGATCTTTTGGTTTCATGGAAAAGAGCTTGATCTATCTTAGATGAGCGGCAAAATCCACCCATTTAGGGGTGGGTTAAAAGCTCGCCTTGACTTTAAGGCTTGGTCTTGTAAAATAATTTTCAAATAACCCTCGCTCTAGGTGATTTTGGATGTCAGTCCCTAAAACCCTTTGCTTTTAGGCAGGGGAGTAATCACTCCCCTTGAATGGTACAAAAACAATGTGTTATCTTCAATCTGAGAATGGCGGAGTCTAAAACAATGCCCATTTTACCCCCCTTCATGTCTGTGGTCTTCCCTCTGTTTGGAAAGCCCAGTTCGCTCGATCTAGCCCTTGTTTTTAAATCTGCCCCACTCATCTACTCCCTCCTCTTTTCCCTTTCAGTAAGCGCCATGATGATCTATTTGTATGGATTTTTCACCTCTAGATCCAAGCAACTTATGGTGCGCCCCGATCAAGAGAGGGTGAAAAAAGCTCTTGCACATCGAAATGATGATCTCATCGTGGCACTTTGCAAAAACAAGCTCACCCTGTTTCATCGTATGATCTTGGCGGGCATGGAAACCAAAGCGTTCGGGCATCAGGCTATAGTTGAAGCCATGAAAACTGCGGGTGAAAAACACACAATCGGTTTTTGGCAAAAAGTTTCCCTTTTAAACGATATTGCGATTGTTGCCCCTATGCTCGGACTTTTAGGGACGGTTTCCGGTATGTTTTCCGTTTTCTATGATCTCAATCGATCTTTAGAAAGTATCAGCATACTCTTTGATGGGCTGGGTATCTCTGTAGGCACGACACTTGCAGGCCTCATCGTAGCGATTTTGTCGATGGTTTTGGGTGTACTCTTGAAACATCGCTTTACTCGATTGCTCGTAGAAGTAGAAAAAGAGGCTTTATCACATGCAGCTTATCTGATCTATGAGCCTCATTCCTGAAAAGTACCGCCAGACCAATCTGAGCTTTCATTTTACTCCCCTCATCGACTTTCTTTTTATTATCGTTGCCGTTTTTGCCCTGTTTATTACGACCAAAAAAAACCTGTATCAAACCCAGGTTAATCTCATAAAACATGATGCGTCTATAAAAAATTTCAAAGACAAAAAGAGCTCTGTGCTCAATTTGGGTATCTCCGCTTCCGGATTATACCAATTTTTAGATCGGGAAAAACCCCAAACTCTCGAAACGATCCAGATGGTAAAACAAGCGCTTTTTCACCAAATAGAGCAGGGGAACTTTCCCTCCGATCCCCGCGAAAATCACATTTTTTTACACATTGATCAAAAGGCTGAGTGGAGTGTGATCGGCACACTGCTTCTTGCTTTGCATCAAGAGGGGTTTATTGTCTATCCTATCTATGAAAACAAGAAAGAGAGCACCTTCCCCGCCGATTAACAGAATTATGTCACAGCAAGCGGGAAGATCCCTTTGCCCTCACAAGGGAATATTGACGAAAACCGTGCAATTATTATAATAAGTCTCCCATCTTTGCCCAGGTGTTGGAATTGGTAGACATGCTAGATTTAGGATCTGGTGCCGCAAGGCATGGAGGTTCGAGTCCTCTCCTGGGCATACTTTTCGCTAGAGTGCTAGCACTTGCTCCTTACGCAGCCCTTTTTCACCAAGCGGATAGTTGACGAATGCTCTTTGACATGCTATACGATTCGGTGTATCTATTTTGGGAGAAAAAATGGAAGGTTCTTATTTACTGATCGGCGCGAACTCTTGCATAAGCAAGTTGGTTTTTCAAATGCTTTCCTCGGAAAATAAAGCGGTGATTAGGGCGGGCCGCTCTCTTGAGAGCTCGGATGGGCATTTTCAAGTCGATGTGACCAATACTGCTTTTGACCTGCCCCAGATTGACACGCCCCTTGCAGGACTCGTCTATTTTCCCGGCACGATCAATTTAAAACCTTTTAAAAACCTCACAGATGATGATTACTTAAGAGACTGGGAGATCAATTTTTTTGGAGCAGTGAGGTCAATTAGACACTACCTTCCTCAACTCAGTCGCGCTAACGCAGGCTCTATCGTGCTGATGAGCACAGTGGCTGTGCAGCAGGGGATGGCCTACCACGCATCTATTGCTGCAGCTAAAGGTGCGGTGGAGGGACTGACTCGCTCGTTGGCAGCGGAGTTAGCTCCGAAAATTAGAGTGAATGCGGTAGCCCCCTCTCTGACGAGCACGCCTCTAGCTGAGCATCTTTTAAACAATGAGAAGAGAAAAGAGCATGCCGCGCAAAGACACCCCCTGCAACGGGTTGGCGAGGCGCAAGATATAGCAGAGGCGGTCTGCTTTTTGGTTTCAGAAAAGTCGAGCTGGGTAACGGGACAAATATTTCATGTCGACGGGGGACTATCTAGCATCAAGATTTTGTAACGAAAACCCTGTCTATTTTCATACAGCATCTTAGTCTAGAGAGCAGAATAACACTGCTGTGCAAAATCCCAGTTAATCACATCCTTAAACTGTTCGATAAAACGGGGACGCTCATTGCGGTAGTCAATATAATAGGCGTGTTCCCAAACATCTAGGGTTAAAATAGGGGTTTTGTTGTGGTGAAGTGGGGTGTCCGCATTGCTCAGTGGCATGATTTCGAGGCGACCCGCCTCATTAGCTGCGAGCCAAGCCCAGCCGGAACCAAAAAGAGTAGCGGCCGCGTCAGAAAATTGTTTGATGAAATCGCTCATACTGCCGAAGTCCCTTTCAATTGCTTGTTTGAGCCTGCCTGTAGGTTGCCCTCCCCCACTGGGGGACATACAGTTCCAAAAAAAGGTATGATTCCAAGATTGCGCTGCGTTATTAAAAATACCTCCCGAAGACTTTTTGATAAGAGTCTCTAAAGAGTGCTGCTCCTCCTCTTTACCTTGGACGAGAGCATTGAGCTTCTTAAAATAGGTCGCATGATGTTTGTTGTAATGGTAGTCCATCTGCTCTTCCGAAACAAAAGGGGTGAGCGCTTTTAAAGCGTAGGGCAAGTCGGGTTGTTTGAAAGTCATTTTTGGTGTACCTCTCTAAAAAAAGTTTGGGCAAATCAAGTTGATTCTACAAGAAATGAATTTTTAGCTCTAACTAAAAAAATACACCAAAGACAGGTGCACGATTGCGTTGAAAAAATAGGATGGTGAAAAAACAACCTTCCCGGAAGGTTCTCTTTTAAGCTACTTTTTTCTTAAGATATCATACGGCTTATCATCGTTGCTTTTACACACCCTTGTGACAACTCTCAATCCCCTAAAGGGGATGAGCTTCTTTCTTTAACGAAAGATTCTGGAAATTCTTCCAGTTTCGGACGCTCTCACGACCAGGCGAAACGCTGCACGTTTGCCCAGGGGGCAGAG
>JAQFVP010000003.1 GCA_027942475.1 Simkania sp. | reverse complement strand
TAAAAGGTGTAAACACCTACGAAGGGGGGACCCAACTTTTAAAAGGAGTGCTCAAACCAAAAAACGACAAGGCGCTTGGCTTGGAGGGAAAACCCTTGTTGCTTAGTCAGGGCACACTCGATTTATCCGGTGATTTTAGATCTTCCGCAAGACCGATCGACATAAATGAACTTGCCACCATTCAAAATAATGTCGATGTGGATCTCTCAGGTCCGATCAATCTAAAAGGATCTGCCACCATGCAAACCAATGCCGATCTGACCCTTTCGGGCGTGGTCAAGGGTGCAGGAGCGCTCAAAAAGGAAGGGGTGGGCACCCTTATTTTAGAAGGTATCAACACCTACGCAGGGGGGACCCAACTTTTAGAAGGAGTACTCAGACCAAAAAACGACGAGGCGCTTGGCTTAAGGGGAAAACCCCTATTTCTCAGTCCAGATACACTGCTGGATTTAGCCGGTGATTTTACATCTTCCACAAGGCCAATCAACATAAATGGATCCGCCACCATTCAAAACAATGTCGATGTGGATCTCTCGGGGGCGATGAGTATAAATGGAATTGCCACCATGCAAACCAACGCCGATCTGACCCTCTCGGGCTTGATCAGTGGTTTGGGCACACTGATCAAAAATGGACAGAGTAAGCTCATCTTAACTCGCCCAAGAAGCGTTTATGCTCGCATTAACCAAGGAGAGCTGCAGCTGCGGATGGATACCAACATTTCTGATGGCGTGATCTCTGTTTTAAACGGGGCGACTCTCACTTTCGACCAACGGCTACAGGGAACCTATATCGGTTCCATCCGCGGGCAAGGGGAGTTGATGAAAATAGGTCGCGCATCTCTGATACTTTCACATTTGTACGGATATAGCGGCCCCCTGACTATCAAAGAGGAGAGTTTAGTGCTTACTAGATATTCTACCCTTGATAAAAGCATACTGACCATAGATAAAAAGGCTAATCTCTTTGTGGACACACATCGGGAAATTCTCGAAGTCAATACACTTTACGGAGAGGGCCTAATCAAGGAGGGCTCGATCGATGGTGTGCACACACTCGAAGTGGATAGGGGCGATTTTTCGGGCATAATCGCGCTTGTAGGGGGCCTGCGCAAAGCGGGAGAGGGCACCCTTACCTTGAGGGGGATAAACACCTACAAAGGGGCCACCTTGATCAACGGAGGTATATTGAAGTTAAGCGCTAGTGGTAGACTAAGTCCGGAAACTACGCTGCAAATCAATCGGGGCATTTTCGATTTGGAAGAGGGGAATACAGATTTTGCAGTAAACAAGTTGATCGGGAGCAAAGAGGCCAAAATTTACCTCAGCAACTTGGAAAATATCTCCTTGCGCGTCCAAAGTGGTATCTTTTCCGGAATGATCACAGGCAATCGGTCTACTCTCGAAAAAGTGGGGGAGGGGACGTTAACCCTCAATGGCCCTTTTGTAAACACCTTTGAAAAACTCTCCCTCCAGGAGGGCACTTTAAAATTTTCCAGACAAGAGCAGTTGGGAAGGAGCCTTGTTCTCGAAGGGGGCACCCTCGCCCCCTTACAGACCCTATCGCTTCTGATTCCCATAGAGGTCACCAAGCCAAGCGCGCTTTTCCTCCCATCTCGGGTCGAATTGACTCTAAAAGGCGCATTGAATGGCAATCAAATCTTGACAAAGTTCGGTTTTGGCATGCTCATAGTCGATAGCAACAACTCCCAATTTGGGGGAGAGCTTGTCCTCAAAGAGGGCACCTTTATCCTTGCGAAAGAGGGCAAATTTGGGGCCAGGGGAAGAGGAGGGGTTTGGCTGGAAGGGGAGGAGGCCATTTTGATCGGAGCGGGCCAACTGGGGTTTTTAAAAAATGAATTGGGAACTGCTGAGGTGCGATCGCACACCTTTGATAAGATGAGTACTCTACTTATCGACGGTAACTACGATCAAGGAGCAATTGCGACCCTCAAAATGCGCATCAAGCCCGGATTTGGCCACGCAGATCTGCTCGAAGTAAAGGGAGTGGCTACAATTGGAGGGAATTTATTGATAGACCCACAGCCCGGGATCTATAAACCCGGCGATAGCTATACCCTCTTAAAGGCGCAAACTCTGCGAAATAGATTCAGCAAACTGCGAGAGACCCATCCGCTTGAATTTGATCTACTATACCCAGATGATCAGACCGTTCGCCTGAAAATCGCCTTTACACAAACCGTACTTCCGATTCGACTCTCTGAACTCAAGGGGATTGCAAGAGCAATAGGAGATTACCTATTTTCTTGCCGTCATTCCCCCTCAGAGGAGCTGACCTCAATTTTGCAATCCCTCGTTGCACTTCCCCCACTTAAGTTCATAAAGGGGCTTTTGGAGCTGGGACCCCAACAATTTGGGCAGATCGCTCTAAACAATCTAGAATGCAACGCGCGCATTGCGCACACTCCAAACCGACTGGAAACTCTTTTCTTGGCGCGCTTTTCCCCGTCTTCCGAGGATCCCAAATCTCAGAGCACTTCGATGTGGATTGCTCCTATCGGATTTTACCAAAGAAAGCATGAGCGCAAGCAGCTTCCATTTTACAGCCGTACATATGGATTTACCGCAGGAGTCCCCTATTCTACTTCAAATGGCCTCACTTTGGATTTCGCAATTGGCTATACCGAATCGGATCTCATCTGGGGACAAAATCGGGGCAAGGCTACCACACACGCTTTTTACATCACCCCTTCGATTGGATATATCGGCAGGGAAGGATACGCAAGGGCTACCATCTCTCTATCGCATCGCCTGTACAAGGTCACGAGAGAGATTCGATTCTCAAACATTAAAAGAGCCGCTCATAATCGACATAGAGGTTTGGAAATGCTGGGAGGGGTTGCCGGAGCGCTTAAAATCCCACTTCCAAAATCTTTGGGAAAAAAATTGCTCGTTATGACCAAGGTAAGCCTCGATTTTGTAAGCAATTTTGAATGCAAATACAGAGAAAAAGGGGCTGGCCTCCTCAATCTATTTTTAAGCCGAGCGCATGCGTCATTTTTTCGTTCAGAGGTTACCTTGAAATGCGTGAAAAAGATCGATCGAGGGTCCGTCCATCTTTTCCCTACCATTTTTTTTGGGTGGATGATGGATCTACCCCTCACTCGGGGCTATTACAAAAGCAATATGCAAGAAGAAACATGCCAAAAAGAGCTGATCGTGGAAAGTTACTACGGTCCAAAGACGCGCAAAAACATAGGAGGTGCACTGCTGATGACCTATCTAGACCGCGCTTCTTTTCAGGTGGGGTATCAAGCGAGTTGGAAAAGCGGCTCTCTCTTGCACGAGGGCACATGCAGTTGGCGTTGGAATTTCTGATTTCAATTGTGTTTTTAAGTAAAGGAATCATTTTATTTGTGAGACATCCATGAAAAGATCGAAAGAGGAAAGCCGGTTGCTTGAGCGAGGAGCGCAGGTAGACCCCTGGGCCAAGTGGGGGCCTTACGTTGCAGAGCGATCTTGGGGGACAGTGCGCGAAGACGATCGCCAAGAGGGAAACGTTTGGGAAAACTGCAGCTACGAGATGGCAGCTTTGCGCGCTTTCCGTTGGGGAGAAGATGGAATAGCCGGCCTGTGCGATAGATACCAAATCTTAGCACTAACATACGCTTTTTGGAATGGAAAAGACCCTTTGCTCAAAGAGCGTCTTTTTGGATTGGGGACGCGAGTGGGTAATCACGGGGAAGATGTCAAAGAGTACTACTATCATCTAGATTGTGTCCCTTCGCATGCTTATATGAAGTATCTCTACAAATACCCCTGTGAGCCTTTTCCCTACTCCGATTTAGTGTTAGAAAATCGTCGCCGCTCCGTGCAAGATCGGGAATACGAACTCTTGGATACAGGCATTTTTGAAAATAATCGCTACTTTGACATTGTCATCGAGTATGCCAAGCAAAGAGAAGAGGATATTTGTATTAAAATCACGATCTGTAACCGCAGTGCGCAGGAAGAAAAAATCCATGTCCTACCTCAGCTCATGTTTCGCAATACCTGGTCTTGGACAGACCCGATCAAACCAAAGCCCACGATGAAAATGTGCAAAGCAGCGCATGGAATCGTTGCAGATGACTGTGATACCGAGCCTCCCACCCGTTTGAATTTTACCTATCGATTAAACAAACGGTACTTGTATGCGGATCCACATGCAGAGATTCTTTTTACCGAAAATGAGACAAACCGCGCAGCTCTTGGGCTAGGAAAAAACTGCAGTCCTTATGTCAAAGATGGGTTTCATCGGTATGTGATTGCCAAAGAAACGGACAAAGTCAATCCTGCGAAAAGGGGAACCAAAGCCTGCTTTTATTTCGCAAATTTGCGCATCCCCCCTAAGCAAAGCAAAGCGATCCATCTTCGATTGACCGACGCTCCCATGAAAAATCCACTCGAAGGGATCCAAGAGATCATAGATAGAGAAAAAAGAAACAGCGATCTGTTTTATGCAGAGCTCTGTCCCCCTAACATCTGCGAAGAGGACAAACAGATTCAAAAAAAAGCATTATCTGGCATGCTTTGGAACAAACAAATTTACCTCTATGATGTCAATGTATGGTTAAAAGGGGGCCGTGCTCGCTCTTTGCACCCACACCGACGTAATGCCCAATGGAAACATCTAATATCCAAACGGATTTTTTCTATGCCAGATAAGTGGGAGTACCCCTGGTTTGCCGCATGGGATCTTGCTTTCCATTGCATTTCTCTGGCTCTTGTCGACATTCATTTCGCGAAAAAACAACTCCTGCAGCTTTTATTTGACCAGTTTCAACACCCGAATGGACAAATTCCCGCGTATGAATGGGAATTTTCTGATCTGAACCCCCCCGTACAAGGGTGGGCAGCACTGCGTCTTTTTCACATAGAAAACAAAAAAACCGGAAAAAAAGATTTCTTCTTTTTAAAAAAATGTTTTCACAAACTCATTTTGAATTTTGTCTGGTGGGTAAACAAAGTAGACACTAGAGGAAATAATCTATTTGAAGGGGGATTCCTCGGTCTCGATAATGTTGCCGTGATTGATCGGAGTCATGTTCCAAAAGGGGGAAAAATTGAGCAGTCGGATGGAACCGGATGGATGGGATTTTTTTGCCTATCATTGATGCGTATCTCCCTTGAACTGGCAAAGGAGGATCCTGTGTATGAAGGGATGGCTGTGAAATTTTTTGAGCACTACGTCTATATTGCAAATGCTCTTGTATGTGCTGAAAAAAGGGAGGTACAGAACTGGGATGAAAGGGACGGATTTTTCTACGACGTGATCAGCTTTCCAAACCGAGGGCAAGAGAGGCTAAAAGTGCGCTCTTTGGTGGGGCTCATTCCCTTGTTTGCAATCGACTGCATCACCGCGCAAGATATAGAAGAGCATAAAGAATTTTTTGAAAATTTTCGGTGGTTCACAAAAAATCGACCCGATCTTTGTCAACACTGCGTCACCCTTATTTCCGAAAAAAAATTTCTTCTCACGCTCATGAGCCAAGACAAACTCAAGCGCATACTTACCAAAGCGTGGGATGTCAACGAATTTCGCTCTCCTTACGGTTTGCGCAGTTTGTCCAAGTACCACGAAAAACGCCCATATCAGCTGCTCGGCGCAACCATTGGGTATCAGCCGGGGGAATCCATATCTTTGATTTATGGGGGCAACTCCAATTGGCGTGGGCCGATATGGTTTCCCACCAATTTTTTGCTGATCGAATCCCTATCCAAGTTGCATACCCATTTGGGAGACACAGTCAAAATTCAGGTGGGCTCTGAAAATCCAGTCACTTTCCTAGAGATGGCTCGATACTATGTGCAAGGGCTCATTAACCTGTTTAGAGTGGGAAAGGATGGCAGGCGACCGATCTATGGGGACATGGAAAAAATGCAAACCGACCCCCATTTCAAAAAGCACATCCTTTTTTATGAGCATTATCATGCAGAAAATGGAAGAGGGTTGGGGGCTTCCCATCAGACGGGATGGAGCGGTCTTGTGGCCAACCTAATTGATGAGTGGGCAACCGATATTTAGAAAGCATCTCACTCTACGGTCACAGATTTTGCGAGGTTGCGGGGCTGATCAATTTCTGTTCCTCGCTGTTTGGCAATTTCATAGGCGAAGAGTTGCCCCGCCACAGAATAGGGAATCGAGGCTAAAAAATCGGCAACCTTTGGGAGATAGAGGATATCGGATGTGATCTTTTCTATCCCTTTCATGTCTTGAAAACAGAAGGCCAAGATATTTCCACCCCGCGCTTTTACCTCCATCAGATTGCTCAGGCATTTATCTATCGTCTGCATGTTGCCACACATACCTACGACGGCAAGGTGTGGATGGACGAGCGCTAAAGGCCCATGTTTTATTTCTCCAGCAGGGTAGCCACTGGCATTGAGGTAGCTGATCTCTTTTAGCTTGAGCGCTGCCTCCAAACTGGTGGGAAACATATAACGGCGACCTAGAAAAAAGAAATGCTCATAATGGGCATATTTTTGCGCAAATGTTTTGATCATATCTGACTGAGACAGTACCTGCTGCACTGCATTGGGGATTTTGTCTATTTCTTTGAGAAAATGCCGCCCTTTTGCTCGATCTAAGCAGCCATGCATACGAGCGATAAGCAGAGCAAACAGCGAAAGGACTGTGAGTTGGCTAGTAAACCCTTTGGTCGAACACACACTGATTTCGGGACCAGCGTTGAGAAATATACAACTGTCCGATTCTCGAGAAAGGGTACAGTGATTGACATTACAAATCCCGATCACCTTTGCTCCTTGTGATTTGGCGAGGCGGACAGCAGCCATTGTATCAGCCGTTTCCCCTGACTGACTTATGGCGATAAGGAGGGTATTTTTTGAAATAATGGGCTTGGAATACCGAAATTCGGAGGCAGTTTCTACCCTCGTGGGAATGTGGGCAAACTCTTCCACAAGGGAGAGTGCGATGTAACCGGCATGCCAAGAGGTGCCACAACCGATAAGAAAAATTTGCTCAACCGACCGCAATTGGTTTTTATCTATGCTAAGCTCTTCAAAAAGGGCGGTGCCCTGCTCTTTGTCTGTTCGCCCACGCATCGCCTGCCTGATGGTGTGAGGCTGCTCAAAAATTTCTTTGAGCATAAAGTGCTCGTACCCCTTTTTTGAGACCGCATCCACCTTTCCTTGGATGATCTCAGACTTTTGGGTCACTCTCCTTCCCTTTGCGTCGTACACTTGGACACTTTCTCTGTCTAAAATAACGATTTGATCCGTTCTCAAATAAAATGCCCGAATAGATTTATCCAAAAGCGCATTGACATCTGAAGAGATATAAGATCGACCCTTTTTCTTGTCGATTCCAACCACAAGCGGGCTTTCTCGAGATGCCGCTATAATTTGCTTGGGATATTTTACATGAATAACGGCAATAGCCAAAGAACCCTGAAGCTGTTGCAATGCTTGCTCAACAGCCAATCGCAGATCTTCTCGATACAGATGAGAGATGAGTTGCGCAATCACTTCCGAATCGGTGTCCGACTGAAAAACAAAGCCCAATTGCTCCAATTGACTCCGAATCGCGCTATGATTTTCTATAATACCATTGTGCACAACAGCGAGCGTTTTTTTCTGATCGAGGTGGGGATGGGCATTTTCTCGATTGGGGATGCCGTGCGTGGCCCAACGCGTGTGGGCTATGGCAGTATCGAGGCGCAGTCTCTCTTTGCTCACGGCTGATTTTAAAAACTGCACATTGCCGGCTGCCTTACAGCTTTTGATTTTGCCATCAATAATGCCGGCAATACCAGCTGAATCGTAACCGCGATATTCCAAAAGGGATAACCCTTCTAAGCACACATCGACTGCATGAACACTCTCTCGCTTTGCTCTGTGCCGAATGTATCCGTAAATACCACACATTGGTTTTTCACTGCCTCAGTGCACAACTCTTTTCTTTATTCTAACCCGTCTTGCTGTTTTTTTGCGATGGCTCCTTTACCTGCACCAGGCAAACCTCGATTTGATTGACATAAAAAAAAAAAAGAATAATCGTAAAGAAGAATCGCAATATCATACATAGAAATGAGAGATAATAGACCGCTCCTCGACTTTGTCAATCCCGTGCGCACCACAATTCATGTCGATCAGACAATTCAAGAAGCGCTCGATTTTCTGCGTAAAAAACGGATCGATGAAGAAATCATCTACATTTACGTCGTCGACAGCGAAAGGAAGCTCATGGGGGTGGTTCCGACGAGGAAACTACTCTTATCCGCACCCAACATACCTATTTTAAGGTGATGGATACCAACTTGATCCATTTACGGGATCACCAGACATTGCAAGAGGCAACTGAGTTTTTCGAATCTCATCGTCTTTTAGCGCTACCGGTCGTTGATAGCCAAGAGCACTTCCTCGGTGTTATAGATGTAAGACATTATTTAGAAGAGGATGTGGATGTGGCCAATTCTCGCCATCGCTACGATATCTTTCAAATTATCGGTATTGTGGTGGAAGAGGGGAAGCGCCCAACTGTTTGGCGCGCCTATCGCAATCGAATGCCTTGGATTTTTTGTAATATGTTCGGAGGGTTTGCCTGTGCGATCATTTCCCATATTTATACAAATGTTTTGGCACAATTTCTTTTGTTGGCGATGTTTATTCCCCTTCTTTTGACCCTTTCTGAATCTATATCGATGCAGTCGATGACCCAAAGCATGCAACTTCTTAAGCGACCAGTGCACCGCCTTCAATATGTTTTTCAGGCACTTGTGCGGGAGTGGCAAATCGTCTTGATGTTAGCGGTCTCTTCCGGAGTCATTGTGGGAAGTATTTCCCTTTTTTGGGGAGATGGGGTGCTTCCCTCCTTAAACATTGCGGTGGGGATCATGATCTCTGTCGTGATCACGGCCAGTATTGGCGCCGCCGTTCCACTGATTCTTCATTTTCGAAAATGGGACCCTCGTGTTGCAGCGGGTCCGATTGTGTTGATGTTTGCCGATGTTGTGACTACTTTCATCTATTTGTCACTTGGGACATGGTGGCTCCTTAAATAAAGGAGCTAAAGCCTAATCGGCGGACAAATTCCCCTTTTCACCCCAACTCGGTTTTTTGAATCGCAAAATCATGTAGGGGGTGGAGCATACGATTAGGATTCCAAAAATGAGCAAGAGTTGATAAGAAAAAAGGGTTTTTGTCTCCAATTGCTCTGGCACTAAAAATCCGATAATCAAAGCAAACAAAGAGCTGAAAATGCCAGCACCTGCAGTGAGCCACATCCCAAAATTTCCCCCGGGAATCCGGTATGCCCGGTGAACATCCGGTTTCTTGTACCTCAAAACAATTGCTGTGACAAACATCAAAATGTACATGAGCACGTAGAGTTGAGATGTAAGCGCAATTAAAATCCAAAAAGCGCTGTTCACGTCCGGCATAAACAGAAAGACAAGGGCGAGCAAAGAAAAGATAATTCCCTGCAGGATCAGCATGCTGATGGGCATATTTTTTTTGTTGACCTTGTGCAAGATGGGGGGAAGATCACCATGTTGCGCGGCAGCTAAAAGACCTTTGACTGGACCAACCATCCAGGTACTGACCTGTCCGAGAGCGCCCAAGGCGACTAACAAGGAGAAGAGGGGGACGCTCCACCCCAGTTGATACGACTGCAAGAAATAGGCGATAGCCTGTATCCCCCCTGCTACGAGATGAATCTGTTTTTGGGGGATCACAATGGCAATGGATAGTGTTCCCAAGGCTGAGAGCACCACAATGATCACAGCGGAAATGAAAATAGCGCGCGGGTAGTTCTTCTGAGGATGGTGGACTTCGCGCGCGTGCACTGATGACATCTCCATCCCAGCAAGACTCAAGAGAACTCCGGCTAGAAAGGCAAGTCTTGATGGATGCTTTATTTGGGGAATCAAGCTATGCCAACTAAAATCTATCTGAGATGGGTTGCCCAATCCGATCCAAATAGATCCCAAGATGATGATCACAATGCCCGGCAGAATCATACCCACCACAGCTCCACTTGCACTCACCCATCCCGATGTTTTCATTCCCTTTAAGTTGACAAAGGTGGCCCCCCAAAATGTGAAAAGCATGACTAAAAACATGTAAACAGAGTTTTGAGTCAGTGCGGGATTGATCGCAAAGGCGATAACGCCAGCAATAAAAGAGAGTGCCGTTGGATACCAAACAATATTTTCAAACCAAAGAAGCCATACGGTTAAAAAAGCAAAGCGGTGGCCTAAAGCCTCCCGCACCCACACATAAATTCCCCCCTTGCTCGCCCACCCCGTCGAGAGTTCTGCCGATACCAAAGCGGTTGGAACGAAGAAAAGCAAAGTGGCAACGACAAAATAAAACAGAGAAGAAAACTGATACTCTGCCGTAAGGGGCCAATTCTTGATGCTACAGATCGCCGCTACATTGATCATGGCCAGGACAAAAATATTGAGAGACCGGCGATTTGTATTTTTGGAAGAGATTATTTTTGACATAATCTAGTTATCCTTTATGAAAAAGGGTATGAAAGTCAATCTAAAAATGGGTTTTTTCTTCATTCTTTTCCTCCCGCTTATTCTTTTGGCCGATTCCTCCCCTTTTGAGCGAGAATTGATGAGCAAAATAGATGCGCTCCTCGACAAGCAAAAGGTGGAGGGAGTCATCATCGCGCTGATTGGCAAAGACAGTCAGGGTCCTTTTTACCGGACAATCTCTAAGGGGTGTTTGTCCAAAAAATCACAGATTCCGCTCAATCAATGGAGCGAACTAAAAATCGGACCGATTACGCAGCTTTTTACAGCCGGGGTTTTGGCTTATTTGATCCAAGAAGGGCAAGTAAAACTCAGCGATCCCATCTCAAAATTTTTTTCAAAAAGAGTTTATGCTTTTCCTACCTACAAAGGGAAAGAGATCACCCTGGAGGATCTGGCAACTCATACTTCCGGCCTTCCTAACCTATCTTGCGATCTGCTCAGCTTTGGGCCTGGCAAGGGGCAACAAATGTTTTACTTTTTAAAAAATTTTTCCCTCAAACATCCACCTGGATTAGTGTATGAGCCATCTGATCTAAATTATGCTCTTTTGTCTCACATTTTGATGCGTGTGTCCAAACGTTCACTTGCCCGTTTGATTGGGCAACTGTTGATCGATCCGTTGCATTTGCATGATACAGACTTTTTCTTGACCGAAGAGCAAAAAAAACGGCTTGTGATTGGATACGAAAAGGGCGCGGCAATCGAGCATCTTAAGCAAGCGGGCAGCACCCTTTCTTCACTCGTTATCAATGGGTTATATTCAACAGCGGAAAATATGTTGACCTGGCTTTCCTTTCATGTTGGAAAAAAAAGGACGAGTCTTAATACCATTTTGCCCGCGATGCGCCGCGCCTACCGCACCTACCCAAACTTTAGACTGGGACTTGGTTGGAAGATTTGCTCGTTTACGCCCAATGCAGACCTCTTTACGATCGAAGGGGAAGCGAGTGGGCTTACTAGTTATATGGGCATAGTCCCAGAGGAAGGGATCGGTGTGGTCATTTTTGCGCGCCAACACAGGGGCACCGCCCGAACGTTGGGAGAAGATCTCTTGGCGCTCATCAATCAAAACAGAGAGTAAGGCGGTTTTTTATCCTGGATAAGCGGGAAAACCCACCCGTTTAGGGTGGCTCGCCTTCGTCCACATGCAAACATAAGGGCAAGTCGCTTTGGAAACCTTTGACATGAGATCGCCCAAGGGGGTATCATAGTGCGAAAATGGTGTCTATCTGGGTTTTTTTACTTCTGTTGGCGCTTCCCTCTCTTTTTGTACGGGCCATTATCTTACATCGGGGGGCTTGGTGTGGGGCGAGTGCATATCTCGCTTGTATAACCGGTGCGTGTCAAGATTTTTTTGTTGCCTTTGAGCAGCTTTCTCTTTTTGCTGTTTGTCAGCTCCTTTTCTCCCCTTGCTGTCCTTTCCTTTACGTCATTGTTACTTGCTTGGGCTTGCTCATTCAACTTTACATCATTTTTGACGCATTCCTCCATCGTAAAAACTCGATCAGAATGGAAATACCCTTTTTTTCTTTGGTCAATGATGTGCGCCATTTTTGGGACTCGGCAAAGGAAAAAAGAATTTGGAATTTCATTCCGGGAGCCCTGCTTTGCGCCTTGATCCATTGCTTTGCCTATTTTTTCTACTGGAATCATCTAAAAGGGGCATCCCTTTCTCTAGGTTGGGTACAATGCGGATTGATGATGGGGGGGATAGGCCTTCTCGGTTTTGCACTGCTTCCCAAAAAACTCTCTTATGCCACAGATCACATCCTCTTTCAGCACCAGGTGTGGTGTGTAAAAAAAATAATGGAACTGTTCAAAAAAAAACCAGAGCAAACTAGATTTAATTCTTTTGTTGAGAGTAGCTTAACCCCGCAAAATGAAACGAATAGCTATCTTTCATCCGACTATCCTCTCTACAAGTACACACACAGTTTTAGGGGAAGCAAAGCATGCCATCTAAGGATAGATGAAAAAGAAAAACCCCACCTGATTTTTATATTTCTCGAATCATTTCGTGCAAAAGATGTCGGATGTTTGGGGGGAAAGCACCATATCACTCCCCACTTTGATGCACTCGCCTCCGAAGGGATTTTATTTTCCAACTTTTATGCCAATTCAGTGCGCACCTCTCGATCGGCTTTCTCTTCTCTTTTTGGCATACCCTCAGATACAGATGCCTCTGAGCGATCGGTGCGCTTTGATACACCACTGATCGGAATGCCCCAATTGATGAAACAAAGGGGGTACCAATGCTCTTATATTCACAATGGATCGACGCAATTTGAAAATCAGGCCGCTTTTTTTAAAAACCACGGGTACGAGCATGTGCTTGGGAGCAAAGATATCTTGCATCAATTTCCACATGCGAATCAGACCAGCTGGGGATTACCCGATGAATATCTTATGCAATACAGTGTAAAGTGGCTGAAAAAGCGGGAAACGCGTCCCCAATTTTTAACTCTTTTTACCATTACCAACCATCACCCTTGGAATTTGCCAAAACACCATCAGGGGCCCCCTTTGCCACAGGGATTGGACAACATTTACCAAAAGTACTTGCATACATTTCATTACAGCGACACCGTCCTTGGTCAATTAGTCCACCTCCTGCAAAGAGAAAATCTTCTTAAGAAATCGATCCTGTTTATTTTGGGTGATCACGGGTATCCAATGGGAGAACATGACAAGAATTTTTTTGAGCAGCGCTATCTCTACGAAGAAAATATTCGTGTTCCCCTCCTCATCTATGCAAAGGGGCGCATTTCTTCCCCTCAAATCCTAGACCAACCCAGCACTCAGATAGATCTTGTGCCGACTGTGATGGATCTCTTTTCGATGAAAGGGTTTAATCATGCGGTTGGAAGTTCTTTGCTCAGACGGGCAAAAAACCGTTTTATCTTTTTTCACAACCCCTATGTTTTTCAAAACTTCGGATGTCGAATCGATCATCATAAGTTTATCTATACCCACCTGTCGCGAGAAATCGAGCTATATAACCTAGAAAATGATCCAGAAGAAACCGAGAATATTGCAAACGATTTCCCCCATATCGCGGGAAAATGTCTTGATCAGGTAAAAAATTATCAAGAATTTTTCCGCCGCATTTACAGAGAGAAAAATCTCATGCCGAATAGGGATAAGACCCCCTCTTGGCGCGCGCGTAGACCCTTTTATTGTGGGCTGTCTATAAGCAGATAGTGCAAAAATCCTTAGGCTATGCCCGCACCTTAGGTAAGATGATACTAATTTTGCAAGATAAGAAGCAGTTGGAATTCTATTTATTTATTTTTTTTGGATTTTGCTATTTTCTATGCTAGCTAAAAGAGTTCAAAAGGGAAAATCTAGTTAAAACAAATACAACTTTTGCTACAGTCAAGCGGTTTCACAGCCCGTTTGACCTCAAAAAAGGATTACTTTTGCATATCAAACAAAAAGGAACAGGTAGGTGAGCAAAAATAAAGATAGTAGTTCATTTATCAAGAAAAAATTGGTAAACAAAACAAATCGAGAACACTGGAAGTCGCGAATCGGGTTTATTTGGGCCGCTGTTGGATCAGCTGTTGGACTCGGAAGCATTTGGCGTTTTCCCTATGTTGTTGGAGAGAATGGGGGTGCGAGCTTTATTGCCCTCTACCTTATCTGCTTGATTTTCGTCGGATTTCCGGTATTGATTTCCGAAGTTGTCATCGGCCGCAAAGCGCAGCTCGGTCCTGCTGGCGCTTTTTCCAAGCTCGGTCGTTCCCCTTTATGGGGAAGATGTGGGGCGCTCACCGTCATCACTGGGTTTTTAGTGAGTGCGTTTTATGCAGTGGTGGCCAGTTGGGTGCTCGGCTATTTTGTACGAGCTTGTTTAGGGCAGTTGACCTCTTTTGCGGCGTTTCAAGAGGCGAAAGATGATTTTACTTACTTTAGCGCCTCTCCCTATTACTCTTTTTTCTGTTTGTTTGGTTTTCTCTGTCTGTCCGTCCTAGTCCTTTACACCGGCTTGCGCAAGGGGGTCGAGTTGGGAAACAAAATTATGATGCCCCTTCTTTTGATCGTGCTTTTTATCCTCGTATGCAAAGGGGTGATGATGCCGGGAGGGGGCAGAGGGATTACTTTTCTCTTTGCTCCAAATTGGGCACAGGTTACTCCCGGCGCTATTTTGACAGCTCTGGGGCAGGCCTTTTTTTCCCTTAGCTTGGGGCAGGGGACGATGACGACCTACGGAAGCTACATTAGCAAAAAAGATAATCTATCTATCACATGCGGATCGATTGCGCTTTTTGGTATGTCCGTCGCCTTGCTAGCGGGCGTTGCTATCTTCACCACTTTGTTTGCTTATGGAGTGCCACCAACAGCTGGACAGAGTTTGATATTTCAGACTTTGCCCGTCATTTTTTCCACTCTTTCGGGAGGGTATTTTTTTTGCATACTTTTTTTTCTCCTGCTTCTCTTAGCTGGGCTCACCTCCCAAATATCCGCTATGGAACCCTTGATCGCCTATCTCATCGACATGAAAAAGTGGGGGCGCCGCCGCGCGGTATTGACAACGAGCAGCGGTGTTTTTGTGCTCGCTATTCCCTGCGCCTTTTCTTTTGGACTTTTTGCCCAGTTCACCCTTTTCGGGAAAAACTTTTTTGATTTTTTACTCTTTGTTTGCCTGAATATCTTGATTCCGCTAGGCGGATTGTTATCTGTTATTTTACTAGGATGGAGGTGGGGGATAGGCAAGGCAATAAACCACCTCAAAGAGGGGGCAGGCCCTTTCTTTACCCGCTTTGCTTTTTTTGAAAGGTACCTTTGTTTGAGCATCAAATATCTCGCGCCCCTTTTAATTCTCGTGATTATGCTCGATGCCTTGGGTTTTTTTTAAAGAAAGTATCTTTGCAGAACTGGGGAAGGCTCATTTCAGGTGGACAAAGAGCCCGTTTGGGCTAAAGGAACTTTTACTTCCTCTGCCTGTTCCTGTTTTACGAGCTCTTTGCCCAAATAGAAAACTGAATAGCTCCAATACATCGTTACCCCAAAGATGATGGGCAACAAATAGGGGGAAATCAAAATCACAGAGCTGGTGCCCAAAAGGTGCATAAGCCCCATTTGTATCCAAGAAGAACCAGACTTGCCAAGTCGTGACCCAACCATATCAATGGCCGCTTTCCCCTTGGTCTTTAGCTCTGGATCGAGGGGAATGTAGGTCATTTCTTTTGTCGGGTCGAAAAACGAAAACTTCATGACTTTACCCACAATATTTTGAAAAGCACCAAAGACAACGATAACCATCAAAGGGGTGAGACCAAAACGGGTGATAAAAGGGGTAAGGTGATTTTTAAAACAGCATAAAACAATGAAAAGCGTCCCCGTTATGCCGATCGCCCAAGGTGCAATCTGCGCATTGAAATGCCATCCAAAACGTTTAAGCAAGTTGCCCGTACAAAAAAGAGCTGTCACAAAAGCCGCAATGCCGACGAGCGTGGAAACGCGGCCTAAGTATATTTGATATTCTGGGGTAGAGGGGCAGAGCTGTTTTAAATAGGCCTTCCAGGTGACTTCAACCATGTTCATGGTAAGACCACACCCCGCAACCAGCACGGCAATCGACAAGAGATACTTAGAAGAAAAAATCTGTTTTACACTCTCTCGAAGAGATAGTTTAGTTTTTTGATTGACCCTTTGCTTGATGAGGCCGAAATCT
Organism: Simkania sp.; assembly: GCA_027942475.1. GTDB lineage: Bacteria > Chlamydiota > Chlamydiia > Chlamydiales > Simkaniaceae > JANQSR01. The sequence continues at coordinate 44,684 of JAQFVP010000003.1, read as the reverse complement.
TGTTGGCGTTGGAGGGCAAAGCGGTCCATCCACAAATATATGGCGATGATAAGGAGGCCTGAGATCAGCACATACAGCAAGATAGATTGCAGTGTAAAAATATAGTTTTGCCCTAAAAATTTCTTTCCATAATAACAGGAAAGGGGGCATGCTACCAATATCGCCAGATCTCCCGCTGCCACCAAAAGGGCATACGTCTTCTTGGCCTCTTTGATCTGGTAAACCCGATTGGCGCATCCCCAATACAGAAGAAAAATCACCACCTGGCCCCAGAGCTCCGCCGTCACAAAGAAAAGAGCGTGAGCCCAATTGCGATAGACGGCAATCCAGTGCAAATACTTTGCCCCAAAGCGCTCTATCAACCATTCGGACGACTGGACGGGGGTGATTTGATCCAAGTTGGGGTAGAGGATAAAACCGTAGACAAAGATGAGCAGGAGAAAAAAAGAGGTGATCCCATAAAAGAGTGTAGATTGTTTGTAGAGATTACTGAGCTTAGAATAGGCAATAGCGCAGAGAATAGAGAGGGGAAAAACAATAGAACCCTTCAACACGGGGATGGCCTCTGCACCCGATTTGGCTGCAGTGATCATCAGCGGATCCTTTAGTTGGGCTAGAGCCACATATACAAAAGAGATGAGAAACTTGAGAAGGAGGAGGGGAATGAACTTATTAAGTTCAACAGAGCCTACAGGACAGACTTTTTTGATCCACGAGGGGCAGCGAAAACCTTTGATATCCATTGTCCCATTTTAGAAGCCAATTCTATGTGGGAAAGAGTAAAGATGCAACATAAAAAAGAAAAAAATGGAGGATACGGAGATTTCTTTCAAAAAATCATGGGATATTCCATTTCCGCATAGAGCTGGTGTTCATTCGACACCACGCCCCAAATGTACTCGTGTCCTTTAGTGAGAACCTTTTCGACCTCCTTTTGTTCGATGCGAAGCTGAACTTGCCTGCCCTGCCGCTCGACCGCGGTGGGAAAAAGGAAGCTAGAGCGGGGCACTTCTGAAAGATCAATGGCGTAGAGTGTAAAGCTGGAAAGGTAAGAGGGCGCCTCTAGAGTAAAATAGACGCTCCCCTTTTCCCACTTTGGAGCGCCGAGAAAAGAGGGGGGGCGTCTCGGCAACCCCTCTTTAGGGGAGCTAAGACCGATTCCAGAGTCAATGGCGCGAATTTTTTGTTTTAACCCCCGATTACCTGTTTGGATCCAGTGGGGAAATGGAAAACTTTGCGTTTGCTTATCGAAATAAAGAATTATTTTTTTACCCGCCATTACAGAGCCGCTTTCCCGGGGCCAAGTCGTTTCGTACACTTCATATTCAGCCCCTTTTACCCTTTTCCCATTGCGAATCATGGGGGGAGACCACGGCTTGGATAGGCCCACTTCACCCGCTTTTGCCGTAGCCCCCCTTTGAAGTTGCTTATTTTCCGTCAAAGGGGTGAGGTTTAATGCAAAGAGATGTTTTACAAAAAAAGAGATCTCCTCTGTGGGCAGATGCGATTTTTGGGTAAAAGAGTAGCACTCGCTTACCTCATTTTCCAAAAGATCTAGTTCAAAAAGTATCCATGAGGTGTGCCCTGGTGCACCTGACTCTGCCCATGCTTTCCAATCTTGATCATTTTGCTTGAGATAGGTGGGAACGCTGATTTCTTCGACGAGGACTGCATTTTGCTGGTTTGCGTATATGTGCAAGAGTGTGCACATTTTTCCCTGCTCAACAACGACAAATGTACCCGGAGCGGCCCGAGCCACTTTTTCTTTGAGATGAACGCTACAGAAAAGGGAAGCGGGCAAGAGAAATAAAAAGCAAATAAATGTTTGCATCCTTCTATCATAACAGAGGGGTGATTTCCCATATAGCAAGTTTTTTCTTTGTTTTGATGCACTGGTAAAACAGTGCACTGCGGCTCATTTCTTAAGATTTTTCGCACATACATCTTCCCTTAGCCCCTTGATTTTTTCGGAGGTAAGTTGATACCATTACCAATTGAGGTCCGCTAAGCTAAATGAGGCCTTCCCAAGAGGTGCAGGGAAAAAATAGATTGTAAAAAGAGGTCAAAGTGATGCAAAAAGATTCTTTACAAGTCGATCTCGATTTGGATGAAAAAGATAGAGAGAAGCTATGTAATGCTCTCCATGTGCTGCTTGCCTCGAGTTACTTTTTGTACCTAAAAACCCAGAATTTCCACTGGAACGTGACGGGCAAAGCGTTTCATTCCTATCATTTGATGTTTCAAGAGCAATACGAAGAGCTTGCCGAGGCAATTGATGAAATAGCAGAGCGGATTCGAGCCCTAGGATACTTCCCAAAGGGGTCTTTTGCTTCTTTTGCTAAGTCCACCCTTGTTGAGGACGCTGAAGGGGTGTCTCCCCCTATGAAGATGATAGAAAGGCTCCTTCTTGACCATGAAATTCTCGTCCATCATTTGAGAAAGGAGCTCCCCTTAGCAGAAAAAGTAGGGGACGGAGCAACCGCCGATTTTATCAACAAACGGCTTGCCCTGCATGAAAAAACCGCATGGATGCTGCGCAGCACCCTTACGGCTCTCTAGTCGTCTTCCCTTTTGAAACGGTGTTGATGTTTTCGTTTCCAAGTGTACCACCCCGGAACCCGATAAAGAGAAAGCAAGAGAAACATGATCAAAGTGGTACTGATTGCTAAAATATACATTTGATTGGCTATCCCCAGCCCGATCGACGCCGTGGCCCAGACCGAAGCGGCGGTGGTCAATCCGCGGATACGTCCCCTATCTCTTAAGATGACGCCAGCACCTAAAAAACCGATTCCACTCACAATTTGCGCTGCAATGCGGGAGGGATCTGAAACCCTTATCCCCGCCTGCAAGCCGGTGGGGCCATTGACGTGAAACGAGATAAACCCAAATAGGCAAGCGCCCAATGCAACAGCGGCGTGGGTGCGGATACCGGCGAGCCCCACGTGCCTTTCCCGTTCTAATCCAATGATTGCTCCTAAAAAAGCAGCGAGCAACAGGTCTGCCACAAGTCTCAGTTCGTGATTCCATTCCATAAATCGGCAAATTTTTCCGTTATCGGTGTTTTTGACAAGTCTAATCTTAATAGACAAATCAATGCAAGTATCGTGTTGAAAATAAAGTACTTTGTGTGCATGTGCCAAAGAGATGTAAGGAACACTTTCTATACAAGCCAAATGCAAAGCAAAAAGCTATTTTAACCTATGGCGTATACTAAGTTTTAGTTTGATTCTGAAGCTTCGGAAGAAGAATCCCATAAAGAGGAAGAGTCACCAATTGTAGCCGAACAAGGATAGAGGTAAGCATCTATATATTCTAGATAGGATGCAAACGGTTCCTTTTTTGAACTGCAGCCCATAGTGATATGAAAATAACCCCTGACTATTTCGGATAGAAGTTCTTTTTCTCTATCCCCTGTATTTCGATGCACAATTTCTGGATATGCATGATCCATCCGATAACAACTAAATAGAAAGGGGTTGTCACAAAAAATGAGTTTTTTTCTTCCTTTTTTGTTGTTTATATATCTCAGGCTGTCGAATTTATTGATGCGAAATGCTCCTTGCCTATTTCGAATACTCAACTCATAATAAGGCGTGCAAAGGTCTGTGTGTTCTACAAATTCGAACAGATTACTTTCTTCCGGTTTTTGCGTTATATCTTCAACTATTCCGTTTTGCAGGCATTTATGTTTCTCAAAAATTCCTTCAAAAGTGACCTTTAGCCGTTTAATCAAAGCCTCAACAGTCGATATATCCACATCAACAATTCTCAGTTCCCCCAATGGGTAAAGAATGTCAACAACCCCTTCTTTAAAACTGAAAAAAGAGGCTATTAGACCTGTCTTAATTTTTCTAGTGTTTCCCACTTGATAACGAACCAAATTTTTTTTATAGTAGCGCATTGTATGGGTTTCTCTTCCGTACACAAATGTCTTTTTATTCAAAACCGAGTTAACGATTCTTTGGGTCTTATAAAAATGATCAAGAAATTGGTCTAATTGATTGCTTATTATGTACCATCTTAAAAATCTGATTGAAAATTGCCCGTCTTCCTGTTGCAAAAGCGTTTCATTCATGTGTTTTAGGACCACATCAACAACATGACGGTGTATTCTATTACTGTGTATGAATAAATGCATTTTTTTATTCGTATGGCTCAGGGATTTGACTGCCTCAAAACTAACGGGAAGATTTTCTGGCAGAATATTTTTTGGGATAATTTGTTTGACAATTTCTTCAAGAACCTCGTAGGGTAACGTTTCTATTTGCGAATTATTTGTTAAATAGTTTTTTGGAAATTGAATCATAATTTAAACTCATTAAATTTTTTTATAAAATAACTGGGTTCTTGATCAGCATACTCATTAAAATTGAAAATTTCAATTTACAGCCACGCCCGCGTTGTTTGGAAAAATAGAAGAAACAACCCGCCCGAAAAGGTCTCTTTTACGCTCCCTTTTTCTATCATACGGCTTATCATGATTGCTTTTAAACACGCCCTGTGCTCTTTGTGAGTGGCTATATGGAGCTTTTTCCATTTTAAGGCGCTTGCCTGTTCCATCAATGCTCTTACCCTAGGAGTATACCAAAGTTTAGTCTGATTCCGAAGCTTCGGAAGAAGAATCCCACACAGACAAAGGGTAGACCAACGAAGACAAAGGGTAGAGGTCAGCATCTATATCCTCTAGATAGGTTTCAAACGGCTGCTTTTTTAAATCGCAGCCCATAGTCGTACGAAAATAAGCCTTGGCTATCTTGGATAAAAGTTCTTTTTCCCTATCCCCTGTATTTCGATGCATAATCTCCGGATATACATGATCGATCTGGTAACAACTAAATAGAGAGGAATTGTTACAAAAAATGAGGTTTTTTTTTCCTTTTTTGTGGTTTATATATCTAAGATTTTCGGATTTACTGATGCGGAATGCCCCTTTCCTATTTCGACTACTCAACTCATAATAAGGGGTAAAAAGGTCCTTGCATTCTACAAATTCGAAAAGAGCGTTTTCTTCTGATTTTTGCGTTATATCTTCAACTATTCCATTTTCCGGGCATCTATGTTTCTCAAAAATTCCTTCAAAAGGGGTATTTAGCCGTTTGATCAAAGCCTCAACTATCGATATATCCACATCCAAAACTGTCAGTTTCCCCAATGGGTAAAGAATATCAATACACCCTTTTTTAAAATCGGAAAAAGAAACTATTAGACCTGTTTTAATTTGTCTTTCGTTTCCCACTTGATGACGAGCCAAATTTTTTTTGTAGTAGCGCATTTTATGGATTTCCTTTCCGTACACAAATGTCCTTTTATTCAAAACCGAGTTAACGATTTTTTGGGTATTACGAAAATAATTAATAAATTGGTCTAATTGATTACTTATCATGTACCATCTTAAAAATCCGATTGAAAATTTTCTATCTTTCTGTTGCCAGATCGTTTCATTCATATTTTTTAGGATCACATCAACAACGTGATGATGTATTCTATTACTGTGTATGAATAAATAGATTTTTTTATTTGTGTGGCTGAAGGCTTTGACTGCCTCGAAACAAGTAGGAACATTGTCCGGCAAAATATTGTTTGGGATAATTTGTTTGACAACTTCCTCAAGTACCTCGTAGGGTAACATTTCTATTTGCGAACTATTTGTTACTTGATTTTCTGTAAATTGAATCATAATTGAACTTCGTTAAATTTTTTTATAAAATAACTGGGATTACTGATTATCACACTCATTAAAGCGGACATGAGCATAAAAAAAGACCGCCTAAGACATCCTCGAATCTGTTTGTTTGAAGCCTACTCTAGAGTGAAATTTCTAATTTTATTGGGTGTATATGTCTCCCTCCCTCAGTCGAGAATCTGTTTTTCCATTCCGCGATCATCAAAGCGATGCAGCGGCAGATGCAATACATTCTACTCTTTCACCCCTTTTCTTCGAAAGAGATGCCTAATTTTCGACCTAATGCCCCTACCCTGGGAGGGTACCAAGATTTGGTCTAATTCTAAATCCAAAATTTCGGGAAAAGAATCCAAATTTGCATTCAAAAAACGGTAGAGAACAGTATGTATATCTAGATAAGTTGCACACGGCCTTTTTTGAAAATTGCAGTCCATACGGTCCATGGTCGTATAAAAATAGGCTTTGACTATGTCGAATAGAAATTCTTTTTCCCTAGCACCTGTATTTCGATGCACAATTTCTGGATATGTATGATCTATCTGATAACAACTAAATAGAGAAGCGTTTTTACAAAAAATGAGTTTTTTTCTCCCTTTTTTGTCGTTTATATCTTTAAAGTTGTCGAATTTCTTAAGGCGGGATGCCCCTTCTCTACTTCGACTACTCCACTTATAATAGGGTGTGGAAAGGTCTCTGTGTTCTACAAATTCGAACAGATCATTTTCGCGCAAATTTTGCGTTATATCTTCAACTAGCCCATTTTCCAGACATTTATGTTTCTCAAAGATCCCTTCAAAAGGGGCCCTTAGCCGTTTAATCAAAGACTCAACTGTCGATATATGCACACCCACAACTGTCAATTTTCCCAATGGGTGAAGAATCTCAATAAACCCTTGTCTAGTATCGGAAAAGGAAGCTATGAGACCTGTCTTGATTTGTCTAGCGTTTCCCACTCGATAATAGGCCAAATTTTTTGCATAGTAGCGCATTTTAAACATGTTCCTTGCACACGCAAATGGTTTTTTATGGAAAACTGAGTCCACGGTTTTTAAGGTCTTATGAAAATAACTAATAAATTGGTCTAATTGATTGCTTATGATGTACCATCTTAAAAACTTGATTGAAAATTGCCTATCTTTCTGCTTTGCGAGCGTTTCATTCATGTTTTTTAAGACCACATCCACAACATGACGATGTATTCTATCACTGTGTATGAATAAATACATTTTTTTATTCGTATGGCTGAGGGCTTTGACTGCTTCAAAACAAACAGGAACATTTTCTGCCAGAATACTTTTTGGGATAATTTGTTTGACAATTTCTTCAAGAACTTCGTAGGGCAATATTTCTATTTGAGAATTATTTACTACATAGTTTTTTCGAAATTGAATCATAAATTAAACCCAATAAATTATTTTGGGAAATGAATGTTTATGTAAAACTCTTTAACTTGAATTGTTCATCAATGCTGCCCTTTCTGTGACAGTGATGAGGTCGGTGGATCATATTGGGGCTATGAGTGCAGATGAAGGAGTTTTTTAGGCTGTGTACGCTCCTCCTCCAGCCGAAAGTGTTGTTCCATCGAATTATCATCGGGAATAATCCACCATAAAAGGATAGATTCATTTTACCTTGATTATAGATATAAAAATATTAATTTAATATATTTAAAAATTGAGTGAGGGGTAATTTAGATAGGCAAAGACCGATTCAAGCGCATTTCGAGATATATAAAAGAGAGCGCATTTGCTAGACTGTGGGTTTTGTTTTACATTGGAACCCTTCCATGGCTGCTTCACAGAAAAAGCTGCGCGAGCTCGTCTTTCAAATGATGTTTTCCTTTGATATGAACGAGCATGTTGATCTAAGCAATGCAAATTTTTTATTTGACCAGTTGACGGTCACGAAAAAAACGGCTTGGCAAGCCTATGAACGGGTAAAGGGGGTAATAAACAAACTCAAAGAGATTGATGAGCATATTTCTCGGGATTCGACGGAATATGACTTTAAACGGATTTCCCGGGTAGAAAAAAGCATCTTGAGGTTGGGTGTGTATGAGCTTTTATACGATGAAAAAATCCCTCCAAAAGTTGCTATTGCGGAAGCAGTGCGCCTCGGTCGTAAATTTGGAACGAAAGGGGGGGGAGTTTGTGAACGCGCTTCTCGATGCAATCTATCATAAACGGAATATTTTACGTGATTCCCATTGAATCTAAGTTTATTGCAAACCGCCCACTCGCCCCTTTGTCCACTTTTAAAATTGGTGGAGTTGCCAAGCTATTTATTGAAGTCAAAACAGCGCTAGAAATGCGTCTTGTACGCCAGTATATCAACAAGCATCAGCTCCCTTTTTTGATCCTCGGCAGGGGCTCAAACTCCCTTTTCGATGATCGGGGATTTGACGGTCTTATCGTTTTAAATAGCATCCGCTTTTGCGAGGTAAGTGGTCAGATTTTTCATGTCGGAGCGGGGTATAACTTTTCCCTTCTCGGAGCACAAACAGCGCGACGGGGTTGGACGGGACTGGAATTTGCGTGTGGAATTCCGGGTTCTGTAGGTGGGGCTATTTTTATGAACGCCGGAGCTGCTGGATGTGAGACAGCAGATTGTCTCAAAAAGGTTGTGTGCGTCGATGCGCATGCAAAGCTCGTCGAAAAAAGCCGAGATGAACTGACCTTTTCCTATCGCTATTCCTCATTTCATGAAAATCAAGATGTGATTGTCAGTGCTGCTTTCACTCTTGAGAAATCGAAAAAAGCACGCGCAAAACAGATTCAGATAACAAAAAACCGAATTGCCCAACAACCCTACGATCTTCCCTCTCTAGGGTGTGTATTTCGCAACCCCTCTTTAGAGCGCCGAGCAGGGGCTTTGATCGAAAAATGTGGCCTTAAAGGAAAACGGATCGGGGGCGCAGAGGTCTCTTTGCTCCACGCCAATTTTATTGTGAACCAAAAAGGGGCTACGGCCCGAGATGTGATCGAGTTGATGAGTTTTATCCAAAAAGTAGTAAAAGAGAGGGAGGACATTCGATTACAAAGGGAAATACACCTCGTTCCTTATCAAATCAGCAAAGGATAAATGAACTATCGAGCCGATCTGCATTGCCATACGACTTGCTCTGACGGCACTCTTACTCCCATAGAAATTTTGCATTTGGCAAAAAAACAACACCTCTCGGGCCTTTCCATTACAGACCACGATACTCTTGATGCATACACAAATGACACCTTGCAGTGGGCGCATGAGCTCAAGGTTGATCTTTTTACGGGAGTGGAACTCTCCACCCGTTTGGATCATACTCCTTTGCATATCCTCGGGTACGGAGTAGGTCAAACAGAGCAGCTTTTGCGCTTTTTTGTATGGCAAAGAGAAAATAGAAAGCAAAGAAATGAAGAGATTCTCAGGCGTTTAGAGCATCGATCCCTCCCTTTGACACCACAAGAGCTCGCACGCAAAAAAACGGGCAAAGGTGCGGGACGTGTACACATCGCACAATTGATGGTAGAAAAAGGGTACGTCCCCTCTATCCATGCCGCGTTTGATCGCTACATCGGCGATACAAAGTGTTGTTTTGTAAAAGGGGATTGTTTGAACGTACAAGAGACTGTTGATATTATCCATCAAGCGGGGGGCAAAGCATTTATTGCTCATCCTCACCTGATTCGAAAAAAGGGAATTCTAGATAAGCTTTTACAGATTAATTTTGATGGAATTGAGTGTTACTACTCCCTCTTCCCTCCGAAAAAGGAGAAAAAATGGCTCGACATTGCCAAACAAAAAAACTGGCTCATCAGCGGTGGGTCCGATTTTCACGGGGAGATCAAGCCACTAGTCACACTCGGAGCTTCTTGGGTCGATGAGCAAATAGTCAAAAAAATTTTCAAAGAAAAATGAGCACTTATAAAAGTTTACTCAAACACCTTTTCTCTTTAAAAAAGGGGGGAAGAATAAGGGATCTGAGCAAAGTTCAAAAGGCAGCAACCCTTTTGGGTAATCCCCACATGCAGTTTCAAGCCATTCACATTGCTGGAACAAACGGAAAAGGTTCTGTTGCATATAAGATCGCGGAAGCCCTCCGTTTGGGGGGGTATCGAGTGGGCCTTTACTCTTCGCCCCACCTCTTTTCCTACCGAGAGAGAGTGCAAATCAACAAAGAGATGATTTCAAAAAGCTCTACTGCGATCGGTCTAGAAAAATTGTTTGCCCTTTTCCCCACGCTCTTTTTTTTTGAGATTTCCACTTTGCTCGCTTTCGACTACTTTGCAACCCAAAAAGTGGATATTGCCATCATTGAAACAGGGATTGGGGGGCGTCTTGATGCAACAAATATTATTTTGCCCATCTTGAGTATCATTACAAATGTGGAATATGATCATCAAAACCTTTTAGGTAAAACCCGCCCTGTTATTGCTGCTGAGAAAGGTGGGATTATCAAAAGGCGCGTCCCCGTTTTACTGGGGCCCCGATCCGACCTTTCCATCCTGAGAAAAATAGCTTTTGCTAACAAGGCTCCCCTCTACCTCACGGGAGCAGAAAACCGAGAAATCGCCGCGCAGGCGCTCGAAATCATCCACCCCCTTTTCCCTCTCGATATCCATGCAAAAAAAGAGGGCTTGTCCAAATGTCTCCCCTTTAGACTGGATGTGCGAGGTCATTTTCTCTTGGATGTGGCTCATAACCCAAGTGGTTTTAAATACCTCTTTGATCATATTAAAAAACAGTGTTTTGGTGAATCTGTGTATCTCGTCTTGACCCTTGCCAAAGATAAAGAGCTCAGTAAAATAGCTCAGCTGTTGCATGATGTTGATGAAATTGGTCTATTCTCCTCAAAACACCCTCGGTTGAGACACCCTCTGAATATAAGAGATGAAATCCAAAAAAAGGGGCATGAACATTGGAAAATATTTGCAACAGCTCCGGATGCCCTTAAATATTTTGATGAAAAGCCGTCCCCAAAGAGGATCGTCGTTGCGGGATCTTTTTACATGATGGAAGAGGTGATGTGTTATTTTTCGTAAAACTGCTCTGCTTCTTGAAAGATCGTGTGAATTTCACTGTCAGAAGGGATTGATATGATGATGGGATCTTTTTGAGTAAATCCATCTGCATAGCTAACAATTTTTTTAAGCAGGCGCATCAAAGCAGGGGAGCATCTATTTTGCTTTCTCTTGCCCGTCGCATGGCTACTCTCTGTTTTAAGTGGAATGATTTTTTTTGCCACATTGTCCGCACAAAGGCTCGACACCTCCCCTTTGAGCTTCTCAGCAAATTCACGAAACGGGCTGCTTTTTGTTACAGCCAAATGGCGCAGCTCGCGTATTCCAATGTCGATATGGTTGTGGTATAGATTGCGCGCTACTTCGTAGAGGTGAAGTGCGAAGTCTATGTTCTTTTTTTCGGTGTTAGACGTAAAATCGGATGGACTCAAGCAAGACAGTTCTTTTTTTATTACAGAGACTAAGTGCTCTTCTTTCCTCGCTTTGCTTCGTGCACTCACTGTTTGGGAGGAGGATGAGTTTCGCAGTTGCTTGAGTTGGAACGTCGCCATTTTTATAAGGTGGCGGTTAGGTAAGGAAAGCGCGTGACTTTTTAAGAGCTTTGCAATCTGCTTCTCGATTGCACCTACCTTTTTTTTGAGCTCTTCTCGTGACATTTTGTTTTTGTTTTGCACGAGAAAAAGCGTTTGGTCAAAAGTGTGGTCTACAAGATTGTTTGTTGTGAGTGTGCGCACTTTTCCATAGCATTTGGCTAAAAAATCTTTTGCACTAGTCGATTGAATGGCGGTGCGGAGTTTATCAAGCCGAAAGGCCATATTAGCGAGCTCTTTGTCTGGAACAGTCGCTTTATCCAGGTCTTTCCCACATCTTTCCAAAAAAGCTTCGTGGAAGGCAAAAGAGATATTGTGTAGTTTTTGATTTTCAATTTTGGGCACTTACTTACCCCCTAGAATATTGATTTATATTATTTTTTTAAACGCACTATTCTTAGTTTAATTATACTTTTTATTAAATAAAAAAACAAATATTAAAAATTTTTTTATTAATATTTAATATTTTTCAGTTAATAAAATTAAGAGGCGAGAGGGAAAACCCACCCACCTAAGGGGTGGGATGACGGCGCGCTTCGACTGTAAGGGTTTTTCTTGTAAATTTTTTTTAAATAACCCTCGGGCTAGACAGCGCATCTTGCTCTTGCTTAGACTTTTGCAAGAGCGTTACCGCCGTAAAAAGCCCGCGAGCCTAGGTTTGAATTTTTTGCATGAGGAGCTCCTTGACAATTTCTGGAGATGCCTTGCCCTTGGATAACTTCATGACTTGACCCACAAGGTAGTTGAATGCCTTGTCTTTGCCTGCTTTGAAATCCTCTAGCGATTGTATATTTTCAGTAAGCGCCTGATTGACAAAGAGTTCAATTGCAGAAGTATCGTGAATTGGCTGAAAATCGGAATTGTCCTCAATGATGGTTTCGGGGTCTTTACCCTGCACTTGCACCATGATATCTGCCACTTGTTTAGCAATGCGGCCCGTGATTTTTTTCTCTTCGATACAATTTACAAGGGTGGCTACCTGTTTTGCCAAAATTTTTGATCGATAAAGAGGGGTGCCACTTTCTTTCAGGCGTCCGACAAATTCCACAGTGATCCAATTGCAAAGAGAGGACGCATTGTTGCAGTGGCGCAGAGCCTCTTCAAAATAATCGGAGAGCTCTTTATCGTTGATCAAGATAGAGGCGTTATACTCTGTTAACTCGAGCTCTTTTACATATCGATTGAAGCGCTCGTGTGGAAGCTCAGGCATCTCTTTGCGGATTCCATCAATAAATTTTTGTGATAACACGAGGGGGGGTAAATCTGGTTCGGGGAAATAACGATAGTCCGCCTCTGCTTCTTTAAAACGCATGGGGACCGTCTTTTTTCTTTCCAAATCGAGCCTCATAGTTTGACTCGTAACGACCTTTTTGGGGTCTTCGTGTGGGCGGGTTTGATAGGCGTGCACCTGACGAGCGATCTCAGACTCGATGGCCATTTCCATGTTTGCGAAAGAATTCATGTTCTTCACTTCCACTTTATTTCTTAGGACTGAGTCCCCAATCGGGCGCACTGAAACGTTGGTGTCGATCCTAAACGAACCCTCTTCCATATTGCAATCAGAAACGCCCAAATACTGCGCAATTGCTCTCATGGCCATGGCGTATGCTGTAGCATCTTTAGCAGAGAAAATGCAGGGATTTGAAACAACTTCTAATAGAGGTACACCAGCCCGATTGTAATCTACTCCGGCAAAATCTGAAAAATGCTTGAGCATTCCGGCATCATCTTCCAAGTGGGCGTGATGCACACTAAATTCTTTGGTTTCACCCGCGACATCAGCAATGATGACCCCCCCGACAATGATGGGGTTGTCAAATTGGGTAATTTGGTAATTACGAGGGCTATCTGGATAAAAATAAGACTTGCGTTCGAACCGACTAAATGGAGAAATTTTCGCTTTGATGGCAGACCCGAAGAGCACTGCCTTTTCTACCGCTTCTCTATTTAAAACAGGAAGAGAACCGGGTTGGCCCGTGTTGACCACGTCGATATTGGTATTTGGCTCGTCACCAAAACGGTTGAGGGACTGAGAAAAGAGTTTGGTACGGGTTTTGAGCTGAATATGAATTTCGAGGCCAATTACAGGCTGCCACTTCGCATAACTGTGATGCATTAATTCACCTCCCGATCACATAAAGGGGGGATAAGCTGTCGCGAGCTGCGCATCTTTTCAAATTGATGGGCAAAATGGAGAACCCGTCCATCCGAGAGCTGGGGTCCGAGAAGTTGAATGCTGCGCGGCAAATTGTCTGCATCGAGACAAATTGGCAAACTAATGGCCGGCAGGCCAGCTAGATTTGCAGAGACTGTGTAAAGGTCTTGGAAATACATTTGGAGGGGATCGGGAATACTATTGATTGGGAATGCCGCGCCTAAAGTGGTCGGAATGGCCACAATATCACACTTTACAAAGGCGCTATGAAATTGTTTGATGAGCATTGTGCGCACTTTTTGTGCTTTTCTGTAGTAGGCATCTTGGTAACCGGAAGAGAGGACAAAAGTGCCGAGCATAATGCGCCGTTTGACCTCATCTCCAAATCCCTCTTTTCTAGAAAGATCGTATACTTCATCGATAGAATGGGCATTTTCAGAACGTTTTCCGTAACGAACCCCATCAAATCGGGCCAAATTGGTGGAAGCTTCCGCAGTTGATAAAATGTAATAGATGGGAATGGAATAATCAATATAACTTAAATCTACATCCACGATATTGACACCTAGCTCTTCAAACACCTTGATTCCTTGAAGAAATAGATCGTGTCCGGGTTCTTTGAGAAACTTTTCAAGAGATTTCCAAGGCACCCCGAGCCTTTTCCCCTGCAAGGAGGTCGCAAGATGGTCTGAGTAATTTTCCGAGGGGATATTCAGACTCGTGGCATCCTGATTGCAATGGGCGCCGATCACTTCCATGACCATGGCGATATCTTGGACAGAGTTGGCAAAAGGTCCAATTTGGTCAAGTGAAGATCCAAAGGCTACGAGACCGAAACGGGACGCTCGCCCGTAGGTGGGTTTGAACCCGACTGTACCCGTAAAAGCGGCAGGTTGACGAATAGAGCCGCCTGTGTCACTTCCCAAGGCCAAGGGGGTCAAACGGCCTCCTACAGCAGATGCTGAACCACCCGAAGAACCGCCGGGGGAACGGTTGAGATCCCAAGGATTTTTCGTCACTTGAAATGCAGAATTCTCTGTAGAGGACCCCATTGCAAATTCATCTAAATTAGTTTTTCCTATGATCAGCCCATCTTCTGCTTCAATCAGCTTGACCACAGTGGCGTCAAATGGAGCTCTGTAGTTGGATAAAAATCGGGAGCCACACGTGGTTATTTCCCCTTCTATGTGGATGTTGTCTTTGATGGCGATCGGAATTCCTGCGAGCTTGCCCATGGGTTTGCCCTCTGCTCTTCGAACGTCTAGTTCTTCTGCTTTTTCCATCACTCGATCTGCAACCACATTCAAAAAGGCATCCAAATCTCGGTCAAATGCCTGAATTCTCTGTAAAAAATAGGAGGCAATTTGGGAGGCAGTAGATTTTCCAGTAATGAAGTCATCTCTCAGAGCAGATGCGGTTTTTTGATACATGATCACAAACTCGGCTTAAGGTGTGTTTTAGAACTTAATTACGGGGGGGACTCGAACCATACCTCCCACATGTGAGGGGCTATTTTCCAAAAATACCTCCCGCTTAAGAGTGGTTCCCTCTCGATCTACTCGCATCACGTTTTGAATCGCTTCTAAAACGTGGTCACAAGGGGGTTCTCCCTCCGTATCCAATTCACTCAGCAATTCGATATAACCGAGAATAGACGCCAGATCCCGAAAGAGCTTTTCTTTGGTCTCTTGTGAGCAGCGGATACAACAAAGATGAGCGAGATCTTCGAGGATTTCTTTGTTTATTTTTTTCATAAGCACTCACACCAATTCTCGGTCACGCGAACAGAAACACTTTACACTAAAATCGAGTCAAAAGTCAAATCGAAAAAAATGGATCATATCAGTTTCGGTAAAGCACCGCCTACTTGGTGTTAGTTTTGTATGTTTTTTGCTTATATCCCTTTTGTAATAGGTCAGTGGGCCATGCGAGGCGCCGCACGCAACTGATCAATTCAAAAAAAAAGATGACAAATCAAGAAAAAATATTTATAAGAGGGGAATATGAGTTAAAAAGAGGTAACTTGCATGAAAGCAACAAACATTATAGCACTTATTCTCATTTTGGTAGGAGCACTCAATTGGGGACTCTGGGGTTTTTTTCAGTTTGATTTAGTTGCTGCGATTTTTGGTGGAAACTCCAGTGCCTTGAGCCGCATCATCTATTCTCTCGTTGGCCTTGCGGGTCTATGGGGCTTAAGTTTTCTTGGAAAGTGCAAAGCACTTTGCTGCGCGGGTGGTTCCGGCAGGAAATCGGACTGAGCTTAATCGTTTCACCTTTTTTGTGGTGTAACTTAGCCACATCCTTATCTGACCCGCCTTTTGTCTGTGTGTAAAAGTCGTGTGTTTTTCAAGAGGTGAGTGTGCCCTTCACGTCCGGTTTTCGCTCTCTAACCAATTTTTCCTTAGAAACAGTTTTGCGATGGTATTTGAGCCCCCACTTAGAAACCCGGCTTGCCCCTCTTCACCGACCTTTTCGCCCAGCTTGCGTAAAAAGTCAAAGGGACTCAACCGAGCAAAGATTGGTCGGGTTCATTTCAAAAAAGAACTTTTTAAAGCAAATTGGCTCGGTTTTTAGAAAAGGGCTCTACTTCCTTTTCATACGCGGGCCTTTGATTGATGAAATATGCCTTAAAAAAAGAGCGTATGATCAGACATGCGAAATTATCGACCGATTCTGTTTCAGCATCCGATTCTCCTTTATTTTCGGCACTCTTCTCTATCGATGCATCGAAAAACAGTTGGCCCATATTTTAGAGTACAAGTACGAGATATTGCAAATTGATTGTGATCTCGCAAAAACATACCCTTTTGAAAAGCCCCTTAAAATACTAATCAGCGGTGCAACTGGATTTGTGGGTAATGCCCTGCGCCTTTTTCTCGAATCTGTTGGACATGATGTCTGGAGCTTAACTCGCTCTTTTCAAGGGATAGATGGAAAGAGAATTGGCTGGAATTTTTTGCTAAGAGGGGTAAAAGAGTTTGATGCAGTGATCCATCTCGCCGGGGAAAATATATCCAAGGGGTGGTGGACTCATAGAAAGAAAAAACTGATCTTAGAGAGCCGTCAAAAAAGCACTTTCCAGCTTGTTCAAGCGCTTGGCAAATTAAAATCTCCACCGCAGACTCTGATTAGCGCTTCCGGAGTGGGTGTGTACGGAGACTGTGGAGATGAGGTCCTGACAGAGAGGAGCGCCCGAAAGAAACCGCTTTTTTTGACAAAGGTGTGTGAGCTTTGGGAAGGCGCAACTCACCAACTTGCAGAGCAAGGGAGAGTGCGCGTTGTCTGTGCCCGCTTTGGCATGGTGCTCAGCCCAAAAGGGGGGGCGCTTAAAAAGATGCTGATCCCCTTTAAAATGGGTGTGGGGGGGAGGATTGGATCGGGGAGACAATATGTCAGCTGGATTGCGATCGAAGACGTCGTTGGGGCTTTGTACCACGTTTTAATGACACCTAGCCTCTTTGGCCCGGTAAACTTTACCAGTCCATACCCCGTGAGAAATAAACAATTTGCTCGAGAAATCGAGAAAGCAATCGGATGCTTTCCCAGAGCCCCCATCCCCTCATGTGTCGTTCAACTGCTTTTCGGGCAAAAAGGGAGGGAGCTCTTTTTGGCAAGTGCTTGTGCTCAGCCAAAGAAGCTACTCGATTCAGGGTATTGCTTTCGGTTTGCCCTTTTGCGGGAAGTTTTACAATGGTTAATGTAAAACGATTTTTCGGTATAAAATAGTCAAATCGACCGATCTATCAAACCAAATGGCGATTTGTCGATTTGCCTGTCTAAAAAACATTTCAAAGCCGGAGATGGTTTTGCACCCCTTTATTTTGGCCCGGCGCAGCAAATCGGTTTGCTCAACTCTAGCAACGGCATCAAATACGGTGCCCTTTTTTGTGATCAACTGGTTCGGAATGGGAATTTTGACGCGGCAACATGATTTCATCCCGATTGGTGTTGCATTGATGAGAATATCAAGGGGAAGCTGCTGCCATTTGTCTAAACGAGCGGTTTTACACCCGAACTGCTTGGACACCTGCCGCGCTTTTTCTTCACTTCGATGAACAATCCACACTTCCCCCCCTCTCAAAATAGATTCGAATGCAAGGGCGCGAGCGGTTCCTCCCGCCCCTAAGATTACAATCTTTTTTCCTTTGACTTTAGTGCCTTCCGCTTCGATAGCATCCAATCCTCCTACCCCGTCTGTATTAAACCCTTGCCAATGGCCCCGTTTCTCTGCAAGAGTGTTCACAGCGCCTATCGACTTGGCAGAAAAGTCCAAACAGCGAAGATAGCGTCGCACCACTTGCTTGAGTGGCATAGTGACGCTAAAACCCCGAAAAGGGAGTGATCGAATCAATGGAAACAACTTTGGAACCTCTTTTGGGGTAATGGCAAACTTCACGTAGACTGCATTGAGCCCAAATGCTCGGTAGACGGAGTTGTGCAGTAGGTGCCCTCGGCTTTCAGTAACCGGGTCACCGATGAGGGCGTAGATGGCTGTTTGCTTACCGAGAGAGGAAAAATGGTATGTCTTTTCTAACACATCGGCGGGCAGCTGCCCAGGGACCATCGGCTTGTCCACCGTGGCATAGGTTAACGCGCTCCCAACAACGGGCCCTAAGATCCGAGTAATCCCACCGTTTGCCCCCATACACATACCAGATAAACAGCTCTGTTTTTGCACTAATATCAGCATGCGCAAACTATCTAGAGAAGAGCGTGCAAATGTCACCATCTTGTAGATTGCTGCCGCCCTTTTCTTCATCCCTGTGAGAATACCTTCCAGATTTTCCGGCGTTTTTTCAAAGTTATGATACGAACAAATAATTTTAGTATTTGGAAAGCTTTGCCGCACTTTGTCGAAAAATAGCGGGCGAGAATCATATTCGAGATCGACGTAGTCGGGTTTGTATGACAGAAGATCAAATATTGTCTCTTCCCATTCCCGCGCACTTCCCTTAAAGCGGCCCCCTTGAGATACTTTTCTCAAAGTAAAAATAACGGGAAGAGAGCAGAGCGCCTTGATGCGCAGAGCATCATCTAGAGAGGGCAAGAGATCGAGGCGTATCTCTATAAGCTGCCCCTTTTTGTTGGCTTTTTGAATCAACTTTTGCGCCGTTAAAAAAGGGGGTTGCAACGTGATGACAAGCAAGCAAAAGACCTTGTTTTCAAGAAGGTAGATGATAAACATTTTCCCTTCTTTAGCGCTGAGGTGCTCTCCTACCTCACACCTTATCTCTCCCTAAGATCTTTGCAATTTCTTACGCAGTCGCTTCGGACGCTTCAGAGCTCCAATCAGAATTGAGGATTCTGTTCATTTCCGCAGCGCTCGATCGGGCCGCTCGTTTGGCTTCCTCCTCCTGATTGTGACGCTCCTTACTAACACATTTACGACCAGCGCGGATAGCCCCCCAAATGCAAGCTGCACCCAAGAATCCGGCCCCTGCGTATTTTAGAAAAGGGGAAGAAAAAACAAAGCCGAGGGTAACAGAAAGGCATGAGACTGCCCCAACCACGAGCAATGCGAAATTGACTAGATCGTTATATCTTCTTGTCATCTCAAGTTTACCGTCCTTTTCACAAAAGCTCTCCAGATCGAGTAGAACTACTTCTCGATGTGAACCCCCTACGTTGATGTATTCGGATTTGAACGATGCAAATCTTTGGCGAAATTCCTGGTTTTCGAACACACGTTGGGCACTTTGCCTACATTTTTCATACGCTGCAGCGGCAATAAAAGTGGTGATAAGGCCTCCGATGCCAGCGGGCATAGCATAGTTGGTCTCTTTGTTATTTTCTCGATTGGATTGAAGCAAAGTATTTTGATTATTTGTGATATAGGTATTTCCTCCTACTCTGTCGTGGGGGGACCTTTGGGACCCAAAATTTTGGGTGTTGCCATTGGGTGAAAAAGAAGTCCATGTGGAATTTTCAGAGGAATTTTCAAGCTCTTTGATTTTATTATTCACGTATGTTGGAATATCGGGATACCTTGCAAGTATTAGCGCGGGGTGTGCCATGGTTTTGTTTCCTTTAAGAGTTATTGATAAAATAGATTTCTAAACCATAACACGATCGAATACCTTGTACAAGTTAAAAATTTTTAGTTAAACAAAATCAGGATATACTGCGCTCTTAGAAATTAAATTGTTTATCTGATACGTATGCCTTGTGATTGAAAATATCAAAGATGCGTGCACCTTCCCTACATTTTCCGATACCTTGGCGTGGATTTTCACCTCTAGAATATTCACACCTAAAAACAGGGTCTCTGACCGAGGTATTACCCAATTTATTCTTTGTAAAATAAACGAACAAGCCACATGATTAGGAATCTAAATTCTTTTTAGCCTAAATAAAACTGCAGTGCGGGGTAAACCGTTTGATTTCCTCATTTTCTCACATCGATCAAAACAGACTCTTTCCATCTTTTGCCGTTCCGCTAGATGGTAGCTCCTCTTTGCAGATCCCTGATTACGACCAGTTAGAGGAAGAGCTTTTTGATTTTTCTTTTTTGCAAGGGATGGACAAAGAGAGTGATGACCCCCCCGCTTGCACCCCGTTCATGCAAAAAAACGATTTGGGAAGTCCCCCCTTTTCGGAAGAACGGGATCACTCTTTGCACAAAGAGAAAAAGGTGGAGCGGGGCAAAAAGGGATTATCGAAAAGATCCTTGCAGCCCTACAAAAGCTACCTAAAAAAAAGAGTAGAAGAGACTGCAACTAAGCCCGTAGTAATAAGACGATTTTTCGAAGAAATCAAAGCCCAGGGATATGAAGGGGCATTCAATACAGTGCAGAAATTCGTGTCGGCAATCCGGGGGACAATAAAATTCCCGATTGAGGGATCTTTAGATTGTTACAAAGACTATTTGAAAAGTAGATTAGGGGGTGTGGGGAAGTTAACAACAAGAGAGCTTTTTGAAGAAATCAAAGCTCAGGGATATCAAGGGGGTATTAGGCAACTGCAATTATTCTTATCGGGAATCCGCAAGGGGAAAAAAGGTTTAACCGAGACATCCCTCATTTTTCACAAGGAATATCTAAAAAAGAGGTTAGAAGGGGCTGGATGCGCAGATCTATCCGGAAAACAACTTCTTGCAGAAATCAAAGCAAGGGGGTATCCGGGGTCAATTGGCGCGGCCAAATCATTCTTTTCGATGCTCCGAAATATGCGAAAACCCAAGATATTGATACAAAGTTATAAAGATTATATTGTCCATAGGCTAGAGGAGGTTGCACCCAAATCTGTATCGACAAAGCAACTCTTCGAAGAAATCAAAGCCCAGGGATATAAAGGCACGATCAGGACGATGCAAGTATTCTTATCGACAATTCGTAAGAAAGCGTCCCCCGAGGCCCTGCTTGCTTTTCATAAAAGTTATCTCATCAAAAGGATAGGGGATAATGTATCCAAAGATATCTCAAAAAAGCAGCTGTTTGAAGAAATTACAGCAAGAGGATATCAAGGGAAGATGAGCACAATGTGTGGATTTTTATCGGCGATTTCTGAGAAAGAGAGTATCCCATTAAATAGCTCCTTGCAGTTTTACAAAGACTACCTCAAAAAGAGGGTAAAAGAGGCCTCGCCCAAGGTTCCTGTGCGGCAATTATTCGAAGAAATTAGACACGCAGGATATCAAGGAACGATCGAAACACTGCAGAAATTCTTATATGCGATTTGTGAGAAAAAAGAACAGCCAGCAGAAGCATGCTTAGATTTTCATAAAAGCTATCTAAAAAACAGAGTAAAACAAACCTGGCCCAAACGCACACCGGAAAATCAACTTTTTGAAGAAATTATAGCCAGGGGCTACCGGGGAGGATTTAACGTATTAAAAAAATTCATGGTGACGATTCAACCTAATAAACGCGTATTACCACAGGCATTCTTGCCTTTTCACAAAGACTATCTAAAAAAAAGGGTAAAACAATCCCATTGCCCCTCGTCCATATCAGGCAAAGCCCTCTTTGAAGATATTAAACTCAGGGGATATCAAGGGTCACTTAGGACCGTTCAGAGATTTTTGACACCGATTCTAAACAGAAAAATGGGCTCGGTATCTTTGCAAAGTATTCCTAAAGGAATCCGCGCAAAGAAATAGAAGTGGGTGTCAAAGCAATGACGATAAGCCGTATGATTCCCTAAGAAAAAAGTCTTCAAGGTAACAGCTAAGGTGTTTCCCACAGCTTTTTCTCCCTCTTAAGATCTTTGCAATTTCTTACGCGCTCGCTTCGGACGCTCGCTTCAGAAAAGGGAGGATATTTTTGATTTGCGTAGCGCTAGATTGAGCCGCTAGTTTGGCCTCCTGAATCTGATTTTGACGCTCTTTACTAAAATATTTACGACCGCAGCGGAAGGTCCCCCAAGCAAGAGATGGAACTCCGAATAAAACCCCTGCGTATTTTAAAAAAGGGGAAGAAAAAACAAAGCCGAGGTAAAAAGACAATAATGAGACCGCCGTAACAACGCGCAGTGCGAGGTTGACTAGATCGTTATATTTTCTTGTCTTCTCGAGGTTACCTTTCTTTTCAGAAAAGAGCTCAAGGATATGGAATAGAGCCCTGGATTCATAGGCCCCAAAAAAATCCAACTTTGGAACCTCTTTTTCATTATATTCAGATTTGAACGATGCAAGTGTTTCACAAAATTTCTCATGCCTGATCACACGTTTGGTACTTTGCTTGTATTTTTCAAACGCTCCGCGAGTAGCCAAAAAGACGAAAAGGCCTCCAATGCCGGTCAAGATAGTAACAGCAAAAACGGTGAAAAGGCCCCCAAATCCGGTGAGAACAGCATAATTGGATTCTTTTTTTTTTTCTTGATTGGATTGAGGGGGAGTAGTTTGACTACTTGTGATACAAGTATCCCCTATTACTTTGTCTTGGGGAGACACGGGGAGTTCGGAATGGCCGTTGCCATGCGGCAAAAAAGAAGGCCATGTGGCATCTTTGAGCTCTTCAATTGTACTATTTACATATGTTTGAATAGCGGGGTATCTTGCAAATATTAGGGAGGGGGATGTCACGATTTTGTTTTCTTGAGTTATCTATCAAATAGAACCCTAAATCATAACAGAAGCAATCGCCTTGCACAAGTTAAAATTTTAAATGAAACAAATTCTCATTTACTTAAGATCGAGCACCACTGTTGTTTACGGTGAAAAGTCTCGGTCCATAACCGTTTTTCTTCCGTCGACTTTGGCATTTTCTATCGCCTTGCGACACTCCCTTTCGACAATCTCTGTCAAAGCGTGTTTAGCGCTATCCGATGTGTTCATCCCAGCTTCATTTTTAATAAACTGCTTTACCTTGCTAACAACAACCAGCGTGTCCCTCATTTTTTGCCTCCTGGGGGTGATTGAGTCAATTAATCGATTTATACCAATTTTTTATTTGATGATAAACAGTAAAATTTTATAACCTCACCTCTTTTCCAAAAGGGGCTCAAACAAAAATCGATTTGCAAAAAACTAGGTAGTCGCGGCAGTATGACTGTTTTCGAAGCTGCCCTCTTGTGATTGTTTGAGTAAAAGAGGGGTACAAGCGGCTCGCAGGCGTTGCCACGCTTTTCTAAATTATGCCCCGGTGAAAATTCATGTCATCCTCTTTGAAAAAGCTTTTATTAATTATGGGAAGGCAATGTGTAAACGAAGTGTTGCATACAAAACCGGAAAGTATTCAGAAACTATTCTTTTTTAAAAAACAGGACTGCCTCGTAGAGAAGGCCCAAAATTTGAATATTCCCGTGCAATTTGTTTCAAAACGGGATTTATCATCTATGGTAGAGTCCGATTCGCATCAAGGCATTGTAGCTCACCTTAGAGAAAGACGGTATCTTGATCTTAAAGATTTTTTGACATCTCCCTTTGAGAAGTCGCTTGTTGTTATGTGTGATAACATCACAGACCCGCACAACTTTGGCGCAATTTTGCGTGCTAGCGCTTGTTTTGGGGTCAATGCGGTCATTTTTTCAAAAAACCGAGGTGTCGGCATTACCCCTGTTGTCTCAAAAGTAGGCGTTGGAGCAACTGAGCTCGTCCCCTTGCTGCAGGTTTCAAATCTAGCGGAAACGCTGAGACAGTTTCAACGTGTGGGCTATCGTGTAATCACAGCTGACATTGGCCGGCATTCGCATAGCATCGAGAGTTTTACATTTCCACAAAAGAGCTTGCTTATCTTAGGGTCGGAGCATCGAGGCGTTCAACCTTTGCTCAAGCGATCGGCAGACATGAGTATAAACATCCCCCTTTTGGGTCAGATTGACTCTCTAAATGTCTCTCAAGCAGCTGCCGTTTTACTCTTCACAGCCCGATCAAAAAAAATGAATGGTTGAATCCCTTGATCAGAAAGTATTCATCTAATAAAATGACATGATTTTTATGAAAAAATTTAGAACGCCTTGAGCGATGCTCTGGGGTGATACATTGAGATCATCGGTTTGTAGGTTCTCCTCTTCGCCCTTCCCCTTCAACTCCGCATACATTTGCACGAATAGTGGACCTTGCTTCGCCTTGCGTATGTTCATCATTTTGATATTAAGGTAAAAGAGTTGGGTCGGATAAAAAGTGGTTTTCTTTCGAACGGATTCGCCATGTTTTCAATGTTTTTTGGCGCGGGTAACACCGTTTTTCCCTTGATCGTGGGTCGGGATGCAGCAGGGGGAGTTGGCTTGGCCTTGCTGGGTTTGATGCTCACTGCGGTTTTAATCCCCTTTACCGGTTTAATTGCGATCATTCTCTTTAAGGGGGATTACCAAAGTTTTTTTGACCGCATAGGCAAAATCCCTTCGTTTATCCTGATTTTGTTGCTCATTGGGCTGCTCGGACCATTTGGAGGGATCCCCCGTTTGATTACCTTAACTTTTTCAATATTAAAGATTTATATTGCGCACCTCCATTTTCCCCTATTTGTTTTGATTAGTTGTTTGCTGATATTTTGTTTTTGTTGCAAAACAAGTCGGGCTCTCGATTTGATCGGCTATGTACTTTCACCCATTCTCCTCGTTTTTTTATTTTTTTTGATCTTTAAAGGGGCTTTTTTTAGTTCGGACAAGGTTTTGGAAGCGTCCTCGATCACCTCTCCCTTCTTCTATGGTCTAAAAGAGGGGTACAATACGATGGACCTGATTGCCTCTTTTTTCTTTGCTTCTCTTGTGTACAAAAAATTGGAATCAGGCCGAAAAACGGGGGGGAGGGAAAAGGGGCCCTTTGTTCCCGCTTTGCAAGCGAGCTTGATTGGATCTGCTCTGCTCGCTACTGTATACATTGGTTTTGGTTATGTTGCTACCAAATATAGTTACGGATTGAAGGGGGTATCTGATGGGCAAATTCTCGGTCAGTTGGGTTATCTCATTCTCGGTCATCATGCCGGTTTAGCCGTCTGTCTACTAGTTGTTTTGGCTTGTTTGACTACAGCCATTCCCCTAGCAATGATCTCCGCTGATTTTTTGCAAAAAAAAATTTGTAGAAGTAAAATCAGACATGAGATTTCCTTGGGAATGGTGCTCGGTGTGGCGGCTCTTCTTTCGTTTTTGGATTTTCAAGGGATTGTGCGGCTGCTTGCCCCTGTGCTGCAGATGATCTATCCCTCTCTTTTGGTGCTCTGCTTCTTGAATATTTTATACAAAACAGTTGGTTTTAGAGTGATTAAGACCCCTGTTTTTGTGGCGATGTTCATCTTGTTCGTTTTTGAGTATTTTGTTTGGTGGTGAGGGAAACGGGGGGGAAGATGGGAAATGCATGAGGCGGCTCTTTTGTGCTCGCACAGCGTATATTTTATATTTTTCTTGATAGATTTGTTGGTGATATTTAAGATGAAACAACTTTACTGATATTTAGAATAAAATTTGCTTGAGGAGAGTATGCTTGAAGACAAACCAGACTTCAATCCTTGGCTAAGCATATGCACAAAACCACGTCGGACAATACGGTTGCTCGTAAATTACAATGTGAACTACCGCTTTATAGCGATGTGTGCAATTTTGGGGTCTTTGCTAGCGGCATTCCCCTTCTCCCTACCCCCGTTCTCATTTTATTTTTTTATGGTCTTGCTCGTTTTCCCGAGCTACATTGTGCTTGGCATAATTGCCACATACCTCCTTTATCATCTCTTTTCCGCCTCCGTTTTTTTCTGTGGTAAACTAATCAAGGGTGCGGGAACCTTTAAAAAAATACGTGCGGCGATTTATTGGACGAGTGTGCCTACTATCGGATCTCTGATCATTTCCACAGCAATCGTGTTCATCCATGCCCGCGGCCAACATCCGTTGTTCCCCCAAGACTTTTTTTTCTTAAAATATACCCTTCCCTTTGCCATTTTTTTTGTGATATGGGTTTTTATCATTCGCGTGCAAGCCATTGGAGAAGTGCAAAAGTTTTCTGCATGGATGGCCTTATTAAATCTACTCTTAAGTTTTGTCCCATTTCTTGTCTTAGGGTATTTGTCCTTGTTGATTGTTTCTTTTGCTCGTCAACAAGAAATTTCGGAGCTGATCCTCCATTTGTATAAGAAGCTATTATTAAATTTTCGATTAATTTATTAAAAAAACATTTATAGAAGTGCACTATCCGTACAAGATAAAAATAAGGGTTCTTTCCTGTCTTTCAGAGTACAGGTACTTGAGGGGAGTATGACCAAAATGCAACAAAGCTTTAATCCGTGGCTTAAAATATGTACACAACCACGTCGAACGATACGACTCCTCGCACGACACAATGTCAATTATCGCTTGATAGCAGTGTGCGCCGTTTTGGCGTTTCGGAAAATTTTTTTCTTCTTGAATTCGACCTTTTCCCTGGTCCTCAGGGACCCCTCGCGATTCCAACTCTTTGTATTTATCTCAGCACTATCTGTGAAATACTTTGCGCTCATCTTTCCTTTGAGTATTTTCTTCGAATATCTCTATTTTAACTTGTTTGCCGCTAGTGTTTTTTTCTTTGGTAAACTCATCAAGGGAGCAGGGAATTTTAAAGAAATACGTGCGGCTATTTATTGGACGAGCGTGCCCAATATCGGGAATACCTTTGCTTGGATAGGAATCTCCTTAATGTTCTTTTCGAATGTACTTGTGCGTATATTATTCAATACAGACATACTCCCAATACTGGCATTCATCTACCTTTTTGTTCAAATTTTCTTTGGGGTATGGGCTTTTATTATTCGCGTGCAAGCGATTAGTGAAGTGCAAAAGTTTTCTGTTTGGATGGCTTTATTAAATCTACTTTTATTTTTTTTAGCGGTTTTGGTCATCGCTTTTGCCATTCTTTGTGCTATTTTAGGAACAATTCCTAGATTTTCAGATTTCTCTTGAAAACACGCGGCATTCCCATCTCCTTAGATAGACCCTTTAGCTTGGGCATAAGTTTAGCTACGTAGCTACCCTAGCACTGTGCTCTCTTTCGATTTTTGACTAAGCGGCATAGAGCTGAGAACTTCGATTTACCATCGATTTCTTAACTAACTTTTGCCGTGATTTTTGGTGTTGATCACGACTGCATGCATTGGGATACTCCTCTTTGCTTCTTAGGTGAAGAAATAGACGGGGAGAAAAAACTCTCGATAGGAAGTGGCTTGTTTAAAAAGCGCTTCGTTCATGCTCGCACAGCATATATTTTTCTGGATAGATTTGTTAGCGATGTTTAAGACGAAGAAACTTTGTCCTGGACGAGCGGGAAAACCCACCCGCTTAAGGGGTGGAATGAAAGCTTGCCTTGACTTTAAGATTTTTTCTTGTAAAATAATTTTCGAAAATACCCCTCGTGCCAGATGGTTTGTACGTCAATCCCTAGAAGCCTCCCCCTTTAGGCGAGTGAGTATTCGCTGATATCTAGAATAAAACTTGATTGAGAGCATGCTTGAAAAGAAACCAGACTTCAACCCCTGGCTGAGCATATGCACAAAACCACGTCGGACAATACGGTTGCTCGTAAACTACAATGTGAAATACCGCTTTATAGCGATGTGTGTCATTTTAGGGCTTTTGCCGACACCATTCATCGTCATGGTCGAGTCCTCATCAATGTATATGAATATCATTTTCTTATTCCTGATCTGTGTTTTTCTGCGCATAATTACCACATATCTTTTTTATAATCTCTTCTCCGCCTCTGTTTTTTGCGTTGGTAAACTAATCAAAGGTGCGGGAACATTTAAAAAAATACGTGCGGCCATTTATTGGACGAGCGTGCCCAGTATCGGCTGATCATTTTCGCAGTAATTCTGTCACCGGTTCTCTTCAGCAAACAGCTGCTATTTTCCAACAACTATTTTTTCTTAAAATATATTTTTCCCTTTGTGGTATGGACTTTTATCATTCGTGTGCAAACCATTCAAGAGGTGCAAAAAGCTTTTGCGCATGGATGGCTCTATTCGATCCTACCCTTCCGTTTTTTTCCATTTCTGGTCTTAGGGTATTTTCCCTTGTCGACTGTTTCTTTTGCTCGTCAACAAGAAGTCCCGGAGCTGATTTTTCCTTTACATAAAGAGCTATACCTAAACCATTGAGCAAAATATGGTTAATCTATTCAAACAAAGCATGCATAGGGTGCACTATCCATTTCTAATTGTTGGCTTTTGTTGCTGGCCCAATCCAAGTAAAAGGGCTTTTTCCATGTTGTACACACCATATATTTTATTTTTTTCTTGATAGAACCTTCAATTTTGTATAAGATAAAAATAAGGGGTTTTTCATGCCTTTAAGAATACAGTTACCTGAGAGTATGGCCAAAATGCAACGAAGCTTCAGTCCGTGGCTTAGCATGTGTACACAAAAAAGCCGGAAAGTACGGCTGCTCGCACGACATCATGTCGATGATCACTGCGCAGCGGCGTGCGCCATTTTGCCGTTTTGGCAAGTTTCTCTCCTCTTGGATCCGACCATCTTTGCTCTGAATATTTTCTTCAAATATCTCTATTTTAACCTCTTTGCTGCCCGCGTTTTTTTTTTTCGTACACTCATCAAGGTAAGTGCGGCCATGTGGACGAGCGTGCGGAGTATCGGGGCTGCACTCGCTTGGATGGCGCTTGTCAGCTTTTATCAAATCCATTGGTAACATGTTGCCTTTGGGATGTTAAGCTATTTCAGGAATGACCCCTAATTCATAAATAAGATGCAAATCTTAAATTGTTGAGGGAATTATGTTTAATCTATTCAAACAAAATATTCATAGAGGTGCACTACCCATGTTTGGGTTGTTGGCTCTATTCTCCTTGATCGATCCATCCAAAGGATCGGAGAAGGCCCCATTGAGCCAAGTCGTTGCAGAGCGATTGCCGAAATTGAGCACTTGGAAGCGATTTTATGCAGTGCAAGGGGCTTGTAGTATCTCTTTGCCCAGCACGCCCGAACACCTCCAACAGGTAACCCCACTTTCTCGTGAAGGGGAACATTTAAGGTATGATATTTATGTCGCACCACACGAAAGAAAAGCGGTTTATATGCTTTTGGTTGCCCAATACCCATATTCAGCTCTGGGGGATGGAACCCAGACAGAGATTAATTTGGAAAATTTTCTCAACGGTTTGATTGCACAAAGCCCAGAAAACAGACTTATTTTTGCTGACCTTACCAAAGTGCAAGGGCATAAGGCGCTTGACTTCTTTATTCAAGTGCGAGGAACCTATTTCAAAGGACGGGCCATCGTAGCTAACAATACCCTTTATTTGCTCTCTATGGAGTGTGATAAAAAAAATTATACAGACCGTTATTTTAAACACTTTATTAAATCATTCAAAATAAAAGAGTAATCATGCGACTATTCTGTTCCTAAGAGCAAGGCGCCCTTTATGTGACTCAAAAAACAAGACATTCATTAAATCTAAGCGATCTAAAGAAAAATAAGGCGCCTTGCGGTTGTAAAGCTCCCTTTATTTTCGACAAGTCACTTGTGCACCTGTTTGACCCCACTTTCTCTTCCAAACAGATACATTGTTGTTTGCTATTTCCTTTAGCACTGCAATGCCCTGTCTCAAGCCGAGAATGGTTTACTTGAGAATTTCACACATACCCTAAATAAAAAAATAAACTAGATAAGTAATCCAGGTTTTTAGAGGCCTCTAGATGTTGTTCCCGATTTTTTTTGTAATAAATTAGGCTTGGAACATATTTTTTAAATCACTAAAACAGGATAATAGGGGAAAAAAATCGCATCAGAACAGGTTTTTATGCTGCATTCCTCTTTGCCGGATGTTGATTTTGTCAACGTAAACCACAGAGAATCTTGCCAAAACGCGGTCTCTCGACATTTTCGCGCGTTTTTTCAAAAAAATTATATGCGTAATTGGTTATTTTCCCTATTTACCTTTGGGATCTACCCCTACAGAGCATATAAAAAAACGAGGTATGGAGTTGCCCAGTCTCTTGCTGCACGCAAACTTTCCTATTTTCGCGCCCTGCGAGATCAGATCGAAGCTATGCGAGAGGATCAAGTCTGTTTGGATCCACGTCAGTCTCTGAACAATATTTATATGAGAATTCAGTCTCAAAAGGTGAGTGATTCCGAAGATGCCCTCGAATTCAAAGCGATTTTTTCCCCTAGTGAACTTCTCCTTTTTATTACTAATCCGGTTCGTGATCAAAAAAGTTTGAGGTTTTACCGAATGAAAAATCGCCGGCTCGACTATTTAAAGATATGGCACGAGATCAAAAAAAAAGCGAGAACCAACCAATATCGGCAGATCCAGAGCATTAATTTTTGTAGTAAAACACTCAAACAAGAGTTTTTTCTCGCTCCAACGGGCATTCACGATCGTTTAAAAAGAACTTCTACCTACCGAAAATGCCCCTCCTCCATTACTTGTTTCAAAGAATTGAGCAAAGCATTTCAAGACATAGTGTTGGCTTACCAAGATTTTGAAGATTTATCAGAAACCAACCCGGAACTGTTCCATTTTATGGAATTACTCGCGAAAACTTCAGAAAAAGATGTCGAAACGTTGCAAACCTACATATCCAGCCGCTACATTCCGAAAAATCTTCCCCTCGAAAATCGCCGACAGCTCATTCAGCTGGGGAATCAGCAAGATGTTTTGTCTCATATTACCGAAGAGCAACAACTTAACATTTGCTCACTCGTCCTCAATAGCTACCAGTGGGATTTTTTGCTCTCCCTGCAGAAAGTATCTCAAATCACCCTTAATTTACTCGATTGGGCCTTTGAAGAATCTTCTCGGGCCATGAAAAAGCCCCTTTCTTACCTCGAAAAGATTTATTTCGGATCAAAAAAACAGGTCAAAGATCAAGTAGAAAACTTTCAAAATTTACTTGATAAGATGGGCGAAGAAAAGGCCTTACAACACATGACGGTTGACTTTGCACAAGAACTCAACCGGGAATGGCCCTCTTTACGTTTATTGGAACAGGATCAAATCGTATATAGTCTCGAACGCTCCGACTCTCTTAAGCAAGAAAGCTTATTTGAGTGTTGTCGTGCATTTTACACATTTGCCGGTGATGATGACATGTTATTTTTGCTTTTGCAGCAAGCGGTTTCTCAAGTGGGAAAAACGGGGTTTCAAGATGCCATTGAAGAGGGTGTGATGGAACTTTTGGGAGCAAAATCGCAATATTTTTTACCCGTTCTCTCAAATACCGATGTGACAATCCAACGAAGAAAAAATGCCTACATTGAAATTCTCTACACTTTTGAACAAGTAATTGTGAAAAAAGGGGAAGTACAGCATCCCCTTGAAAAGGAAAAATACATGGTGATCAACCAGCCGCTTAAAAAGGAGAAAGAGCGGTGGATTTCACTGGAACCCGAAGTACAAATTGCCCTAAAGAAGAGGGTGAAATGAAAAAAATATTCCGCTCCATTACCCCCCCTCTGATTAGTCTTTTCATCGTCATGTTGGGAACCGGTTATTTCAATACCTACGCGAGTTTGCGCATTTCAATATATGGCCACTCTAACTGGGTGGTCGGTATTATGAATTCTGCCTATTATTTGGGTGTGATGCTCGGATCCATTTATATTGAAAGATTGATTGAAAGAATTGGGCATATCCGTACCTTTGCCATATTTGCTTCTGTAAACTCAGTGGTTATTGTAGTCCAATCTTTCATCATTGACCCCATTAGCTGGAGTATATTCCGCTTTCTCGTAGGCTTTTGCACTTCGGGGTTTTTTATCGTAATGGAGAGCTGGGTACTCTTATCGACTGAGATTCGGAAACGGGGCAAGGTGCTTTCTCTTTACATGGTGACTTTGTATACAGCACAGGGATCTGGTCAGTTTATCTTAAGCGTAGCTCCTCTCGATAGCACCGTTCCCTTTGCCATCATAATTTTTCTCAGTTCCCTTTCTATTTTACCGGTTTGCATGATGAAAAGTAGCGGTCCCCTTATACTCGAATCCTCAATTACAAATTTCTTTCAAGTCTTAAAAAAGGCTCCGCTCGGCCCCATCGGATGTTTGATTGCTGGATTGATTATGAGCTCGTTTTATAGTTTGGTCCCTATCTTTGCCAAAAGAATTGACCTGACCATCGAGCAACTTGCCCTGGTTATGGGGCTAACAATTTTCGGGGGGTTAATCTTACAGTGGCCGATTGGCTACCTTTCAGATATCTTTGATCGGCGCAAGGTGCTCGTCGGTATTGTTTTTGTTTTGATGGTGCTTACCTTTGTTCTTTTTTATAGCCCAATTTTTCCTTATAGCCTCCTTTTAACACTCATGATTTTATTTGGAGGCGCCTCTTTTACCATCTACCCCCTTTCCATTACCTATACATGTGATTATTTTTCTGAAAAAAATATTATTGGAGTTGCTTCCGCACTGTTAATTATATACGGCGTGGGCTGCATTCTGGGTCCACTTGTCTGCCCTATTTTTATGGATTTTCTGGGTCCTGCGGGCATTTTTCTCTTTCTCGCCATCATTTCGGCTATTTATATTTTATTTGCCATGTGGCGCGTTTTACACGTACAGACGCTGTCTGGCGAAGAACAAAGTGATTATTTGCCGCTTCCGAGAGCCACCTCTCTCACTTTTCTCCTCGATCCGCGCAGTGATCTCGGAGAAGTAGGGTTTGGAGAGGATGAAGATGAATTATATCCCTTTATGGAAGAGGATGAAGAAGAGGACGAGGATGACTTTAAATAATTTTTTCTTGGGGAGAAAGAGGGAATTTCTTGCAAATTATCTCAACAATTTCATGGACTGTCTGCCCTACGTCAATCGTTAGACAATGTTTCGGCTTTTCAAGGGAATCAAATTGGTCTTTGAGTAGCTCGGGATGAAAAAAGTGGTGACTACGCGCCGCCATTCTCGCTTGAATTATCTCAAAAGTGCCCTTTAAATATACAAAACGGCACATGCGGCGCGAATTGAGCAAAGCTCTGTGTGACTCTTTTAGTGCTGAGCAAGCGAGGATCATTGATTTTCCTTGATCGACATGCTTGGAAATGATGCCGCACAAAACTTTCAACCACGGAAGGCGCTCTACATCTAGTAAGGGGATACCCTTATGCATTTTTTCTTTGTTGGTCGGACTGTGGTAATCGTCCGCATCATAAAAAGGCAAATTGAGTTTTTTACTCAGTGCAGTCCCAACAGTTGATTTCCCTGAACCGGATACACCCATAATGACAATAATCATTAAAACTACCACTTTGATTGCTTTGCAAACCGATAGTAAACACCCTTCTTTTTAGGTTACCTTCCCACAATCTGGCTTAAAGTCCTAATAACCTCGAGGTGACGGTCTCTTAAAGAGTGGTCATTTTGACGTGTGTCTTGCACTACTTGTTGTTGCGTATCTAAATTCTGTCTTTCTTGCTGAGTAGCCCATTCGTGGAGCGTCTCTTTGTCTTTGTTGAACAGCATGCTAGTACTTGACCCCATCTGGATTAATTGAGAACCTGCATTTAGTAGATTTGGAGCTCTATTGCTGAAAGTTTTAAGTTGCGCAGTTAGGTGATTCAGATCAATTTCCATTATCCGAGAAAGCAGAGGATGAGACAAATTGGCCAGTGGCTGACTAAGACCTGTCCCCAACAAAGGGAAAGACACAGCAGCAACCATTCCGATGGCACCCATTTGTTGCCACCATTTTTGATCTTTTGCCATTTTTGGGAAAAAATCTGCTTTTTCCTTCATCCCAAAGGTCCAAAGTTGTCTTAAATGGTTTCGCCTCTCCTCTTCTCGATTGATAGATTGACGACTGGAACGTTCAATATCAACCAAAGCTTGGTGCGCTTGTATCCACGGATTATCGCAGTTTTTGTATCCGCTTAAGATGGATTCAATGGCTGTAAACTGCTCGTGGATGTGAAGATGCTCATCTTCGATTATTTGAGCAATCTGAGCTACTTTTTTATGTGGGTCTTCGTACGAGCGGGGCTCAATATTTTCTTGCCCAGCAATGGGCACACCGGAAAGGGCGGCTTGGATCCCCTTTTTTTTATCCAAAGCGGTTTCGATTTGCTTGACTTGATCCCGCAAGATAGATTCAATTGTGCTAAGTTGGAGATGAAAGTCGCTCAGCCCCATCTGCTTAGCTTCCGTTTGCTCTATCTTGGATGCAGTTTCCTTTTCTCGGTGCATGACTCCAACATGTAGACCTTGCTGGACATCTATTGCATCTGGATTGGTATTTACCCCAATTACAGGTTTCATTAGGTTTTTCCCTCCTATATGAAGATGATTATACTTTTATACACTTACCCTTTGAGGGTTTTTCGAAAGATTTTTTTATTCGTTTCATTGATGCTGTCAATAATATCGACAGCAGATCGAAAAAAAGCGGTAAAATTAGAGATATCTAAACCTTTATAGTGTTCTTTCAGATCATCGGAAATCATTTTCTGGCACCTTTGTAAATGAGACGCTTCACCTTGAAATTTAAAGAGATCAATATTTTTTTGCGTCTCTTTACACAAGCCATAAGATGCGAGTAAAGACTGAGCCGACGACAGATATGTGGCGAAATTTGTGTCCATCTGCAATAGATCTTTGCCCATAATTCCTCCGTGCAAGGACAAAAAGGCCCCACCTAAGGATAATGCAGAAGGAAGCAAAGGCGAGCTATGATCAGAGCCAAATTTAGTGAGTAAAAAAGAGCCCAAAGAGCACATACCTCCACCTGTCATTTCTACTCCATAAAGGACCCCCATCACATCATTAGTTGCCAAAGAGGAACACAAAATAGAAACCCCTCCTACAACACCCAATCCAAAATGTAAAATTTGCAATGCGTCTTGCACATATGAGAGATTGTGATTGCTTTTTGCAACTTCGATCGATTCGCGGAGTTTTGCGTTAAATTTTTCGCCCACAACCTCCTGCCTTGGAAGGTCTATTTCGATAATAGAGCGGGTTGTATAATGACGCTCTGAAAGGAGGGCATGCATATGGGACTCAATTGCGCTGGCGAGCATTGCCTGTGGGTGGGGAAATAGATCTGTTTCAGATTGAGAGGAACATCGAAAAGGCAAACCAAAAGGGGCTTTTTTTTCTTCTAACGAATCGGAAACATTTGCTAAAGAAGAGGGGGCTTTTGCTTTGAGCAGAGGGGGAGCGCTGCTTTTTTTTGCGCTATCAAGAGCTGTGTCCATGTTGGGTACTTGCTCAAGAAGCGGCTTTTTTTTGGGATCTTGATGTGGGGAAAAAGGAAAAGGGACTGGGGCCTTCTTCTGAGTAGTTGGGCTGAGATGCTCTGTCATGAATAGGACCTTTTATTTGAATGTTTGTTTTCCATTTGCTCAATGCGAGCTCGGAGCTCTTGGTGTTTTGGTTTGAGCAGCTTTTTTGAGGCTTCAAGAGCTAAAAAGCCCCGCTCAAATTCACCAAGGGCAAAATGGCATGTAGCCGCGTGAAAATGGGCAAAAGGGTCATCTTTGTCTAGGATGGAAGACATTCCCCATACCTTGAGAGCCGCAGCGTAAGATTTCTCCATTTGGAAACAAGAACCTAATCCCACCCAATAACTTTGTTCGAGTGGTTTGGATAAAATGAGTCGATGGAAATACATTTTTGACTGGGCATAGTCACCAGATCGATAGAAAGAATAAGCAAGCGATCTAAAGCAAGCTAAATCCTTTTCTTTGCATAGGGGACCGTCTATGGGCTTGCCTTGGTTTAAACGCATAGAAACTTTTTTTAAAGCGGTTTCAAAAAGCTGGATTTCGTTTTCCTTGATCAACGGTCACCTTTGGTTACGGACAATATGTTCACCCGCTTGATTGGCCTCTTTCTGTATGTTTTGAAAGCACGAAAGGAGGACAACTCCGATTTGTACGAGAAAATAGAGATCTTGCATTGCTCTGTTATTCATACTTTTACAGTTGTCAATCCAATTTTTGATCCGGAATTCAATTTTGCCAAGCTCATGAGGAGAAACTTCACTTAGATTCTCTGGGAATAGTTCGTGAAGCACCCCGTCTTGCAAATTGTTGTTGGCTGATTCTTCCATTATTTCTCTCCGATAATCTCGATATAACCTCTCAATTTCATCGAGAGAAAACTTCTCTGAAAAAGAGGACAAATCATATTGAGATTTTTGTTCGGAAGGGTTGAGGATAGACGAACACTCGTGAAGCAACGGGTAGAGGTGTTCGTGCAACAGTTGGTCATTTTTTTTCATCCGTTTGCGCAGCTTGTCGGTCGCGTGGGCTTGTTGCCGGCCTTGGAGCTCTCCGAGCTGAGCGGGAAGTGCACTTAAATTAATTGACATAAGCATATATATTTTTTTTGGAAATTTATCTCAAAGCTTACGAGGTGGGAAACATTTTTTCATAGAAAAATTCCTCACGCACGCACGTTTCCTGCTTATTATACACAATTAGTTTATTTTTGTCCTTTGTCTTTGTACTTTGATTTTTAGTAATCAAAAACCAGCGGTCTTTGCTGTTCTTTGTGAGTTGAGCGTAAAGTGTGAATGAAAGATTGGGTAGAGATGGTGATATTTTTTTTGATCTTTACTAAAGACAAGAAAAATTTTTAAAAGAGACGTCAGCTTGGTTATAAGCATGGAAAAGGAGGCGCCGCAAGATGAAAACCTTTGTTTTTTGCTGTGCCAAGTGGTTTTTTTCGGCCCTTCCGTTTTTGGTAATTGAATTCAGTAAAAATTATTTTATCGGTTGGTAAGGAATAAGGGCGCCCCTTAGTTTTTCTCTTTTCCAAAATATCTTTCTAATCGTATGCTCGTGCGGAGTCCTATCGAAAACCAAGTAGAGGTTTTGTCTTGGCCTTGTATAGTAAGATCAAAGTCGCATTTTTTCTCTTGCTTTCTTTTCATTTGACGTTGTTTGCCCAAGAAGACCTCCTCTCGGTTAAAGGGTACCTCGGACGGGATGAACTCTCCGCTGCTTTTCAACAAATTGAACAAATAAAGAGCACCCGCGGGGGAACAGTGGTCATCCAACTCTCTTCCTCATCGGGAGAATTTCAAGAAGTATTTCATTTTGCTCGTGAAATACTCGAGTTGCGCACTAAACACGACAAAACCATTTTTGTATTCATTCAAGGGCGGGCTGTTGGCCCCGCTGGAATGATCCCCTTCTTAGCTGACAAGCTATTTGTTACCCCCTTCGCGGCTTGGGGGGATATCCCCTATGGCGTCAAACATGAAGAAAATTGGATGCGTACGAAGAGTATGATCAAAGAGTTGATCAATCCAAGCTCTGTTTTAGCACCAGTATTGCAGCCGCTTGTCGACGCTATGATTGACCCCCATTACCAACTCGCTGACAGAAAAACCCCCTCTGAAGCAGAGAAGTTAGAGGGGTTTGACCCTTTGATTCTCAATACAAAAAAGATGGAGTCTCTTGGGATTGTCGCAAAAGTAATGACCGACGAGGAATTTAAACAGCAATACGACCTCCACTCATCCGTAAATAACAAAAACCCCTTGTACAGGGGGATCGTCACGAACCTTTTAACCCCGGCTGAATTGGAACAAAAACTCCAAAAACACATACCCTACAGTCTGGTAGAAAAGAATCTCGTTGGCTACCTTCAGTTAACTCAAGAGCAACCGATCCAGCAGTCGACTTATCTTTACTTTAAATTTGCTTTGGAAGAATTTCGTAAACAGGGGGTTCGCTTTGTCCTTTTGAATATCGATTCTCCGGGTGGGGAGATATTTCCTTCGCTCAAAATCGTCGATCTCTTGCAAAAAATAGATGTCAACTATGGGATTCCCGTGATTGCCTACATCAACAACTGGGCTGTTTCTGCGGGGGCAATGATTGCTTATGCCTGCCGCTTCATCTTTGTGAATTCCAGTTCTATTATGGGAGCGGCAGAACCTGTTTTTCAAGGAAAGGAGGGAGGAATGGAGTCGGCTCCCGAAAAGATCAATTCGGCTCTTCGGGCAGAGTTTTCCAATCTCGCCCGGTTTTTTGGGCGCAATCCATTGCTTGCCCAAGCAATGGTAGACAAAGATATGATCCTTGTGATCCGCAATCATGAAATCATCAAACTCGATTCTGAGGAGGAGATTCGCATTGCCCCCTCCAACCCAGACATCGTAATTTCCAAACAAGATAAGCTTCTCACCTTACAGTCCAAGCAACTCATTGATCTGGGGGTTGCAGATTACAATGTAAAACCGGATCAAAACAGGGATCTAATAGGGGCAAATGATCAAAAAACCCTATTTAAGGGGACGGCAATTTTTACGCAACCTTTCCTCAAAACAATCCCCCGTGTCACGATGGTGAATTATGAAGATTGGCGAATTAATTTTTTTACTGTTTTATCCCATCCCATTGTGGCTTCCCTGTTGTTTATCGGCCTTATTCTCGGGTTTTATATTGAAATTAACACACCTGGCTTTGGGGTCCCGGGCTCGATTGGGCTTGCTTGTTTAGCTCTTATCTTGCTTTCTAGTTTTTCGACCGAAGCGATCAATTGGATTGAAATCATTCTCCTTCTCGGAGGGCTGGTGTTATTGGCGGTCGAACTTTTTGTCATACCAGGTTTTGGTGTTGTGGGCATTTTAGGGATTATCTTGACGATTATCGGGCTTTTTGCCCTTATGCTACCGGGGATTGAGAAGATAAACTTTTTCCATTTGGATAGTTTTGAATTGATTGGTCCCTTCTTTTTAAAAAGATTAGCCTGGTTATCTGGGGCACTGATCTTCTCCATTTTGACCACGATTTTTCTCGCGCGATTTTTTTCTCACCGTTTCTTCCGTTTTTCTAAATTCGTGTTGCGCGGGGAACAAGAAGGGTTTTCTGCCGGTATCCTCAGAGAATGTATGCCCGAAGAGGGGGAGCTTGGGGAAACACTTACCCCACTGCGCCCCTCTGGTAAAATTCGGATCGGGGAAAAACTCTATGATGCGGTTGCGCAGACTGGGTATATTCAAAAAGGGGCCGCAGTGGAGGTTGTTCGTGTGGAAAGTAGTTATGTCGTAGTATGCCCCGTTGATATGCGAAAAAAATAATGCAACCTCTCCCAAAAAATCCGGAGTTTGATAGACTTATCCGATTAGCACTGTTTGGGACCTGCACTTTTTTTTATATATTGGAAAGTAAGTTAGCCCATCCAAATCGAGAGATTGTAAAAATGTACACCCTTGTATGCTCCTAGCTGTTGGTTTCAGTTTAATAGGCCTGCTATTGGTCTATTTTGAATTTTTTGTGCCCGGGGGCATTCTCGGTGTGGTGGGGGGACTTCTGATTATTTTAGGAGTTATTTTTGCTATTTGGAAACATACCTCTCTTTTTTGGCTTTTTTTCTACCTCTTTGCGGTGATTGCCTTACTCGTCTTAACGATCAAGCTCGCTCTTTGGAGGATCAAAAAAAACGGAGGGAGGGGGCACTACTATTTGGACAAGGATCAGGAAGGGTATGTTGCCTCTTCTTATGAAAAAGAGCTCGTCGGGGAGATAGGCGAAGCCTTGACCCCCTTAAGGCCCGCTGGATATGTGCAGATCAAAAATTTGCCCTACCAGGCAGTTGCAGAAAGTGGGTATATTAAAAAAGGATCAAAAATAAAAATCATCGGTGGAGAAGGGGCCCGATTTATCGTTAAGGAGGAATTAGAATGAGTTACGAAGGTGGATTTTCTTTCGGAGTATATATTCTCATTTTTATTTTTGCGCTGATATGTTTGATGTTTTTCTTTATCATCGCAAAGTATGTAAAACTGTGGTTTCAAGCCTTTGTCTCGGGGACCCCCATTAATCTCTTCAATATTGTTGGGATGAGTTTGAGAAAAATCCCCCCTCAAATTATTGTGAATGCACGGATCAACTCGTACAAGGCCGGGTTAAAAGGAATTTCCGTTTCCGACCTTGAAACCCACTATTTGGCGGGAGGGCGAGTTCTCGAAGTTGTGCGCGCCATGATCGCTTCAGATAAGGCAAATATTTTGCTCGACTGGAGGCAAGCTACAGCAATTGACCTCGCCGGGCGCGATATTCTCGATGCCGTGCGCACATCGGTGAATCCAAAAGTCATCGACTGTCCTAGTTCTGATCCAACTCAATATATCACAGCTGTTGCAAAAGATGGCGTTCAGTTACTGTGCCGGGCCCGTGTGACAGTCCGTACCAATATCAAGCAGCTTGTGGGGGGAGCGACAGAAGAAACAGTCATTGCTCGAGTGGGTGAGGGAATTGTGAACGCGATCGGAGCGTCTGCAACGCACGCAGATGTGTTGGAGGCTCCTCAGATGATTACTCAGCTCGTCTTGGATAAAGGGTTGGATGCCCAAACGGCATTTGAAATTCTTTCCATCGATATCGCAGATATTAGTGTGGGAGAAAACATTGGAGCGAAACTACGCGCTGATCGGGCCGAGTCGGATAAGCGGATTGCACAGGCAAAAGCGGAGGAAAGGCGCGCTATGGCCGTGGCCGCTGAGCAAGAAAATATCGCCAAGGTCACCCATATGCGCTCTCTCGTCGTTGAAGCGGAAGCGCAAATCCCCAAAGCTATCGCAATGGCATTTCAAAGTGGTAATTTGGGAATTCTCGATTACTACCGGATGAAAAAC
Organism: Simkania sp.; assembly: GCA_027942475.1. Classification (GTDB taxonomy): domain Bacteria; phylum Chlamydiota; class Chlamydiia; order Chlamydiales; family Simkaniaceae; genus JANQSR01. The sequence continues at coordinate 4,305 of JAQFVP010000003.1, read as the reverse complement.
ATCCAATCGGATACACGAATGCGCAACTCTCTCGCAGGGGAAGAAGAGGAAGGAGGAGATCAAGATCGCAAGCAATAACCAAAATGATTTTGAAGGGCTCATTCCCCTTGTTATCTTCCTACTTATCGGGATTGCTCGCCTTTTCTTCTCAAAGAAAAAGCCCTCTACTCCACGCCCCTTGCCCGAGGGGAAAAAACAGGTCCCCACTCGTCCCCCACATTTCCGTTCCCAGGGGAAAAAAACCTTGGGAAAATCTCCTGTTTTACCCGGTTCTCTTCGAAAAAAACCCCTGCCTTTCCCTGCGGCGCCCCCTCTCACACCTATGCAGCTGTCCACACTTAGGTCAAAAGAGAAGCAATCGGGGTTAACCGGTATGAGGTTAGAGACACAACAGGATGCGCATTATTGGCACAAAAAGAAAAAGACGAGAGTGCAAAATCTCGTAAAGAGCGCGGGGAGTAAAAAGAAAATGATCCTTTTCAGAGAGATTCTCAGGAGGGATTTTTCTTCGAGATTTTAGCCTTTTTTAGAGATCCTTGTCGGTATCTAAGCCTTCCAATGAATCGATCTTGCTGACCGTGATTTGCGACTCAGCCAAGAGTATCTGCTTTTTTCCAATCTCTATCAGATAGAGCATAGATTTCGGGCTCAAAGCTCTTTTTTCCAAAATTTTAACCGATTTCATGTGGTTAAAGCTGCGAAGCCTCCCATGAGAGAGTTTTTTAAACATCCATATGGTAAGAGTCGCAAGCACAAGCAGAGCGACCAAGACTACAATGGTTTTAATCAAAGCAACTTCATAGGACTCTGTGACTCTTTTCGCATGAGCGCTTTTTTCCCGTGGGGCCTGTATCTCCCCCTTTTTTTCTGTCGATTCGATCGAGACTTTGGAAATCACACAGGAGTGCGCTCGTGCAACTAAAACCTGCGGAGTAAAAACCCAGATGATGGCCAAGGGCACAGATAAAAAGAGGGGCAGAGCGGATTGGATCATGGGACCCATTCTGGGCTGTTTTCCCTTTCTAGTCTAGAATTTTTAACCAGTGCATGGTAGATTTAAACGGCATGAATACAGGTACAATTGCGCTAGACATTGACGGCACGATCTCTGGGGAAAATCATCTGATTCCGGACCGGGTTGCCCTTTATTTTGAAGAGCTGCACCAAAAAGGGTGGCAGTTTATTTTTGCTACTGGGCGCACGCTCTCTTTCGCAATGAAAACATTAATAAAACTTCCCTTTCCTTTTTTACTCGGAGTGCAAAATGGCGCGGACCTTATGGTAATGCCCGAAAAAAAGCTAGTTGATCAAAACTATATTGAGCAAGAAATAGTCGACCTTCTCGATCAGCTCTATGAGAAAAGGGAGGGAGACTTTATTCTCTATTCGGGATGGCAAACAGGAGATTTTTGTTACTATCGCCCAAAGAGATTTTCATCCCAGATGCTAAACTATCTACATGACCTCAAATCGCTTACTTCTCGCTCTTGGCAGCCCGTCGAGACCTTTAATATCCGAGAGCAAAAACTCTTTCCGCTCATCAAATGTTTTGGCTCCAAAAATGAGTGCAATACTATTGACAATGAAATAAGGGTGTGTAAGAAAATTGCCACGAGCGTGATTTTAGATCCGATTGACCCTTCCTTCCACCTTTTGCTCATTACTCACAAAAATGCGAATAAAGGGGCAGCTGTGAACTTTTTTATGAAACATTTCCAACTACGCCCCCCATTGATTACAGCGGGAAATGACAACAACGACATTCCCCTTTTAAAAGTGGGGAACATGCGTATTGCCATGGAAAAGTCTCCCGATACTTTGCTGCACCTCGCTGATATCACCGCCCCTTCGGCCGAAGTGGGTGGTATTGTGGAAGGATTACAAGAAGCCATTTCCCGGTTTGATCCAAAGCAAGCAAAACTATGTTAGTTTGCAAACAAAGCGCTCAGACGGGGTTTATTCATCAAGCAGATGCGATCCCCATCTACGAAAACCTCTGTTTTATCTTATCCCTTTTTCGCACGCACACGGCGGTGCAAGTCAAAGAGGGAATTGAGCTCTTGAAAAGAGTATTTCCCTTTTTTAGGGGGGGGTTTCCATTTCATTTACACGACTATCCCACTCTAGCACCCCCTTCTTATCAAATCAGGTGTAGCATGCCAATCTACTGGATTATGAAGCTTTATCGATCGATCTTAGATGCCCCATCCAAACAAAAGCTTGCCAAAATTTACCAAACCCTTGTCGACCAAGAAAGTCACTTGTTGCATCCAATATATCAAAGTGTGCTCTGCGCCCTGCAGGGCAAAGAGATTCCACCTTATACCCCCTGTTTTTCCCATGAATGGGGACTTCTTCTCGCCGCATATCAGATAGCAGGTGAAAAATGCGCTTGGATTCTCGACAAAGCCCTATCCCATTGGGACCCCCAGCTCATGACCTACTGCGGCCCCGCTTTTCAAGAATATCAATACAAGAGTCAGCCAAAAGTCACGCTCTATGATTTTTTTATGGCGCAGTATCACAAAAAAGAGCTCAGCAATGCTCACTTATTTCCATCCATGCAGCGGTCACTCGTATTTCCCTATAAGATCAGGCGGGAGTGCAAACTACCTTCCTGTTTGCAAACGGCGCCTTATCAGGAAAAATGGGGGCTCAAAGGGTTTCACTTGATGCGACTGTTGTGGGGAAGTTACCATAATGTGCGCTCACTCGTTTGCCAAAATCCTTTCATAATTACGAGGGAAAAGGGGTGGCTTCTATTTGATTACCCAAAGGAGATTCCAAACGAAAAGGAGAGGATGGAACTCTCTTTTTTTATGAGTTACGGCGAAGATGTAGAGATTCTCATCCAAGGCAAAAGACAAACCGTTTTTTACTTGGACGAGACGCTTGAGATCCATACTCCGGAAAAAAAAGTCACACTCCGTTTTTCCTTAAAAAAAGGACAAGGGGATTTGATGGGGCACATATCTCGGGGCAACCGACCCTCCCAAATAGGAATAGAGGGGAAAAAAGATTTTTCATCATACGATTGGAAGATTGGGCTGAGATCGGTTTGCCGCAGCTCTGATTTCCAGATCGGGCTTTTTTTGCAGTGTGATCCTCTTAAGAGGGAGAAGATAGGTTGAGCGCAGGACTATCAGAGGCCAATCCCATGGCGTGGAGTCCATTGTCGACGTAAAGGGTGACACCTGTGATAGCTGAAGCAAGGGGAGAGAGTATCTAAAGATAAATTGAGGTTCAATTGCTGCTTTGCGGAAAAAGAAAAACAGAATCTGGAGTATATATCAGGAGTTAATTTTCAAAATTTTATAGGTTACTTTGGAGGTTATGTGCTTGGGGATTATGCGCACTTTGTCCTTGAGCTTGGAGATGTTCAGCTGGAAAAGCTATTGAATCGGAAGCTTGATGAAATAAATGTTTATAGTTTCAATAATATTGCTTACCAGACACTAGGTATGATCGACTATCTTGATGAAATTCGGGTGCGCCATGGTGATATGCACTTTTCCAATATGGTCTATTTCTATTCAACAGATCAAATAAAGTTAGTAGACTTCGAGTTATCGAGCTTTCCCGGGGATCAGTATTATGACTCACCGTTGTTTGATCTTGGCAAACTGGGTGGTTGCCTATTTAAGCTTCAACTGAGAATAAAAGGGTACGATAATAATCGTGTTGGCTATATAGACGGAAAAGTTTTAGGATCTTCTAATATTGATCATGTTTTAGCACAAAATTCCTGGCGGCTTGATGATCTTAATCAAGATAGTAAATGCTCAATTGCAGTAGCAGTCAATATACGAGAAACATTTCTTGTATCAGCTGAATTGGGAAAAACAAAAGGAAAGGAAGTTGTTGGTGGACGAGACTGCTTTTTTCCTCGCAATTGTTTACCGAGGTTGGAACATTATAAGCAAACTGCTGTTGGGCCATTTGCAAAGTCCGGCAGATCGACCGGAAATGTATCTGTCGTGTAATATGGTTATAAGGCAGGCCACTGTACACGACAATTTTCATGAGGCTCTCTCCCAACTGGTCTCAAAGAGCAGTGCTACAGCCCCAAATAGCTATTCCAGCCACGTATCAACATGATTCAAAATCCGGGCAATATAATCCAGTTCTGCTCGGAAGATAGATTGTGCTTTTCGCCCATGGCTTTTTACCTTGGTGGGCGTTGTTTCATTTATCCACTCACCTGTCTTATATGCCCAGCAAAAGGCTAATGCCAGAGTGCATAGCAATTTCGTTTATTCGATCAATCGGTGGAAAACACGAGAAGTAAAAGTGGGCCATGTGCAA
>JAQFVP010000040.1:244-8398 GCA_027942475.1 Simkania sp. | reverse complement strand
GATGAGTACGTAGTAGAGAAACAAAGCACCCCAATACCCAAAAAGTGCACTACTTTGCCCATCACCTCCCTTCTGACTTGACCTTTGATATTCAAAGGCCGAGGAAGGGGTGCACGAAGGGTGATTTTTCTGCCCACCACCAAGTCGCCTAGCCAATTTTTTACTGTGGCCTGCTCGATGGAGAGGCTATTATCTATACATAGGCTTTCTAAGGCTGCGTCTATATATTGCTGTCGAAGTGTTCGGATGTCGGGAAATTCACTTCCCGTCTCACGCAGAAAGCTTTCCGTGTTTTTATGAAACAGGTCGATCCGCTCGTAGTAAGCTTGCCGTTGTACATCCCGCTCATCCTCTCGGAGTGTAAATTCTCGCAGTCGGAGAGTTTTTCTCTTAATAGATCTATCACGCCAATTTGCCTCTATATGGCGCCGCCTTATTTCTATATCACCCCAATCTGACGCTATATCGCGCCATATATGGTGCAACCATGTTTCTTCATACTCCACTATGAGCCGCTTCTCTTCTGCTAAGGCCTGTTCTTTTCGGTGTTGAGCCTCTTTTCTTCGGAGCAAAGATTCTTTCATCAGGTCCAGATCCCTATCCCTTTTCATTGAGCGCATAGCCTCTTCTCGGTTGGGTTGATTTATAAAATTATCTGCATTTAGATCTACTCTAATCACTCATTACCAAAGCTAAATTTTATAAAAAACTCCCAAATTATAATGAAAATTTTTATTTCTTACAAATGAAAATTTTCGTGTACAACTGCACAAGCTACTTGCTGCACCCTTCGTGTTTCCTTAAGATCAAGGCACCTTTAACTATGGCTAAAGGGGTAACCTTCTATGCCTTGTTTTCGGTGCAATGGGGTGGATCACTTGTTGACAAAATTTATCTTTAAAATTAGGCTTGGCTATGAAGCATGCAATTGCAAAACAAAGGAGGTTTCATGTTTCGACAAATACAATCAGCTGATCAGTTGGGTAAATTGTGGAATGCTCTTTCCCGATTCGCTGTCCTCTCCCTATTTTTGAGCTGTAGTTGCGTTTTTGCTGATCACTGCTCGGAAACAGATCAACAACCCGCTACAACAGATGAACAACCCGCTACTTCTGAAGTTGATGCCACTATGGACTCTGAAGACGGTTCCACATCCTCAACAGGGGAAGCTACGGAAAACTAAGCAAAGCTCATTTAAGTAGCGATTTTTACGCAATGGATCGCCAATCTAGTTTGTTGGCGATCCTTACCTTTTTCGCTACTTGCCGATAGATATTAGAAAGGGATCCTCAGCTTTCCAGACCAACCTAGTTTGCTTCTAAGTGTAGCAAAAAAATCCATCCGATCGAAATGCACGAGCTTAAACTTCTTCGGGCTCTTTTTGAGAGTGATTGTGTCTCCTGGATGCAGTTCAAACAGATCGAGACCATCTGTTACTACTTCAATTGGTCTATTCTTGCTGATGTATTTAATTTGTAATTCTAGGTGGGGAGTGAGCACAATGGGGCGGTTTGAAATTGTGTGAGGGCAAATGGGGGTCAAAACAAATGCTTCAATTTCGGGGCTTAAGATAGGGCCCCCCGCCGCGAGAGAGTAGGCTGTCGATCCGTTTGGGGTCGCTAAAATGATTCCATCCGCTTCAAAAGTATTGAGATAACGACCACCGATGTAAATCGCCATTTCAATGAGGCTGGGGTTGCGCGCTCTGTGAAGCACGCAGTCGTTGATGGCAAAAAAAAGGTCCCCATTTGGCGTAGATCCCTCAATCATGATCCGCTTTTGCACAGAGAATTTACCCTTGAGTAAATCCTTGAGGCAGGTAACGATATCGGCAACTTGGATATCAGCCATAAAACCCAAATGACCCAAATTAATCCCCACAATAGCCGCATCTAAATCTGCACAAGCATGGGCAACGCGCAAAATAGATCCATCACCCCCCATTGCGATCACAAATTCGATCTTATTTGGATCTACAGAGGAAAGGGGGGGGGCGTTAAGCTCGCTTGCTTTCTCATCTTCCACCACCACTTGGACCTTTGCTTGATTAAGAAATGAGATCACTTGCTGTGTGATTGCCTTAGAGCGGTGCGGCTCGATTTTTGGGAAAAGGGCGATCGTTTTTTTCATCGCGTTGCCATATGTTGCTTGGGAAAAGTACTTGAGATCTGTTGCGTCATTTGCTCGGGTGAGATGCCCGCATTTTTAAGTAGCTCTGCATAGCTTCCATGCGGGACAAAGTGATCCGGTATCCCAAAATTCCAAACGGGAAGGTGCCCAAATCCCTCGCGGAGGATAAATGAATTAATCAAACAGTTCATCCCCCCTTGCAGTGCGTGCTCTTCTATGGTTACGATCCCATGCGACTCAGAAAAATAGCTCTTGAGAAGCTCCTCATCGAGGGGTTTGACAAAAATAGGATCGATAACGGCAGCTTCAATCCCTTCAAAACGCAAAAGCTCGCGCATTTCTAATGCAATATTGACCATATGTCCGAGAGCAATCACTGTGAGGTCCCTTCCCTCTGTGAGCACCTCCCCTTTGCCAAAGGGAATTGGATGAGCGGGCCTTCTTTCATCCTCTTTGGTTTTCAAGTTGGGGTAGCGGATTGCTGTTGGGAGTCTCCATGCAAAAACACTTTCGAGCAAAGATTTTAACATATGGCCATCCCTAGGTTGTGTGATCACCATATTGGGTATGGCGCTCAAAAAGCTAATGTCATAAAGTCCTTGCGCAGTGACGCCATCCCCAGTAGCCAGCCCCGCGCGGTCAATTGCAAAGACAAGTGGAGCTTTTTGCACAGCCACATCGTGATAAATATTGTCAAAAGCGCGCTGTAAAAATGTAGAGTAAACACACGCGACTACCTTGAGCTTTTTCCCAGAGCTTATCCCTCCGGCATACGCGACGCAGTGCCCCTCCGCAATGCCCACATCAATGCAACGATCTGGGAATCGTTTCATAAACTGATCCAAACAAGAGCCCACGGGCATAGCCGGCGTTATAGCTACGATACTCGGGTCCTTTTCAGCTAGGGCGAGTAGATGCTTGCCAAAAATCTTTGGAAATGTGGGTTGGGCATTTTTGACCGAGTAAAACTCTCCCGTCTTGCGGTTGAACGGTTTTGCTCCGTGGTAAGGGATGGGGGACCTACTTGCATTTTCCATCCCTTTCCCTTTGACTGTCAAAACATGGACGAGAGCGGGTCTGGATTGCTTTTGTAGACTCGTAAATGTATCGATGAGTTGTTTGATATTATGTCCATCAATCGGACCGACATAACTGAGCCCAAACTGCTCGAAAAACGGCGCCGTACTGATGAGGTTTTTTAAGGAATCTTTGATCCGATTTCCCTGCAGGGCAAGAGCCTGCCCGTATCCGGGCACTTTGGATAGAATGGATGTGAGCTCTTCATAAATGTGATTGGCGGTGGGGCTATTGAAAAAACGGCTTAAAATATTGGTGATTGCCCCCACATTTTTTGCAATCGCCATGGCGTTATCGTTCAAAACCACAATAAAGCTTTTGAGCTTTTTGGGCACATTGTTCAGCGCTTCTAAAGTGAGTCCGCAGGTCAAAGCGGCATCACCGATGATGGGCAAAACGTGGTGCTCTTCCCCTCTTAAGTCCCGGCTTTTTGCCATCCCTAAAGAGAGGGATAGCGCATTGCCCGCGTGCCCTGCGTAAAAATGATCGTGCACCGATTCCTTTGGATCAGTAAACCCACAAAGGCCACCCGTTTGACGGATCGTGTGAAATTGAGAGTTGCGCCCAGTGAGAATTTTGTGTGGATAGCACTGATGCCCCACATCGAAAATCAGTTTATCCAAGGGGGAGCTAAACACCCTATGCAAGGCAATTGTCAGTTCAACAATGCCCAAATTGGAAGAGAGGTGCCCCCCTATCTCGGAAAGCACGTCCAAAATGCGAAAACGCACCTCGTCCGCTAGCTTGTTGAGCTCTGAGAGAGACAGCTCTTTTAGGTCATGCGGATGGGATAGTTGGTCGAGAAGTGTCATCTGGGAATTGGTGTGAGTAGTTGTTTAATTGCCTTTCAGAAATGGTGCGCATTTCCAACTGATCTTCTCGATTTTTAGTCAAAATTTGAATCTTTTGCTCGGCAGACGTGAGCTTTTGGTGGCAGTGAGCAATCAGTTGGTTGGCCTCTTCGTAGAGGGTCAAAGACTTTTCGAGCACGAGCTTTTCAGAGTTCAATTCCTCGAGAATTGTCTCGAGTCTGGCATAGGCCTCCTCAAAAGAGAGGCCGTCAATACTTTTTTTGTTCATGTAATAAACTTACCTCATTAATTGTTGTTTTTATTATGCCATCGTGTAATTGAAAAATCGCCCTGTCTCCCGCCTTAACTGTTTGGCTCGACATGATAACCAAACCTCCTTTTTCGGCAAAGGGGATGCAATACCCTTTTTTTAAAAGGTTTTTCGGGTTGATCGATTTTAGATAAAAGCTCATTTTTTCCAGCTTGTCCCTTTGGTCTTTGCACCATTTATTCATCTGCCTTGTGAGCAAAACGATCAGCTCTCTGAATTTAAGCTTTTGCTTTTTTTGCTCGATGAGTTGGACGGCGCGATCTATGAGCATTTTGTGGGCAAGGGATAGTTTTTCTTGTAATCTGCGCAGCCTACTTTGAGGGCTCAGAGGTTTGAGTGATTTTTCTACGGCTAAAAGGCGTAGATAGTGGGTTTCTATGCGCCGATTCATTCCACTTGCCCATGCATGCAGCATGCCGTCTAATTTTTGATAGTAATCAGTAAGTAGGGTCAAGGGGTGGACAAAGAGGGGGTGTTTTTGTATTCCACCTACTTTGATCCGCCCTTGCTTGATCGCTTGGAGTGCGATCGATTTGCACCTTTGCTCCGTTTCATGTAAAAATTTTATTTGTGCGCATAGCTCTTTGACCACCAGCTCTGCTGCCACCGAGGGGGTTGGAGCGCGCACATCTGCAACATAATCGGTAATCGTGACATCTGTCTCGTGTCCCACGGCAGAGATGATGGGAATGTCAGATCGAAAAATAGCTGCTGCTACCGACTCTTCATTGAAGGGCCAGAGGTCTTCTAAGCTGCCTCCCCCCCTTCCGACGATCAGTACATCGGCGCATTTGAGGGTGTTGAATTCATCGATAGCCCGTTGAATTGTTTGAGCCGCCCCCTCCCCTTGTACTTGTACAGGCCTCAAAATGAGGTGAAAGTGGGGAAATCGGCGTTGCAAAACACTGATAATATCTCGTATCACAGCACCAGTTGGGCTCGTGACCACTCCAATTGCTTTGGGAAAAGGGGGAAGAGGTTTTTTATGGGCGGGGTCGAGCCATCCCCTCTTTTCCAAAGCTAACTTGAGTTGATGCAGCTGTAAAAAAAGTGCTCCTAACCCAAAATGGGAAATTTCATGGACGATGATTTGATAGGTCCCCTTTGGAGCGTAGACATTCAGCGTTCCCTCGATGAGAACTTGGTCCCCAATCTCGGGTAAATAGCTCACTTTTTGTCTATTTCCCCTAAATAGGGCCGCCGCAACCTGTGCGTGCTCATCTTTCAAACTAAAATAATAATGACCGGAGGCCTGCTTGCGCAAATTGGTCACCTCCCCTCTGACCTTGAGATGGGTGAAATGGGGTTGGAGGTGGAGTTTAATTGACTGCGTAAGCTCGGAGACCGTCAGCGCTTCTTTTTTCGCAATTGCCATATATCTTCCAAGTCTACGACAGTGCCCCTCTTAAGATCAAGGTGACAATTATCCCTTGATCGACTATCCTTATGCGTACAATGAGTCGAAGAATTGTGGTTGCAGGTAACTGGAAAATGCATATGACGGCGAAAGAGGCTCGCGCGTTTGTGCTCCAGCTCTCCCCTTTTGTGTTAGATGTGCGCTCTCATGTCTATTTAGCCCCCCCATTCACCTCGATCCCAGCTGCAGTGCAAGCGGCCCAGGCAAGTCGTATTTGCATTGGGGCGCAAAATGTGAGCGCTCACTCTGAGGGGGCCTATACCGGTGAGGTCTCCTCTGCGATGCTCAAAGAAGCGGGAGCCCGTTTTGTCATTCTCGGACACTCCGAGCGCAGAAATCTCTTTAAAGAGGACAGCGAAACCATTCGCTCTAAGCTTCAAAGAGCCATTAACTTTGGTCTTGAACCGATCCTCTGCGTGGGAGAGACAGAAAAAGAGCGTACCGATGGCCGAGCTGAGCAAGTGCTTGAGGCGCAAATAGACTCTGCTTGCAAAGATTTGCAGCCTGAGCATGGGGAGCGCATGCTCATCGCATACGAACCGGTTTGGGCGATTGGATCGGGTAAAACGGCTACCCCTGATACTGTGCAAACCGCCCATCGCCTATGTCGCACCTTTTTTGAGAAAAAGTGGGGCCCTGAGATTGCAGATAAGATTTCCATCCTCTATGGTGGATCGGTCAAACCGGACAATGTCGCCCCCCTCATGCGGGAAAAAGATGTGGATGGTGCCTTGATTGGGGGGGCCTCCTTGCGCGTGGATTCTTTTGCTCAGATAATTAAAAATATCGAGGAAAATTAAGTCATGATTACTCTGTTTTATCTCTTTTTGTTTGTTTTATTGGGCCTCTGCCTCATGCTTGCATCGGTAATTTTGGTGCAAGAAAGTAAGAGCATGGGTCTCGGGGCTTCTTTTGGAGGGGATGCGAGAGACTCCCTTTTCGGGACTTCCACCGCTGCGGTCCTCAAAAAATTCACTGCATATCTGGCGGGGATTTTTGTGATCATCTGTTTGCTCCTCTCCTTTTGGTCCTCCTCTTTGGCACGCTCCCGCCCTGCCGAAGTCCTTCCAGAGGTTGAAATTGAGGCGGCTGATTCTTAAATGCTACTCACCTTAAGGTACTATGGGGACCCCTGTCTAAGAAAAAAATGTCTGCCCATTGAGAAGATCAATGAGGAAATTCAAGGATTTGCTAAAGATTTGATCGAGACCCTTCTTCATTTTGATGGGGCCGGCCTCTCGGCGCCTCAGGTGGGAAATGGTCACAAAATTTTTGTCGTGCGTTATGCCAACGGGAAAGATTCTGAGGGAGGCCCTATTGTTTGCGAGCCCTCGGTGCATATCAACCCATCGCTCTCTAATCCATCCAAGGATCAAGTCACCTCGGGAGAGGGGTGTCTATCGATTCCGGGCATTTACGCCGGGATTTCTCGGCCGCGCGCAATCGATGTGACCTATATGGACCTCCAAGGTCGCTCCCACCGAGAAAGGGTAACTGATTGGCGCGCTAGGGTGATCATGCATGAAAATGACCACCTCAACGGCGTTTTGCATGTGGATCGCCTCCCTTTGCAAAAGAAAAGCAAAATCAAACATCTCTTAACAAAGATCAAAAAAAAGTACCCCTCTTCTCATTGACGATAGATAGAAAATCCCAGTGAAAACCGGTTGCTATTTTTGTCGGGTGTAGGTTTGTGGATAAATAGAAGGTGGACCTTCCAACTCGCACTGACTAGTCCAATGAGTTCGAGGCGCAGCTCTTTGTACATCGGCTCTTTTTTACGCCCCCAGCCCACATGTGATTCTAAACGCATCGTCCACTCGGGAAGAAGTTGGACCTGAAGACGGGTAAGATAGGCCACTTCTTACTTTAAACTCTTGTTACAGAGATCCATTATCACCAGACTCTTATGAAAGGTCACGTTTGCGTGGCGGGAAAGGACACTAGTCTTTATATACAAATGCCAGCCGCTGCTGAAAGTCAAAGGTATGGTCAAGTATTTCTGATGTTAATTCGTGCAAGTGCGAATCCAACCAGGCGACTGGATCATTAATACAGCCCATGTTTTCACAGCTACTCCTGCTAAGCTATTATCAGATTTCTAAACAAGTGAATGGATAACAGATGATATTCACAGCTGAACTACATAGGAAAAAATTGCGAAAAAAAGAAACTCCCAAAATCATTCAGGCTTCCTAAATACTTGTTGGGTGCTACCACTTTTTAAGCTATTTGTACAAGGCAACATGGCGGAAGCGATTCAAGTTTAAATGGGTTCTGTGTTCCCCGTGTTCCATAAATTTTAAGAAGATCCAAATACAACCAAGCCTGTACGTGCAACCTTTTCCTTCCTGGACTTTCATTTAGTGGCTATCCGTTCCTTACCAAAACCCTTCAGAAACACACCC
>JAQFVP010000040.1:0-234 GCA_027942475.1 Simkania sp. | reverse complement strand
TTACCAAAACATAGAGGCAACTAGAATAATAGATATGAAATTATTCTTAGAGTGGGGAAGGGGGGCAGACCCCTTGAATAGAAAACAATTCAAGAGGAACTCTCTAAAGAAAATGGCCTATGAGAACCATTCATTCTAACAGCCTGATCCTCCCTCCATTGTCGATTGCAATCCTTGTATCTAGTTATTCTATTGGCTTTACAAAAAGCGAGCACATGTCAACCAGAATAAAAT
>JAQFVP010000039.1 GCA_027942475.1 Simkania sp. | reverse complement strand
GAATCTTTCGTTAAAGAAAGAAGCTCATCCCCCTTAGGGGATTGAGAGCTGTCACAAAGTTTTACTTATAGGGAGTATAATGTGGAAATTGGGCTGATTGGGTATGGGAAAATGGGCAAAGTGGTAGAAGCTGTGGCAGAGAAAAAAGGGCACCGAGTTTCGACGAGAATCTGTTCTTTGGATACCGATTTTACCAAACTACGCGATGTGGACATTTGCATCGATTTCACCAGCCCAAATGCGGTGTGGGAAAATCTCCAAAAATTGGCTCCATTCAAGAAAAATATCCTCATCGGCACCTCGGGTTGGGAAGCAGACCTGCCCAAGGCAGAGGCACTTGCCCGCGCTACCCCCTTTGGCCTTCTTCACGCCCCTAATTTTTCAGTGGGAATTTATCTCTTCAAAAAGTTGTTTGCCTTTGCGAAGCAGCTTACATCCCCTTTCGGATTTGATGTAGCGGGGGTGGAAATGCACCACAATCAAAAAAAAGACTTTCCTTCTGGCAGCGCCAAACAGTTTGCAAAAGTCCCTTTTGCCAGCGTGCGCTGTGGAGATTTGCTCGGAATGCACCAAGTTATTTTTAATGCGGGAGATGATACCATAGAGATGGTTCACCGAGTTTCTAGCCGCGAAGGGTTTGCGCGGGGCGTTGTTGCAGCTGCAGAGTGGATGCAAGGCAGGCTAGGAGTTTGGACATTTGATGATTTTATAGAGGATAACAAGTGCAATTTAAAGGAGTTATTACATCTTTAGTCACCCCTTTTAAAGGGGATCTGCTCGATGTAGATGGGCTGAGAGAAAACATCGGTTTTCAAATCGAAAACAATGTAGATGGCGTGCTGGCTGGAGGCAGCACGGGGGAATGCTCTACCTTGGATTTGGATGAATACGAATTGCTTATTCAAACGGCTGCCGCTGCTTGCAAGCAGCGAGTCCCTTTGCTTGTGAATATTGGCGAAAGCGCGACAAAACGCTCTTTGATCAAGATGGAAATAGCGACAAAATGGGGGGCTGATGCTCTGCTCGTTGCAGCCCCATCCTATAATAGGCCCTCCCAAGAGGGTCTTTATCAACATTTTAAAACGGTCGCAGATATGTCAAAGCTTCCGATTATCTTGTACAATAACCCCATTCGAACCGGAGTTTCTATTGAATTGAAAACGCTCATGCGACTCAGTGAGGTCGAGGGAATCGTGGGGATAAAAGAGTCTTCGGGCAGGGTGCAAATCGCGCAAGATATGCTCTACCATCTTCCCTATCACTTAACTGTTCTCTCGGGAGAGGACCGTTTGACCCTTCCGCTTATGGCTTTGGGTGCAAAGGGGGTCGTTTCTGTGCTCGCAAATCTGATGCCCAAGAGACTCGTCGAATTTGTGCGATCAATTATAGACAAAGAGTTTGACAAAAGTCGGGAAAAAGAGCGGGAGTTGTACCCTTTTTTTGCAGCCTGCTCCCTTGAAACAAACCCGGTTCCCATTAAAACAATGATGAATCTTTTGGGTAGAGCAGCCGGAGAGTGCCGACTGCCCCTGACATCGCTCGAAAAAATTAACATCGAAAAATTGGAAAAGCTTTTAGACCTCAGGACAAACGCAATATGAGCAAGATTCCCGTGGGAGTTTTGGGTGCAACCGGCCTGGTCGGTCAAACCTATGTCCGACTGCTTGAAAACCACCCGCTGTTTGAGATTGCGCTTCTCTGCGCTTCACCCAAGTGGGAGGGGCGCCCTTATCGAGAGGCTTTGAAAAGTACAGAGCAAAATTTTTCTTCAAATATCTTGAACATGAAGCTAAAGAACCCTCATCCGCTTCCCATTGTATTTTCTGCAGTCAAAAGCTCTATAGCAAAGTCTTTGGAATTTCCCCTCGCAAAACAGGGGGCCGCTGTTTTTTCCCACGCATCCATTCACCGTATGGCTTTTGATATTCCGCTTCTGATCCCGGAAATTAACCCAGATCACCTCTCATTGCTCGATTTTCAGAGAAAAAATCGGGGGTGGAAGGGGTTTATCGTCGTCAAGCCGAATTGCGCAGTGCAAAGTTTTTTGCTGCCCCTCTACCCACTGCATCAATTGTACGGACTCAAACAGGTCAGTGTCACTACGATGCAATCGACTTCGGGCGCGGGAAAAGGGTTTGATTTGAAAGACAATATTCTTCCTTATATCCAAGGGGAAGAGGAGAAGTTGGAAACAGAACCACATAAGATTTTAGGATGTCCAAAAGAGCAAATTGCTTTTTCCATTCACTCGAATCGGGTCCCCGTTGCTCAGGGGCATCTAGCCTGCGTGTTTGCCGCATTTGATAAACCTGTTGACTTAGAAGAGGCTAAGAATGTATGGCACCATTTCCCCTCTCCCGACCTTTTTTCTGCTCCCAAACGACCCCTTTACTACTTTGATGCAAAGGACCGACCTCAACCCCTTTTAGACAAAGGGGTGGGAAACGGGATGAGCATTGCTCTCGGACGTTTGCGCACATGCGCTATTTTTGATCTGCGCTTTACCGCCCTTTCTCATAACTTAATACGCGGGGCTGCTGGGGGCAATGTATTGAATGCCGAGCTAGCTCAGCAAAAAGGGTATATTTGTGGTTAAGAGAAGAGAGGCCTTTGCTCAGCTTTCCGAAAGCTACCTCTTCCCGGAAATCGAACGGAAAAAACAGCTTTTTTTAGAAAAAAATCCCCAAGTAATGGTGACGAGTTTGGGAGTGGGGGACACCGTCAAACCAATTCCCCTCCCCATTGCGAGGAGCATGGAAAAAGCGGTAGCCCGCCTCAAAACACAAGCGGGATACCGAGGATATGGGGATGGACAAGGACTTTTTGAGCTGCGCAAAAAACTCGTTTCCCGTTTTTACTCAGATAGATTTGGTGTGGATGAACTTTTTATCTCAGATGGTGCAAAGTGTGATATCGGGCGGTTGCAAATGCTCTTTGGCAGACAAAGTAGAGTTGCCATACAAGATCCCGTCTATCCAGTCTATTTGGAAGGAAGCCTTTTACAAGAGGTGCGCGCAGTCACTTTGATGCCTTGCCTTCCAGAAAACAATTTTTACCCCGATCTTTCCCGTCTCGGTGATCTCGACCTCATCTACATTTGCCACCCCAATAATCCAACAGGTCATACATATGATACGGATCAATTAAAAACACTTGTCGATTATGCAATCGCCCATCGGCTGATCATCCTTTTTGATGTGGCATATGCCTCATTTATCCGAGACCCCCTGACTTTGAAGACGATCTATGACGTTCCCGGTGCGGAAAAGGTCGCCATTGAAATCGGTTCTTTTTCAAAGATGGCGGGGTTTTCCGGGGTGCGTTTGGGCTGGACCGTGGTCCCCAAAGCGATTGAGTTTGAAGGGGGGCAGTCTGTTTGGAAGGATTGGATGCGCATGCACAGCGCGATTTATAACGGCGCGTCCTCAATTGCTCAGCACGGGGGCATTGCGGTTTTGGAAGAGGAGGGGTGGAGTGCAACGGCCTCGATCAGGGATCAATATTTGGAAAATGCAGACAGACTACGCAAAGGGTTTGAGGGGGAGGGGCTCACTGTATACGGGGGAAAAAATATTCCCTACCTCTGGGTACATTATCCACATAAAAAGTCCTGGGATGTGTTCCGAGAATTTTTAGAACAAAAGCATTTGATTGTGACACCTGGGCGAGGATTTGGCTGTTCGGGTGAACACTTCATCCGGGTCAGTGCTTTCGCCCATCGAGAGGGGGTGGATCGAGCACTGCGCGCCTTGCAAGTAGCTACTTGTTAGCTAAAAAAAATCATTCTCTTCTACTTGAGGAAGAGACCTGCCTGTTTTAATGGCCGAGCGCCTTTTCTTATCTTCGAGAATTTTTTCTCGCGCGCGTCTAGATCTTCTTTTCTTCTGCCTGCGCACCTTCTCCGCTAGACTTTGCCGATCCGTTTTTTCTCGGTGCACAATCAAAGCAATGCGCTCACAAAGCGCCCTGCGAGCAAAAAATCGATTGGCTTCCCTTGAGCGGCTTTGCTGACATTTAATGGCAATACCGGTGGGTTTGTGCTTGAGGTAAACACAAGAGGCGGTTTTGTTTACTTTTTGGCCGCCTTTACCCGCAGCAAAAATGAATTTTTCGATCAGGTCATCTTTGTGGATGCCCAGTGCTTTCATTTTCCTTTCTAAGGCGTCTAACTTCTCTTTGGAAATAGTGGCCAATGCAAAAAAAGACTCATCTCTTTTGTATGTAAAGCGGATAGTACCATTTTTCCTATTTTATTAAAAATAGAAGAGACCTCGCACCTTTGAGGTTTTATTGCTTAAGCGTTTAAATTAAAGTAGTTTGATTTTTTATATTTTCAAATACAAAATATTTTTAGTTTGATTGACCTTCAAAATAAGAATTGTTATAGAAAAGAATAAATAGTCAAAACTATTCAAGGGTGTTAGAATGAACCTTTTAAAGGTGCTCCCGCTCTTTTGCTTGTTTTTCAATCCACTTTTTGCAAAAGAGAAAAATTTTTCTAAAATGACTTATGTGTATCAAAGAGGTAAGCAGGGAAAATCCTCAACCACCACTTGGACCGTCGAAAAAAAAGAAAAAAGCCTATTGATTCAAGGAATAAGTGTGTGGGGCAAAACGTGCGTTACGACCTCTCTTCCCTTTGATACGCGAAGCTTTTCTTACCAATCTAAAGATCGGGAGAAAGCCTATTATATCGACCGCAATGGGCCTTGTCTCATAGCCAAAAAAATTGAGAATGGACAGGTTACCCAAAAGAAGTTTGATATTGGCAGCCAATTCTGGATCCAAGAATTTGATTTTAGCATACGCGATTTTGTCCTTTCAAATGACCATTCAATCAAGTTCTATACCGTACATCCAACCCGTTTGAGTTTGCACCACATGGTTGCGATCAAGTCCAATGCGCTCGATCGGGTGACCATTCAAGGGAAATCTCGTGATGCCCTTCGGATCAAAGTCACTCTGGTTGGGATCAAAAAAATGATGTGGAAAGCAGACCTTTGGTTTGACCCCGAAACGGGAGATCTGCTCAAATATGTGGCAAATGAGGGACCCAACACTCCGACCAGCGTGATCTCCCTTTTTTCAAAAACCACGCATAAATAAAAGCTGATCACAAATTCCGCGCTCCAAGGCAAAGATGAAGGCTCGCCTTGACTTTAAGGGTTTGTCTTGTACAATAATTTTTAAATACCCCTTTTGTCTAGATGGTTTGGGTTTCAATCTCTAAAGGCCCTTGCCTTTAGGCAAGCAAATAGTCACGATAAACTCATACAAAGAATTTGTGATACCACGAGCTTTTTGAAAAGTAGCGCCCACATGCCATTTAGCTCAAGCCCGCTCCCCACTCCCCGGCAAATGGATCTACATTACCCCATTTTGCCTCTGCAAAAAAACGGGGTGCTGCGCAAGAGAAAAATCGCTCAAGGCCTTTTGCAGGGAAACGACCCTCGCATGGTTATCTTTGCCGGGCCTTGTTCGATTCATGACGCAGATATGACCCTGCGATATGCCCTTTTGATGCAAAAACTCAATCGCAAAGTGGCCGATCATATTTTTCTCGTGATGCGCGTTTTTTTAGAAAAACCCCGCACCTATTTTGGTTGGAAAGGGTTTGTATACGACCCTAAGCTAGATGGCAGCTATCAGATTGACAAAGGGCTTGTCCAAGCTCGCGAGTTGCTCATTGAGCTTTTAAAGATGGACATCCCCCTCGCCACCGAATTTTTGGACCCTCTGCTCGCTTACTACCACCGAGATTTTTTTACTTGGGGGATCATCGGAGCGCGCACGTCTGCTTCACAAGTGCACCGTCAAATCGCTTCCCATCTAAACCTTCCTATCGGATTTAAAAATGAGACAGACGGGACGCTCGAAAACTCCATTTGTGGCGCACTCGTCGCACGTCATCCCCAAGTTTTTATGGGAATTGATCAAAAGGGAAGGGTAAGCACAATCAGATCTTCTGGCAACCCTTATACCCATCTCATCTTAAGGGGATCTAATGCGCAGACAAATTATGATGCGCCCTCTGTCGCCCAGGCGCTTGAAAAACAGAGCGCATACGACTTGAATGCCCCTCTGATCATCGATTGTGCTCATGGAAATGCACAAAAAGAGTATCCAAAGCAAATTGTCGTGTTTGAGTCTATCTTAGATCAAATGAATCGGGGCAATTGCGCTATTTTGGGCGTGATGCTCGAAAGCCATATCCAAGGAGGACACACCTGTTCTATCACCGATCCCTGTTTGGATTGGGAAACAACCGAAAGGCTGATTATGCGAGCTCATTCTACAATCAGATCACTTGTTTGCAAAAAAGTAACTGAGCCTATCAAGTAAGCATACAAGCCCCCCTTTACTCAAGAATGTCGATCTCTTCGATCGTGATCTGATCAAACCAAAGCATTTGTTCCCACTTTTCCACCACATCCCCCTTTTCGTTGATCATCTCCGCTTTATAGGTAAGTAATCCCCCCTTTTCAATATAGTCTTGCCCGAGCAATGCATAGCATGCCATGCCTCGCCTAAAGTGGATGGGATAGACAAAAGTTGCTTGAGAAGCATCTCGGTACATAACGGTAAGCATCAGTTTGATTTGATCTAGTCTGCTCTTTTTGGGCAAAGACCAACTGATTACCAACTTTTCCCCTTTTAGAGGATTTATTTGGCGTGGATCTGGACTTTTGACAAATGTGCTTGCTAAAGAGTTTCGGTTGAGATAAAGCCGCTTGACGGTGAGGCCGGCTGTATGGCACCCTTTCAAAAAGATTGAAAAGAGCGCGCAAACAAAAATTATGGGAAGCCAACGCACAGGCATAAGATTCTCGCAAAAATCAAAAGAATCATGAGCCATCTCAAAGAAAGTGTCAACGCCATCCTTTTTTCTCCTGATAAAACGGAAGTTCTCTTGGTCAAGAGAAGGGACGTCCCCGTCTGGGTTTTGCCTGGAGGTGGTATTGATCCTCATGAAACACCTGCAAGGGCTGCAAAAAGGGAGTTTCAAGAGGAAACTGGTCTGCAAATAGTTATTTCTCGTAAAATTGCCGAATACACACCTCGATGCAAGCTGGCGCGCTACACGCATTTCTACGAATGCAAAGTGACTGGAGGAGCTCTACAAAGTGGAGATGAAACAAAAGAGGTGAGGTTTTTTCCCTTAACCAACCTCCCAAAAAAAGTGCCCCCTCCCTATCTCGATTGGATTATTGATGCTCAAAAGCCTACCCGAAATATTTTGAAAAAAGAGATCACAGGGGTGAATTATTTTGCTTTAATGAAATATCTTTGTCTGTATCCCCTGCTCGTGACCCGGTTCCTTCTTACAAAAATAGGGATCAGATTTAACAGCTAGTTTTTCTACTTGTTTGAGATGTTCACCATCTTCTTCGGGTCTATACCCTTTTCGAATTCTTTCTCAGAGAGGAATCCTAATTCGAGGGTGGCCTGTTTCAACGTCTTATTTTCTTCATGAGCTTTTTTTGCGATCTGGGCCGCTTTGTCATAGCCAATCAGCGGAGTTAAAGAGGTAACTAGCATCAAAGAACGCTCTAAATGCGCTTTGATTTGTGTCAAATTGGGCTCAATTCCCTTAAGGCATCGATTGACAAAGTTTACGGAGCTGTCACTAAGTAGCTGGATGGATTGGAGCAGATTGTAGATAATGACCGGACGGTACACATTGAGCTCAAAGTTTCCCTGGGAACAGGCAAACCCGATTGTGGCATCGTTGCCCATTACTTGCACAGCGACCATGGTAAGCGACTCACATTGGGTGGGATTGACCTTCCCCGGCATCATAGAGGAGCCCGGTTCATTGGCGGGAAGCGAAATTTCCCCAATCCCGCAACGGGGCCCCGAAGCGAGCCACCTAATATCATTGGCTATTTTCATCATCGAACAGGCCACCCGTTTCAGCGCACCACTCATCTCTCCAAAGCGTCTTCCGCTGCGAGCGCTTCAAACTTGCAGGGAGCAGAAGTAAAAGTAATTCCGGTAAGCGAGCTAATCTCTAAAGCTACTTGCTCTGCATATCCAGGATGTGTGTGCAAACCGGTGCCCACAGCTGTTCCCCCAAGGGCGATCTGTGTAATGTGGGGAAGAGCATTGTCAATAGCGCGCATTCCGTGCTCAATCTGGGAGGCATACCCCCAAAATTCTTGCCCCAGTGTGACGGGAGTGGCATCCATCAAATGGGTACGCCCAATCTTCACGATTTCCTTGAACGTTTCCGCTTTTTCTTGTAAAGCCTTGAAAAAACTATGCAGGTTTGGTTGGAGCGTTTTGCATATTTTGAGCGCAGCGGCGATGTGCATCGCAGTGGAAAATGTATCATTAGAAGATTGTAATCTGTTCACATCATCATTGGGATGGATGGGGTTTTTAGAGCCAATCACTCCGTGGGCGAGCTCAATTGCGTAGTTGCTAATCACTTCATTGACGTTCATGTTGGTCTGCGTGCCTGATCCGGTTTGCCAGACAACCAAAGGAAAGTGTGCATCGAGATCTCCCGACAAAATCTTATCAACAGCTCGGATGATCAGCTCTTTTTTCTCTTTTGAAATCAAATTGCACTGAGCATTGACGATAGCGCACGCTTTTTTTACGATTGCCTGGGCATAGATCACCTCGATGGGCATTTTCTCATTGCCTATGGGGAAATTGTTTTTAGACCGCTCTGTTTGAGCGCCCCAATAACGATCATTTGGCACCTGAATTGTCCCCAATGAGTCCTTTTCTTCCCGCATATCATTTTCCCTGTTTACTTGATAAACACTCCCCCCCAATTAAATGCTTTTTATACACTTTCCAAATGCGTTTTTGTATGAGAAGCTCTTTGTTCATTTTGAATTTTAGATATGAAACCGCTCTTTTTCAAGGAATTTTTCAAAGTTTCTTCTTAACACACTCACACGTAAAT
>JAQFVP010000038.1 GCA_027942475.1 Simkania sp. | reverse complement strand
GCAAACGGAATAACGCTACTCAATACGCCATCTTGCTTTGTGTGTGTGTGCACGGTCGTGAACAAATATCTAATCTCTATATAATATTTTTTATTTAAAGTGCTCGATTAATTTAATCGACGAGTAAATTTAATTAATCGAGCACTTTAAATAAAAAATATTATATAGAGATTAGATATTTTTATATCATATCCGCGCTTTGTTTACAGACACGGTATCTTTGAGACGAACTTCCGCTAAAAAAGGGAGAAAACGATCATGAGCATGAAAGTGAGTTTTACACTAAGAGATAGCGTCTTTGTATATACAGAAACAGAGACTAAGGAAAAGGAGCAGGCAGGCGCCGTACATCAAGTGGCTTTAGAAGAGCTTTTTACCGAGTCTACTTCACCTAACTTGCCTAAGGATGAATTAGCAGTCAAAGATGTTGATTGTTATCAGGTAAAAGAGAGGTTTATTCCCTACTTAATCCAGTGCCTGTTATCTGGAGGAGCTGAAATCTTATCCGCACTCGATCCAAAAAGAGCAAAATGGTATCGCAGCCTTGCCAACTTCGCTTTACTTCCTATACGCACTATCGAAAAAACTAGAGAAATAGGGTCTGTGCGATTTGTGAATGAGGAATCCAAAAAAGAGGATCAATCCAACTGCATTTACCCTGTAGGAGATTACAACCCCCTTCGTATCAAGATCTCCCGTAGGAAGCTGAATCGTGCAGCCATGCCAAAGAAAGTACGGCTTCGAAAAGCAGTCAAACGGATAATGCACATAGGTAAACGGCTAAAATCTATGGCCTTATAGGTAAAGAGACTAAGCCCAACTGATGTTATAGGTACAAAACAGGGCCCGATATACCATCAAATTTTGCTGTAGGCCCACTGTTTTTACGAAAAATAAAGGAGAAAGTCCCATGAGTCAAACAATTCAATCTAGCGCAGCAGGGCGCCTTGCTACACCTTCCACGCAAGCAGAGTCTATGTCCAAAGTTTCGAGGGCTTCTCGCAAATCGCTTACAAATTGCTTTACCCCCTATATACGCAATGGGCGGGCAACGGTCGTAAACGAAGTGGGTATAAAAGCTCTTTCTACCATTTGCCCTTCCATGGTGGATGCTCAAATGTCTGCGGGCTCTCGTCGATCTATAGATCGATCAACACTTCTTCCCAATGAAATATGGGGAAAGATCATCAGTTACTTACCTGATCCAGAATCAGTTAAAAATTTGGTTCAGACGAGCCAGAGAATGCGGGCACTGCTCACTGATCCCTATATCGTTGAGCTCTTTCTTCATACGTTGGCAAAAGCAAGAGGGGATCGTCCAGAGGTGATTGCAGTAAATCTAGGTAGCCAATCTGGACGTGTATTTCTCGAAAATTATATTCGAGAGGCCCAGTTAGATGATGCGTATCAATTCATGCAAAAAACTACCTCTTTGTTATCCGATCTTTTGGAAGAAGCAAATGGCTTATTTGCGAGGAGAACAGGCATAAAAAATACCGGAGTTAAGTTTTTTTACGCCCACAAATATGACCCTAGTCATAAACTGCACCGTTATAAAACATCGGCTGGCTTCTCTATTTATGTCGATCCAACCTCTGTATGGGTTTGCCACCCTTTTGGCGCCATGCTCATACATCGCATAAACATTGGGTCTTCTGAAAGTAGAATTTTGGAGTGTGCAGAAACAGTCATAAAACGGCTACAAGCGAAATTTCAAGGATTTTGTACTCACAAGGTATTGACTGAGGGGGAGATCGCCCCCAATGACCAAACATTTGCTCAAGCACTCTACACAGAGGTGCAAAGACCTGCTCGACATGGTAATGACGTAAGGACGATCGAGCCTATCGACATTCAAGAGATTAATAGGCAACATTTAGAACAAAAAAAGGGAAGCACAAACTTAATTATGAGTTCAGATTGGGGGCATCACTCTGTCTACAAAGTGGACGGCGCTTTCGGGGTAACATTGCCGAGTCCTCAAATTAAGCAGCCTAATAATCAGAAGTATAGTAATCGATTGGTGCGCCGAATTTTGGATATATTAGAAAAGCGATTTGGCAAGTTAAGCACAAAGTGAGCATCTAATCCACCATATTACGACCTGTAGACGCAGCCCTGCGGATTAGCCGGCTTGCTCTTTCGTATGTTTCATAATGGGGGGCTTATTTTCGGTAACACATTCCTCTTCTATCAAAACCTGTTTGATTGTGGGATTGGAGGGGAGTTCGTACATTAAGTCCATCAGCAGATGTTCAACAATCATGCGCAGTGCTCGCGCGCCGGTATCCGATTTTTTTGCTTTTAATGCAATTGCTTCAAGCGCTTTTTCTGTAAAGAGAAGCTCAATACCATCTTCTGCAAAGAGGCTCTTGTATTGCTGGACAACAGCCCCTTTGGGTTTGACCAAAATTTCGATCAAATCCTCGAGAGTCAGCTCACTGCAGTTGGCAACGCTATTAAAGCGGCCTACGAATTCGGGAATAAGGCCAAATGAAACGAGGTCTTCGGTTTCAACTTTGGAAAGGAGGTAATTGGTTTCTGTGGGATCAAAGACCTGTTTTTGAGAAGTATCGAACCCAATCACTCCCTTACCCAGTCGCTTAGCGATAATTTTATCCAAGTGAATAAAGGCCCCACCCACAATAAAAAGAATGTTGTGCGTGTTCACTTTGATATACTCTTGATTGGGGTGCTTACGCCCCCCTTTTGGCGGCACATTGGCAATAGTTCCCTCTACAATTTTTAGCAACGCCTGCTGGACACCCTCTCCGGATACATCCCGGGTGATCGAGACATTGCCCGTTGTCTTCCGAATTTTATCAATCTCATCCACATAGATAATTCCTTGTTCCGCTCTCTGAACGTCATAATCTGCATTTTGAACGAGACGCAAAATAATATTTTCGACATCTTCTCCAACATATCCGGCCTCAGTCAGTGTGGTGGCATCTGCAATGGCAAAAGGGACATCTAGTATGCGGGCTAATGTACGAGCAATCAGCGTTTTTCCCGATCCAGTAGGACCGAGGAGGAGCACATTAGACTTACTATATTCTATTTTAGAACCTTCTCGCATCAAAGAGCGAATACGCTTGTGGTGATTGTAGACGGCGACGGAAATGGCTTTTTTCGCTTGTTCCTGCCCTGTGATGTACTCATCTAAGCGCTCTTTCATTTCTTTTGGTTTGAGCAATTTGATTGTGTGCTTGATACTTTTTTTTTCGACAATGTCCATGCAAAGACGCACACATTTGTCGCAAATAAAAGCGCTTGGCCCGGAGACGAGCTTTTCCACTACATCTTCTGTACGTCCACAAAAAGAGCAAGCTGCCATATGATTTACCAATTGTTTAGCTATTTTTTTTCCATTCCTTGCTTTGGGTCGAGAACCTTATCGATCAATCCATATTCTACTGCTTGCTCAGGTCCCATGTAAAAATCTCTTTCTGAATCTTCAATGACCTTTTCAAGGGGTTGCTCTGAATGCTCGGCAATGATTTTTGCGAGCGCGTTTTTCATATAGAGAATTTCTTGCGCTTGAATATGAATATCTGCCGAACTGCCCGTGATCCCGCCCATAGGTTGATGGATCATGGTACGGCTATGGGGAAGAGCATACCGCTTTCCCTTGGTTCCCGCACAGAGGAGAAGTGCACCCAAAGAGGCCGCTTGGCCCAAACAGTAGGTGTTGATATCGGCTCCTAAAAAACGCATGGTATCGTAGATGGCAAGGCCCGCTGAGATGACGCCGCCGGGAGAGTTAATGTAGATGCTAATGTCTTTTTTTGGATCTTCCGCTCTTAGGAAAATCAGTTGGGCAACAACCGAGTTTGCCACCTGATCATTGATTTCAGTTCCAATGAAAATGATTCGGTCTTTCAAAAGGCGGGAATAAATGTCCCAGGAACGTTCGCCGCGCCCGGTATCTTCAATGACATAAGGGATGAGAGCCATGTTTGTCCTTCATTTTTTATTCTTCAATCGCGCGCTTTGTTTTCTACAGAAACTCCTCGGATAGATGGGAGCTTCCAAAGCATATTTTTAAAATAGCTGAGCTCTTTTCCTATTCAAGTTAGGGGATAAGACAGTTTTAAGGAAGAAAATCTTTGTGGTTTATTCATTTTTTTCTGTCAGCTTTTTCTTGATTTTTTTTTGATCCCCCTGTTTTTTTGCAAGCAATCGATTTCTCTGGCTGGGTTTCTTCCGTTTTACTGTTTTCTGATTGAATGGTGGCTTTTGAGATTAAAAAATCCTCCGCTTTGGTCAACATCAGACGAGACATAGCAATTTCGCGTTGCTCTCGGGATGGTCTTTTTGGGGAAGAAGATCCATTGAGCAGTGTATGTAAAAGGTCGTGACTCTCTTTGTCGATCTCCGTTGGGGAAATCCGAATATTTTGATCCCGAATGATCTTTTCGGTGAGGTAAAAGAGGCGAAGAGCTTTTTCTCCTTGCTTTTCAATTTCTTGGATCATTGCTTTTTGCTTTTCTGCACTAGCACTTGTCATGATTTTTCGCCTTTCCGGATCCGACATAATCTGTTTGATTCTAGAGCGGATTTCTTCTTGCAAGACGGTCTTGGGCAGACTAAAGTTATATTTCGCAAGCAAGTAAAGGTCAATCTGTGTGCGATACGCTTGCTGCCTTTTGTTGTTAGATTGATCGTTGAGAAGCCTTTCTATATTTTTGCGCATTTCTTTTTCTGTCGCAGCTCCCACCTTCTTTGCAAGAGTGTCATCTACAGCGGGGAGCTCGGCGATTTCGATGGAACGGAGGATAAGTGCGACCTTTTTAGGTGGGCTATCTTTTTTCACTTGCTCGGGAGCATCATCATCTGGGATACTTACCCCTTGTTTGGTTTCCCCTATTTTCATGCCCAACACAATCTCAAACATCCATTTTGGCATATAATTTCGATCGACTTTAAAACGATTGTTCGTCAAAGCCCTTCGAGGGGGCGTTTCTTCCACAACATCCACGTCGATTAGGACGTAGTCATCCTTTTGCACAGCGCGGTTAGAAATTTTACTCCACTTGGCAAAATAAAGGCGAATAGACTGAATGGTCTCCTCAATTTTTTCCTCATTGATCAGGTCTCGAGCTTCCTTTTTTAGGGTAATATTCGCAAAATCAATCGAGGGGATGATCGGTTTTGTCTCGAAAGCATAGGTGAGTTTGGCCGTCCCCTCCTCAGAGAGCTCATCTACGTTAACCGAGACTTTACTATCTTGGTGCAATATGGGAATCTTTGATACTTTTTGACACTCGGCAAAAGCGCAATTAGCAATCTTCGCATGCCATTTTTCTTGTAGAGATTGGGCGAACTTTTTGACAATAAGGGCCTCGGGAGCCCTACCCTTGCGAAAACCCGGAATGGAAACCTCTTTTGCAATCGATCGGATTGCCTCTTTTTTGGCTTTTTGCGTGATGTCGGGAAAAACATCTACTTTGTATTCCACTACGCAGTCCGGCTTAAATTCCGCTGTGAAGGCCACAGATTCTGATTTAAAAGTTTTTTTGTCTTCCACGAACTTTGATTTCTCAGTCTACAAAAAATAAGCGGATGATGAGATTCGAACTCACGACCCTCACGTTGGCAACGTGATGCTCTACCGCTGAGCCACACCCGCGTGACACTTTATTACTTTGCTCCTGCACAAGCCAGGAGGGGCCAATTGTATTGAAATGATGAGATTTTTTCAAATGTTTATCAAAAAGGGTAAGCAACAATCAGATTTTAGGGGACCTTATGAAAAACACTTTTCCCTCAATTAGCTTGCCAAAGAGAATTGATAAAAATGCCCCACTAACATTTGAGTTGATGACCCATCTTATAAGCTTGGATAAAAGTTAAAAAATGTATTGCAGTTGTTTAAAAAAAAATGTAAAACGAAAAGCGATTTTGATTTTACTTCAAGCGTAGCTAGATAAGAGGTAACTTTGTACGCATGCTGAATTTAAGGAAGCTCAAGCAGGATTTTTCCTCAACCGTTCTCAAAGATGGAAAACAGCTCTTTACCTTGAATCGAGTGCTCTCCGCGAAAATTCTACACTTAGATGCCAGCACCTTGAGAATTAGCGCTCAGGTTATGGGACAGTACAATAATGCCTATGAAAGTGAAATAGAAATTGATCGCCAGGAAAGTGAAACGATTGACTCAAACTGCGATTGTCCCTACCACTATGACTGTCAGCATCTCGCTGCCGTCCTTTTTTATTTAGAGGCGTATCTCGATGAGATTTTGGTCGAATATTCCAAAGAAACCGATTTGAATGAATTGGCCGAAAAGAGGGGATTTGATGGTCAAGAAAGGGAAAAACTCTTGGAAGCGGTCAAACAAGCCAAATCAAAAGAAGAGCAGAGAAAAGGGGAAGAGCATCAAAAAGAGGTGCTTGCTGAGTATATTCAGGCGGCCCATGTTTTGGGTACATCCCCCTTTTTTTTACCAAATCTAGAAAAAAAAATCGAAAAAGCAGAGCTCGCAGTCATCTATAACTTAACAGAAAAGAAGGGCAAGGGGGACGTCGAAATTCAAATTGCTCTCCGATTGCCTTCTAGGTCAAAACCTCTGCACGTTCCCAATATTGTCGAATTTTTTGAATCTATGCGCTACGAAGAGGAAACTTTTATTGGGGGCAAAGGGTGTTTTTTTACGCTCGATTCATTTAATGAGCAAGAGAGCGTAATTGCTCGTCTGATTATGGATCACTTGAGATTCCCACAGAAATCGAATGGAGAAAAGGGATCCAGGATTGGATATTTGGATTTTGAAATGTTTGGGATGATCTTGGCAAAAGCGCAAGAAATTGCTCTAAGTAGCCTCAAAGAAAGGGGATGGGGCAGCTTGAAGCAAGATTGTTTAGTATTGCCTTGCCTTTATGAGGAAAATTTAGAATCTCCAGTTCATTTTTCAAAAGTTTCGGCTTATGTCAAGATGACCCTCGAGTTTATTCATCCGCCAACAACCAAAATTCTGCTCAATCCAACCATTTTACTAGATGGAAAATCGGTGATGCTCGAGGATGTGCACTTTTTTAAATGCGCGAGGCCGGGAATTATCTACTGCGGTACTTATTACCGTTTTGAAAAGCAAATGACTCGCCAACACCTCAATAGCTTTTTTCCCATTCGGGAGATTACCATTCCAGAACCACTTTTTGGCACATTTGTTGAGAATGCACTGCCCGAGCTTTCCCGCTTTGCAAAAGTAGATCACCAGAATGTAACAGAGGTTTTTACCACTCTCCCTTTTGTCGGTGATTTAAAAGCGATATGTGACATCTCCTTTTTAAATGGGGAGCTCGAAGCTTCTCTCTCTTTTCTCTATGATGGAGCCGTTGTCCCGGCTTCTTTCAAGTCTCTTACCTACGCGACCATTCAGAATTTTGTTACAAAACAAGGGGTGATGGCGCGTGATTTAGTAGAGGAACAAAAGATCATCCATTCCCTTTTTCGAGATTTTTCCTTTGACGAGGAGCAAGAGGTTTATACGGCCAAAACCGATAAAAAAATCATCGAATTCATGACCGATACGATCCCTTTAAACCAAGATAGAGTCACATTTAATTGTCCGCAAAACCTGCTCGATCAGTTTATTTATGACAAAACAACATTCAAGCTCGATTTATTGGCTACCCAGCGGGTGGACACCTATGAAATTAAATTAGAAGTCAAAGGTGCTTTAAAAGGGATCAAGTTGGACCAGATTTGGGATTGTATTATTTCTCGCCGAGCTTATCTCGAAGTGAATAGGTCCCAAAAATCGGGAAAAAGCCGAAAAGACAAGTCGCAAAAACTTCCCAAGATTCTCGTTTTAGATCTCGAAAAAACGGGTGAGATCGTCCAGCTGTTTGAGGAATTGGGAATCCAAGAGCTAAGCAGCGCATCAATCAAGCGACCACTTTGGAGTTTGGCAAGCATTGATGAGGCGAGTTTTAAAAAGCTCCCCGTCTCCTTCAACATGGCAAATCGACTCAAAGAGATCCGCAGTCAAATGCTCGGCAAGAAGCGCTTCAAATTTCAGCCGATCCCCCCGGAGATCAAAACGACGTTGCGCAATTATCAAATAGAAGGGGTAAATTGGCTCGAGCGGCTCCGTTTGATGTATCTCAACGGAATTTTGGCCGATGACATGGGGCTAGGTAAAACCCTGCAGGCTATTGTTGCCTTGACGCATCATCTAAAAAAAACCAAAGCTCTTTCTTTGGTCATCTGTCCAACTTCGCTTCTTTACAACTGGAAGGAGGAATGTCACAAATTTAATCCGCAGATCAAAACGATGGTCGTCGATGGTATGCCCCATCAGCGGAAAAAGCTCCTTGCAAATGTCAAGAAATACAATCTTATAATTACTTCTTATAGTCTGCTGCAAAAAGATATTGCAATGTATACCCGTCTTTCATTTTCTTACTTCATTTTAGACGAAGCGCAGCATATTAAAAATCGGAGTACGCGCAATGCCAAATCGGTAAAAATGATCAAATCGGAGCATCGGCTTATTCTATCGGGAACTCCGATCGAGAACTCTTTGGATGAGCTATGGAGCCTCTTTGATTTTCTGATGCCCGGATTCTTAGGGAACTACGAAAGGTTTGTAGAAAAGTACATGCGGGTTTCTGACGAAGAACATGCTAAAAATCTCGGTTATTTGCGTAAAAAAGTCTCCCCTTTCATTTTACGCCGTATGAAAAGTGATGTGTTAGATGATTTACCTCCCGTATCAGAAAATGTATATCACACCCAACTCACCGATACGCAACGAGAACTCTACCGCTCTTATGCAGCATCGGCTCGTGATGAGCTCATTAAGCTCGTGGAAAGGGATGGTTTTGACAAAGTCCAAATTCACGTGCTCGCTACCCTCACCCGTCTCAAGCAAATCTGTTGCCACCCGGCAATTTTCGCAAAAGAAAAAGCAGAACCGGGGGATTCGGCGAAATACGATATGTTACTCGAGCTGTTGGAGACCCTTATTGAAGGAAAGCACAAAACGGTGATCTTTTCTCAATATACCCGTATGTTGCAGATCATGAAGACCGATTTTGAGCATCGAGGAATTCAGTTCGCCTATCTCGACGGTTCAATTAAAAACCGACTCGATATCGTGAAGAAATTCAACGAAGATGGGGCCCCGTCAGTTTTGCGGGTTTGGCT
>JAQFVP010000037.1 GCA_027942475.1 Simkania sp. | reverse complement strand
AAAAAAAACCCCCTCTTCAGGGCATCTTTCTACTGTCAAAGTCAAGGCGTTTTTTTCAAATCGTAAAGCAAAAGAAAAAAAACCCTCTTTCGCTGTCTCATACACGCGTACAAACTTTTTTTCCAAGTCCTGCATCACGGTAAAACCTTTAAAAGGCCCCGTGAGCTTGATGCTAAATATCATCTCTCTATGCATAGCCTCCAATGAAGTGATCCGCATCCGAGTTGGATAGGCTTGGAGAGCCGAGCAAGAACCTGGAATTAAGCAAATTTCTCCGAAGGTATGAGAAAAAGGACGCATCGAGTCAAAGGGCTGCGAGGGCATCTGCTTTTACCTTTTTTCCAACCAACCCTTTTTCGCTATTAGCCAAACATTTAACATCGATGATTTCGTTGGGGCGCATCCCCTTTTGGGAGATAAAAACCGGGAGAAAATGGTCGGTGTGCCCCATATTCGCGCTCTCTAGTAACACTTTGCATGTGCGCCCTACATATGTTTCCCTCAGAGAAAATGCTGTCTGCTGGGCTACTTTGAGCAAAGCTTGCTTTCTTTGTTCGATCACCTGCTGAGAAATTTTGTCCTCCATGCGAGAGGCCCGTGTTTTTGGTCGATCACTATAGGGAAACATGTGCACTTTGGCGAAGCGAATAGAGCGGATCAGATCGAGCGTCTGATCAAATGCTTCTCGTGATTCTCCGGGAAAACCCACAATCACATCGGTTGTAAAGGTAAAGTCAGGACTCGCTTCGAGCAGGCGCTTGACCGCTTTTATGAAGTGTTGCCGATTGTATTTGCGACGCATCCTTTTTAGGATTACGTTCGATCCAGACTGCAAGACAATATGCATCGAATGGCAGGTCTTTTTTCCCTCAACAATTGCCTTGATCAAATCATCATCCACCTCATCCGGATCAATTGAGGAAATTCTCAACCTCTCTAATCCCGGCAAGTCATCGATGAGACGAATTAAATGGCTGAGCCGCATCCCATTTTTAGAGCATCCGCCATCAAAATCACCGATATTAACCCCCGTCAATACAATTTCTCTATATCCGTTTTGTATGAGCTCTTCGATTTCGGCGAGAATCTTTGTTGCGGTTTTTGAGCGGGAACGACCTCGAACGAAGGGGATCACGCAGTAACTACAGTAGGAATTGCACCCATCTTGAATTTTGACAAAAGCTCTGGTGTGCGCTTCAAAGTGATCGATTTTAAACTCAGGCCAACTTTTTTCGGGAAAAAGTTCTTTGAGAAGGATCGTTTTACGCGCATTGGATACCACGTCGGTGACTTGATCAATCGATCGAATATCTCGCTCTGCACGCTCTGCCATACAACCGGTCACGATGAGTCTTTCAGGGGTATATTCTCGGCCCAATTTTCGGATTTGATATAGACTGCGCTTATCTGCGGAAGCGGTAACAGTGCACGTATTTACGATGCAAATATTCGCCTTTTCCCCAAGGCCCGCCTCCTCGTACCCGAGCGCCTTCAGTTGACCAATGTAGGCTTGTGACTCATATTGATTAGTACGACACC
The DNA here is from genome assembly GCA_027942475.1 of Simkania sp. Classification (GTDB taxonomy): domain Bacteria; phylum Chlamydiota; class Chlamydiia; order Chlamydiales; family Simkaniaceae; genus JANQSR01. The sequence continues at coordinate 9,848 of JAQFVP010000037.1, read as the reverse complement.
CAAGAGTGACAACTTTGTATTTTTCCCTTTTCATCGGCACATCATACCACAAATCTACCAGAAAAGAAAGGGATCCCCCTGCCCCAAGCAATCGCTGCACAGGCGGAAGTTACTTTGTTTTTGTTTAATAGACAGACCGCGTAAAAAACCCCCTTTCCCATAAAGAGACAAAGGTTCCCCTTCCAATGATGAGATGGTCATCTAGTGGAACCCCCATCATCTGTCCGATGCTTTGAATCAAATGGGTCAAATTGAAATCGCTCTTGGAAGGCTCCGGATCCCCACTCGGATGGTTATGCACGAGAATAAAACTATGGGCGTGGTGCAAAGAGACGTAGTGGAAGATCAACTTCGGGTGAGCCATAGCCTCAGAAAGTGTTCCAGAGGAAACAATTTCATGATGAAAGACAACCCCCCTTATATTGCGCAGCAAAAGAGCAATTTTCTCCTGTTTTGCCCCCTCTAAATGGGGGGCAATTAAGCAGCGGGCATCTTCTGGGCAGCTCAAGGGAAATTTCGCCGCTCCCGTAGTTTTTCGAAGTCGTTTGACAAGAGCAAAGATTGCTTGAAGCCGAATTGCCTTGACCTTCCCAATCCCTTTGACTTGAATGAGTTCGGGTATAGATGCCTCGACCAATTCGGACAAATTTCCAAATTTTGCAAGTAGTCTCTCCGCAAGATGCAACACGGAGACACCTCGCGTTCCACTTCCCAAACAGATCGCGAGTAGCTCCACCAAAGAAAGAGCATCACCACCGAGATTCATCAGCCGCTCCCTTGGGCGTTCTTCCAAAGGAATTTTTGTTAAATAGTTCATTTACACTTCCTCAATCATAAAAGGGTGACATTTGCTTTCGAGATAGGCTGGAATTTCCATTTCAACGAGAATATTATTACCCTCAAATTCCCGATGAATGAGCCTTCCCTTATCCATAAGCTCACTTAAAACAGCATAATTTTTTTGTGAAATTTTCAATTTGACGATTTTGCGCAGCTCTTTGATCGCACTTGCCATCATGTGCAAAAGTTCATCAAAACCGGTCCTTTTAAGGGCGGAAATGGCCACCACACGGGGGTATTTCAGCTTGAATTTCGCAATCATTTTTTTGTGAGATAGAAGATCGCTTTTGTTGAGTACGGTGATCATAGGTTTGCCCTCCACACCGAGCTCTCGAAGTACTTCGAGCGTTGACACGCCATGCTTTTCGGCCATTGGGTGATTCACATCGATTAAATGAAGTAAAATATCGGTGTACATCGTCTCTTCTAAGGTGCTCTTAAAAGCGGCGATCAGTGTATGAGGGATTTTTCGAATAAAACCGACCGTATCGACGAGGAGAATCTCTTGGCCCTGAGTTAAGGTAAATTTACGCACTGTCGTATCTAATGTTGCAAACAGCTTATCTTCAATGAGAATATCTGCCTGTGTTAAAGCGTTCAAAAGGGTAGATTTGCCCACGTTAGTATATCCGACAATGGCGAACATGGGAATGTTTGAGCGATGGCGCGCATGGCGCTGCACTTTTCTTTGAAGGCGCACCTCTTCAAGCTCTTTTTTGAGACGGGAAATTTTATCCCGAACAATTCTGCGGTCGAGCTCGATCTGCCGCTCTCCCTCCCCTTTCAAAAAACCCTTACCACTCGCAACTTGACGGGATAGGTGGGTCCAAAGCCTCTTTAGCCGGGGCAGTTGGTATGCATTTTTTGCCAAATCGACTTGCAGCTTGGCTTCCCTTGTTCGGGCTCTCTTTGAAAAGATTTCTAAAATAAGCTCGGTCCTATCTAAGACAGGGCGATTGAAAAACTTTTCTAAAAGGTGCTGTTGGTTTGGAGCGATTTCATCGTCAAATATGACAACATCGGCCTTTTTTTCCTCCGCCAAAAGGAACAACTCTTGGAGCTTACCTTTACCGAGGTAGGTGCTCGCGCGTATTTTACGCAGCGGACAGGGGTTTTTAGAAACCACTTTAAACCCATAGGTGTTAGAAAGAGCCTCGAGCTCATCGATATATTCTTTGCAAGCCTTGATATCAGAGGCTTGGGCATAACATCCGACAAGGAGCGCAGTTTGCAGATCACCGATTTTGTAACGAACATCTTCGTCTAGAAGGTCTTTTTCTACCATAAATCTAACTTTAACCCATCATATGCCACGAGCATCCCCTCTGGCAGTTTGTCACTTGTCCACTGGTGATCCGTTTCATGAGCAACATGGGTCAAATATGCCCGCTTGCACCCCACTTTTTTCACAAGTTCTATTACCTCGGGAATTCCCAGGTGAGCCCTCGTTTCCTTCCAACTCATTCCATCTATCACAAGTACTCTGACTCCTCTTAAACTCTCAAAAATAGATTCGTCATAATCTGAAATATCTACGACATAAGCAAAATCTTTGCACCTAAAACCGGTTACTTTGGTTTCTCTTTGAAAGTAGCTAAAATATTTGAGATCAAGCCCTGCAAATAAGATCTCCCCCTCCTTTTTTTCAAGTAGGTGGAAATCAAATGGTATAAAGGCAGCATCCTTTTTTTTCCCTTCAAAAGCAAGGATGTAGTGGTATCGAATTTCGATCTCTTTGAGCGTTTCCTTGGAAAGCGCGCAAGGAATAGGTGTTTTTTGCCTTAAGTAAAAAATACGCAAATCATCAAGGCCTGAGACATGGTCGTAATGGCCGTGGGTTAGGAGCACACCATCGAGCCGATCAATCCCGTGTTTTAGAGCCTGCATCCGAAAATCGGGACCCACATCGATTAAATACCGTTTTTTCCCGATGGAAAGAAGAAGGGAAGAGCGCATCCTTTGGTTGTACAAAGAGGAGGAGCTACACACGGAGCAATCACACCCAATGATGGGAATGCCCATCGATGCTCCTGTTCCGAGAAAAAGAGCTTGGGCAGTCATAGGCAAAACTCTTTGGGAATGAGCGCTGCGTCATTTTGCAATATTGCCATAGAGAGAAACCTGCCCACCAATCCGTGATAAAGCAGTCCGCGAGAACCCAGGGCCGTGACCACCCATAGACGGGGCTGCAGTTTTCCACAGAGGGGAAGCGCAGCTCTTTGACGGTCTACGCGCACTCCGGCCGAGCATCGCAAAACCTCAAGAGACTTGCACAAAGGAAAAAATTGCTCGACTTTCTCAAAAATAGTCCGCTTTGCCCTTTCCAAGCAAGGGGACTCATCGAGATAGTTACGTTCGTAGGTAGAACCTAAATAAAAACAATTTGTATCGTTACTCATTGCCACATACCCTTTGCCCATCACGCTAAGCTCTAATGTAAAATAGAGAGGCTTTTTACATAAGAGAATTTGTCCCTTATTTTGCTCTATATTGAGCAAGCGGCACGGCTCAAATTTTTTTATATCGCCCCCCGCGGCAATTGCGACTTGATCAAAATGACTCATAAGGGACAAATCTACTTCCCTCTTCTCAAAACATGCCCCCAAATCTCGACAAGCTCTCCAAAGCCCCTCTAGATAAAGTTTGGCATGCACCGTTTGACCAAATCGCATAAAAAGTCCCGATTGGGCAACAAAACCTTTTTGCAATCGAGAAGAGCATGTAGCTTTTTCCCACCAGTGCGCGCCGCACATGGTGCTTTTCATATTTTTTTTCAAGCGAGCTGCCCCTTGATCATCAAGAGCAAGGCGTAAAATGCCCCGGTCTCGCACATCTCGGCCCAAAGCCCGCTCAGAAATTTGCAGCAAATACTCCGCCTCTGCCATAGCTTGTTCCCCCCGCCACTTCAATTTTCCACTTACTTTGTATGGGTGCAAAAGGCCCGCGGCAATACCAGAGGCTCCCCCTCCAATTCCTTTTGCATCGAAAAGATAGACTCTAAAGCCTTGCAAGAGCAAGTGGTAAGACAGAGCAAGACCTGCAAAACCCGCTCCTATAACAGCTACTCTAGACACACCGATTTGGCCAATTTAATTTTGATATGAAAAAGATCCCTACTATACCATTTATCAGCAAGGAGATAAAGAAAAGTTTGAAAAATTATTTTCAAAAAAGGGGGGAAAGCCCCTCATCGAAAAGGGGTGGATAGCTTGCGTCGACCGAGTATATATCCCTGTTTTAATTCGGCTCGATAGACAAGAAAAAGCCCTAAAGAGACAATACCCATCGAGATAAAAATAATCCAAGAGGGGGGTTCTTTGAGCAAAATCCAACCACTTAGTGAAGTAAAAAATGGGCTAATTAATCCCACAAATGATAAAAATGTTGCCGTAAACCTCTTGAGAAGAAAACCATAGAGGTTATAGCACAGCACATTAGAAATCAAAACCATCAGAGTCACACTTCGAAGAAAAACAACACCCTGCCCATTTGAAATGGGAAGGGGATGGTAGCTATCAACAAAAAAAGAGTGCAAAAGGGCTAATGCCCCACCAAGTAGCATGCTATACCCATTGGCATACAGGGGGGACACCATTTGATTTTTCACGAGCACTCGGAGCAAGACCCAACCATACACCGAAACGAGAGCGGCCCCTACAATCGAGAGCTCTGGCCATGAAAAGATTCCAACCACACTAAACATCTCTTTTGGTCCCTTGGATAGATACAAACCGAGCATAAAACCAATAAGACCGATCACCATACCCAAAATTTTTTGTAGATTGACCTTTTCTCCAAAATGGATGTAGGAGAAAATGGCCGCGAAAAAGGGGGAAAGAGAGTAGATAAAACAGGTTTTTGCGGCGCTAAGACGCTGCAAACCCCAAAATTCTAAAATGTTTGTTACATAAATACTGAAAATGGCCAAAGCCATAAGGGGCAAAATCTGTTTTTTGCCCAGCTTGAGCATCTGACGATCTTTGATGGCAAGCCACCCGAGTAAAATTGCTGCGGCAAAAAGCATCCGAAAGCCGGTCAAAAAAAGGGGGGGCGCGCTGCCGAGGGCGATCTTTCCCAGGGGAAAAACGGTGGACCAGACGGCGTACATAAAAATAGAGAGAAAAATAAACATTAGACCCTTTTGCGCTGCATTTGGGAAAAATCTAAAGCAACGTAAAGCAAGCGATTTTTTAATCCAACTAAATGTGGTTTAGTAAGATTTTATTTTTATAGTCAACCATCAATTCTACCATAAAGTGAAGATTGTGAATAGAAGCAAGGGTAAGTCCTGAGAGCTCTTTTGCTTTGAACAGGTGATGGAGGTAAGCTAGTGTATAATGTCTGCAGGTATAGCACGAACACTCCTTACAAGGGGGCATAAAATGATTTTTATAAATAGCTTGGATCACTTTTATAGGCCCTGTCTGGGTCAATAGGGTTCCGTGACGAGCCACCTTGGTTGGATAAGAGCTATCAAAGGTGTCAATTCCAAGTGGAACACACGCTTTAAGCGACGGTAGATCGGCAATTCCAAGGAGGTGGTTGGGAGCATGTCTGGGCAGCCTCGTCAAGGTAAACTTAAGCATATCTACCATTTCTTTTCTGGTTTTTCCCATGCTACCTCCAATTGCATATCCATCAAAAGGGAGGCGGGACAAAAATCGACAGCTCTTTTCTCGCAATGCGTAATTGGTGTTTCCGTGCACAACGGCGTAGATCGCTTGCCCTTGGGGGTTTTCGAGATGGGTATCGAGCGATCTTTTTTCCCATTCGTGGGTGCGGTCTAAAGATCGACTGAGGGCTTCCAAAGAGATATGGTAGGGGGGCAGCTCATCAAAAGACACAATGATGTCTGCACCAAATGCTTTTTGCGCTTGGATAGAGAGCTCTGGGGTAAGAAGTACCCGTTTCCCATCCCGGTACGAGCGGAAAACCACTCCATCATCTGTTACCTTTGGAGCAAAACTCTCATTTTTTTTACCCCCTTTGCTCTTGAGTTCATTGGCCACGCCACCATATTTCAGGCTAAACAATTGGAAGCCACCCGAATCGGTGATGATCGGAAGATGGCGATTGATAAATCGGTGGATTCCTCCCGCTTGTTTGATGGTATGAGTTCCCGGTTGCAACATGAGGTGATACGTGTTGCAAAACATGAGCTGGAGTCCAATTGACTGCACCATTTGGTTGTCGAGGGCCTTCAATACACCATTGGTTCCCACGGCGACAAAGTTGGGTGTATCAATCATCCCATGGGGTGTATGGATACGCCCCACTCGTGCTCTTGATCGGGATGATTGGTGCAAAATTTCAAAGGTAAAGGGGATCACGAACTACTCTCTTTGCAAGCACAGTAAAAGGGGTCATAGATAAAATAACAAAGACCTTGATTAAATAACTTACAATAATAATGTCTGTCATGCAGTAGACAAGACCGTAAAGGCCGAGAAAACTAAAGAGCACGGTATCGACAAATTGCGAGATCAGCGAGGCCCCCCCGAAACGGAAAGCCATAGTTTTGGAAAAACCCTTTTGCTTGAAAAAGCCATACAAACAGATATCCAAACGCTGGCACAAAAAGGCGACGAGAAAAGAGGCCAAAGTGATCCGCGGCGTCACACCCAAAATAGAGGTCCAAACTGTTTGCGTCTGATCATGAGGGCTGGGGGTATATGTTAAATGGAGTTGCGACATAGCGGTGAAGAAAAAAAGAAGAAAAGAGGCAACGTAAATAGCTCGCTTGGCCGCATTTTTCCCAAAATATTCCCGGATGAGATTCAAACTAAACAGGGACCCTACCACATACACATCTGAGCATGTGATATGAAAACCGAAAAAAAGAATCTGCTTGGTTACAAAGAGATTGCTGATAATCACTTGCACACTAAATAGTGCGAGTAGCGCTGCGCGTCCGAGACGAAGAGCACAGAAAATAGAAAAAATGAGCAGCAAAATATGAAAAAAAAAGAGGGTTTCGTTCAAGGCTTTCGATAATCTTGAGATTGGATTCCCTCGGGAATATGCACAGTGGTCGTCGGAAATGCACACTGCGCGCCATAACTTTCAATAATTTCGATTACTTTCAAATAAATAGTTTGTTGCACCGTCAAATAGTCGGTGAGCTGGGTCGCTTTGGTAAAGCAATAAATGAGAAAATTCAAAGAAGAGGGGCCAAACTCGTCAAACCGAACAACGAGGCGCATTTGGGTATCCACCTCTTCGTTGTTTCGCAGCATCTCTTCCACAGCAGATACAATCTGCCCCATTTTACGGGCATCTTCATAGCGGATACCTACTCTCGCTTTGATCCGACGGTTTGACATTCTCGAAGGGTTTTCGACCGAAATATTTGAAAAAACTCCGTTGGGGACATAGAGGGGGCGTTTGCTAAATGTACGGATACGGGTCAAACGCCAACCTATGGTCTCGACATGCCCCTCGATCTCTTTATCTGGAGAGCGAATCCAATCTCCTACGCTAAAGGGCCGATCGAGATAGATCATTAAACCACCAAAAAAATTGGCGAGGAGGTCTTTGGCTGCTAAACCCAAGACAAGGCTTCCAGCACCTCCAACTGCAAGAAAAGCGGAAATGTTAATCTGACGGGTTTGAAGATAGACCAAAATGGCGACGATGATCAAAACGATTCGGCCAATTTGGCATACTGCGCGCACAGTTGTCTTGTCATACCCCTTTTTTATTCTGCGGTGCCCTTTGGTGTATTGCATCTCCATATTTTTGATGAATCGCATCAAAGACCATACAAAAAAAAGGATGATCGCAATCGTGCGGAGGGTCTGAAAAAAATATGCAAATGTTTCGCTTTCAAAATGCTCACTCACAATTTCCAAAACAAAAGAGAGGGCGAGCGCCCAAGCGAGAGCTTTGAGTGGAAGGTTGAGGGCCTTGACCAGAGAAAAATCCCAAGCAAAGTGGGTATTTTTTAATTTTGGGATGAGCTTTTTAGATAAGTGAGTGACGAAAAAGTGGAGGGCGAGAGCGAGTAAGAGGATCAGCAAGGTAGAGAGCAGCCACCCTCCGAAAGAAAACAGATGGGTCATTGCTCTGCTTGAGATGGAGATTTAAGCTTTTGAGCGCTCAAAAGCTCTTGGAGGTCCCCATTCTCGTATAACTGTGTGACGATATCGCACCCGCCGATAAACTCTCCCTTGATATAGAGTTGAGGGATGGTAGGCCAACTGGAAAACTCTTTGATTCCGAGCCGCAAGTCATCATCTTCTAACACGTTACGCGTTTCGTACTCAATCCCTATTTCGTTTAAAATAGAAACAACTTTTGCAGAAAACCCGCACACGGGGTTAGCCTTTGTGCCCTTTAAAAAGAGCAGGACAGGATTGGATTCCACATCCTTTTTGATCGTTTCTAAGACGTTATCCATTGCAGTTTTTCTCCCATTGCTCGGGTGTAAAGGTCTTTAGGCTCAAAGCATGCAAAGCGCTTTGAAAGTGATCTTGCAAAGCATGCATGACCATTTTGTGTTGCTCAACTAATGATTTGCCAATAAAATTGGGTGAAACAACGATCGCCTCAAAATGCACTCCGTCCAAACGAGGGCTAAATACCCGAAGATAGGGAGTTTCAAGGCATTTTTGAATGGCACGTTCAATTTCAAAAGATTCCATAACCACGTTATTATAACCTAAGACTTGAGTAAAAATAAAGTGTGCAAAACTGAGAACCTCGATTTACCATCAATTTTTTCTATGCAGGGAAGTTTTGCGGTGTTGGTGTGGTTTGGGGTATCCGTTCAGTGGGGGATGTTCTGTTTGTGGAGAGGGGTGGGGTGAGTATTAGATCGAAGGAGCTTGGATTTTAGAATTAAATGTTGACGAGTAAGCGCCTGCTTTACTTCGAGTTCCATAAGAAGTTTTTCTCCATATGACGATGTGTTGGCAAATCTTTAGCATTACACAAGGGCTTCCCAGAGGATATTTTTGATTTTTCTTCTCCAATAACACACTCTTTCTTGGATCGTTTTTGTGGACTCATAGGTCAGGCGGCCATCTGCGTCATACAAGCGCTTTACTAAAGCGCACTGTTCACGTGGGGGGTCGAGCCAATTAGAGCCCTCGCGAAATCCGATTTGCTCGGCAGATACAAGGAATCCTCTAGAGTCGTAGGCATACAGTCGCTGCCAGCCATCTACGCATTAAGGCGCTTACTCGTCAACATTTCACCCCAAGATCCAATTACTTCCCTCCCACCGACGGGTCCCGAAAAAATAATCCCCCTATTTATCTTTCTTATCATTGGATGGGGAGGAATGTATTTTACTGAATGCTTCATCATAGGTCTCCGTATGTATGGGCTGACTAAGGTCTGAAAAATTAGAATATTCCACAACACCATTAATGCACTCTATGTACTGAATCTTTCCTGGTGGGAGGTCGCGCCTATCTGGGCTATACACAGAAATTTCGATTTTTACCCTTTTTGCGGGAAATGGATATTCCTTGAGGTAAGGCCTAATCTCTTGGCTTGTGTTGATTGCAGTAAGATATTCATTAACAGCAAAAACAATCAAATCTCTAGCAGCATTAAGGTCTACCTCCTGATAGAAATCAAAACTCATACCTAGCGCGCTTATTGGACCCACCATCCCCCTACCGGTGCTTATTAAGATCAGGTTTTTTTCCTTTTTGAGCTTTTTTGCTGTGTTTGCGGTGATCCGATCAGCAATTTTTTTGTCATCTAAAAGTTCATCTTGCATAGGGCTACATCCAAAAGTTAAAAACCATGTTAATATATTAAATATTACATAAAAAATCTCTTCATTTTCTTATTCCTTCATAAATTCTCGGAAATGAGCCTCTTTTACCTCCGCAAAAGTCGGGCTTAAAAACTTATGATCTATCCCCGTGGCATCTGGGTAGGGCTCGAGCCTTATCAATTCATCAAGTGAGCGATTCTTAAACTCCTCCAAAACAATTGGTTCGTACCATGGCATACAGTCGCTGCCAGCCATCTACGCATTAAGGCGCTTACTC
>JAQFVP010000036.1:516-11417 GCA_027942475.1 Simkania sp. | reverse complement strand
ATTTATTTCTGTAGAATGATTTTTTCTTAAAAATTGATTACCTCAGTTATTTCTCCTAATTTCTTCGGTTTTTATTTCATCTTATGTACAGATAATCTATATCGATTAACTGGACAAACCTTTTTTGATTTCAGCGTTTAAAGACTCTTAGCGTCCATTTAGGACTTGTGCGCTCTGGCATCATCAAGCACTCACGGCGCAGTGCCAAAGAGAAACCCCTTTAGCCTTGAGATGATCTTTTAACTGGGATACGGCGAGCTCCTTTGCTTTGGCTTCGACTTCCACAGTAAGTGTTAAATTGTTCCATGCATCGGGAAAGTCGGCAGGGCAAATGAAATCGTGATGCCGCTCTGGTTTGGGTCCCGTCCACCCTTCAAGGGGACTGGAAATATGGAAAAGGGGCTCTCGATTCCACGTCTTGATCGCTTGCTGCGTTGCCGATTGCACGGATAGAGCATCCCCAAGGCAGCGATGGTGGTGTATGTCGTAGACGAGAGGGACTTTGAGATCGTGGCAAAGGGGAAAGAGATCGAGCGGGGTGTAACTTTTATCATCATTTTCTATAGTCAGTCGCTTTCTGACCCTTTCTGGAAGATACGCGTAGTGCGTTTTGAAACGATTCAGTGCCTCTTTCTTGTCTCCGTACACTCCGCCCCCATGGATATTGATCACGTCAATATCCAAAAAATCGGAGAGAAGTGCGTGATAATCGAGCTCTACCATCGCCCTTTGCACAACCTCTTTTTTGGGTGAGTTGAGCACAATAAACTGATCGGGATGCATTGTGAGGCGGAGCCCCTTTTCAGAGCGCAGAGAGCGGCACTCCTCTAAGAGCCCTATGATCTTTTCCCCATCGGGCAGCTCTTCTATGGTATAGGCCCAATCTGGATGGGAAAAGGCGGGAAACAGTTGACTGTTGATGCGAAAGCAGCCCACGCCATGACGAGCGCAGTACGCAAGCGACTGTTTGAGGGCCAAAACATTGGAGATGATCAGAGAAGAGAGATGGTCACGGGGTTTTTCCAAACGGCGCAGGTAAGCAAGGGTTACTTGCCGAAACTTGATTGGTTCAGATACAAACATGCAGCAAAGACCGAGCCGGATCATGTTAACCCTTTGACCAATTTGCGCAGCATACCACCGAACAGAATCAGATGCACGGGGCAGAAGAGGTACCAATAAAATCGCCCAAATAGCCCGCGCGGTCGAAAGATTGCCCTTTGGACCACTTCAAATCCCTCCTCTTTTTGATTGATTGTAAATTCTAACCACGCCTCACCGGGGACCTTCATTTCCGCAAATAAAAGTAACCGATAGTTCTTACGATCTATGTGGAGCACCCTCCAAAAATCGATGACATCTCCGGGATATAGCTCTTTCAAGCTACGCCTTCCTTTTCTCAGGCCCACACCACCGATGATACGATCAAAAAAACCGCGGTACCGCCAGGCCCAATTCATATAACACCAGCCTTTGGAATCCCCCATTTGTTGAATCCGGGAAAACACCTCCTCGGGGCGGGCGCGAAATTTTTGTTTTGCATCCATGGATAAACATCCATGTTCGGGCACCTCAACTTGTTGCTCAGAAAGATATCGCAGTCCACTCGAAGACCAACTATCTTTCCAAGTTGATGGAATTTGATCTGCCGCGATTTTATCTAAAGTGCGTTTAAGCGCCGCTCGATAGGGCAGACATTTTTTGGGGATGATAGAGTGGATTTGGCATTCTTTGCACACAGTATCGTTTTTCATGCTATCAACCAAACTACGAGCGATAAAATAGTTAGTAGAAGTGATTAAGATCAGCCAATAAGAGGAAAAGCGAGGACTCAACACAGGAGCGGGAATAATCAAACGGAAGAGCTTTCGCTCTTTTGCGTACTCCATGAGCATATCTTTGTAGGTGAGCACATCGGGACCTCCGATATCAAAGGTTTTCCCCAAACATTTTTGATGGCCGAGCACCCGAATGAGGTAATCGATCACATCGACTACGGCGATGGGCTGCGTGAAGTTCATAACCCATTTGGGAGCGACCATCAGAGGCAACTTCTCGACTAAATCCCGAATGATTTCAAAAGATGCACTGCCTGCTCCGATAATAATCCCCGCGCGCAGAGCGGTCAAAGGGGGGGTTGCCCCTCCTAAAATCTCTTCCACCTCCAAGCGAGACTGCAAATGCTTTGAAAGAGAGCCTTTTGGCACCAAGCCCGTGAGGTAGATGATTTGCCGACATGTCGTGCCGTTGATCATATCCACAAAATTTTGCGCAGCCTCGTTATCGAGCAGCTGAAAGTCCCCGTGCTTATGTGCCATGGAGTGCACGAGGTAGTACGCGGCGTCCACTGTTTTCGGGATATTTTCAAGCGATTTTTTGTGCAAAAGGTCCCCTTCCACCACAGTTACTTTGCTTTCCGCTCCTCGGGGAATGCGTACGCTGCTTTTGCGACGAACAAAAGCAAGCACTTCGTGCCCCTCCCCGATCAAGAAGGGGAGAAGTCTTGCCCCAATATACCCATTTGCCCCCGTGAGTAGCACGCGCATATCTATAAAACGGACCTTTTCGCTCCATTGAACATGTTCAAAAATTCCCCAAAAAACCCTAGGCCTGTAAGGCGGCGATGAGCTTTTGCAAAGAGATGGGGTCTTTCCGAATTTTACTTCAAAAAAACTTTTTTTTGTTACAGAATGCATTTCATGAAAAAGTTGCTTCTCTTTTTATGTCTGATCGTCGCTGCGTATGCCATTTATTTAACTCCGCTTCCCAATTTTCATCAGATGATCCGAGCTCCAAGCAAAGTAAAGGAGTCCTACGCGATTCAAAACCAGCTGCAAACGTTTCATCCGATCTCAGAACATCGCACCTTTACCTTTCTGGTTTTGGCAAACAATGCCGCAGAGTTCTGTGAAAAACAGCTTACATCGATCTTCAAACAATCTTATCCCCATTATAAAGTGCTTTACCTAGACAATGGTTCAACCGATCAAACCAAAGAAAAAGTGCGCGCATTTTCTCCTTTTGCACCCTGTGAAAACAATTTGATTTTAGTGCACTACGAACATACAAAGCCCCTTGTAGAGGCGGTTTATAAGGCGATTCATAACATGAGTCCGAGTGAGATCGTTATTTTTTTGGATGGGCACGATTGGCTAGCGCATGAACATGTGCTCAGTCACTTGAACGATCTGTATGCAAATCCAGATGTATGGATGACCTATAGTCGAGGAATTCATTATCCAGATTATCAAAAAATTGGTGGGCGGGCCTGCTCTGATTTTTTTCTCAAAGAGAAAAGGGGCCGCCAGGAGGGTTTGCCCACTACCTGTTCTCTCATCTCATTCCCAGCTGCTTACTTTAAAAAAATTCACTTGCAGGATCTGCTCTTAGATTCCCAATTTGTCGATGAAGTGGACGCTTTTTTATACCCCCTTTTTGAAATGGGGCCTCAGCACGTTTTGTTTACAGACGAAGTGATGCTCGTAAAAAATGACACTAAGCCCTCTGATACGCGCAAGCAGTATTTGCACCACGTGATGGCAGTGGACTTTCATTTGAGCTCAATTACCCCTTATCCAAGTATTACTGGTCTCGATCAAAGCCTCGATCACCCCTCTCACCATCCTAAAAAGGGGGATATCCTCATTTTTTCGGAGGATTCTCCGCTCCACTTGTACGCTTGCTTAGAGTCTCTCTACGCACAGGTGACTGGGATCAACGAAATTCATGTGATCTATCAAAGCCATGATAAACAGCTCGAAAGAGCCTATCTCAGCATAAAAAGTGCGTTTCCAGGGGTGCAATTCATGGAAGTATGCGACTACCCAAATAGCGATTTTGAAAGCCTTCTAGAGCAAACACTGGCCAACCGTCGCTACGGTATGCCCTACCTTTTGGTCGCAAATGATTCGCATATCTTTCACCAAAAACTCGACTTGCACACTTCGGTTCAAGCGCTAGAAAAAGCACATGCCGACTGCCTATTTCTCTTGCTTGAGAAAAACAAGGAAAGCCCTTTGTCTACCGAGCCCTTTTATATGGGAAATGGAATCTTCGCATTGCAGATCGGTCAGGAGGGACTCAAACAGTCCCCTTACATGTGCATCTACCGTAAAGCGGCTATGCGAGACACCATGCGCGTTTTTAATACCCCCCGCACTTTTACCCGATTTGGGAAAAAACATCTCCCCCTCCACTCGATTGCTCTTTTCTACCAAAATAGAAAAGCTCTTCCCATTGGACCTGAAAAAGAGACCTCTCTTCATCAGAAAAAGGAGTGGGGAAACAAATTGATTGAGGGGTATAAAATTGACCTTTTCTCTCTGAGCGCAGAATCAAAAAGCAAAGACTACCTCTTTATCAAGCGGGAAAAGCAGCCATCATAGCGCACCTTCAAAGAAAAAAGTAACGGTCAATCCCTTCGGCAATCCCCCGGGCAAGGCGATTGAAGTAGGTTTTGTCTTTGATTTGTTCCCGCTCTTTGGGATGGGTGATAAACCCCCCTTCGACCAAAATCGCCGGCATGTTTGCTTCGCGCACAATATGAAAATTACCACATTTTACCCCCCTTGAAGGGGCCTTGGTCTGAGATAGCATCCGAGAAAGGACAGATTGAGCAAGTTTTTTAGAATTGATATGTCTCCACTTTGACCCTTTGCCGTAGTAATACACCTCAATTCCTCGGGCGCTCGGATCTTTGAAGGCGTTGAAATGCAGGCTCACGAGCAGGTGACTTTTTGTTCGATTGGCAATGGAGGTGCGCTGATCGAGAGGGAGGAATACGTCTCGGCTACGTGTTAAAATGACCCGATATCCCATGCGGGAGAGGTGCTGTTTGACAATTTTCGCCATGCGCAGAGCCAAAGTTTTTTCTTCCACTTGATGTGAACTCGCACCCATATCAAATCCCCCATGCCCAGGATCGAGCACAATAAGATATTTTTGTCTGTTTTTATCTACAGTATTAAAAGAGGGGCTGCCGTGTTGATTTTTGCTTATTTGAGAGCAAGCCGTAATAAAAGGCAAAAAAAACAAAGTTGAAAAAAGTGCTGCACGAAAACTCATCGATTGCCTCATCAAAGCCATACATTTTAGCAATCAAGTAGAATGATTACAAATTTCATGTGCAATCTTCCGATCATCAAAAGGGACCACACGCCCCCAAGTGTGTTGAGATATTTCATGCCCCTTGCCTGCAATGAGAACAATATCTCCCTTCGCAGCTAGAGCAATCCCCTTTTCAATCGCTCGATAGCGATCCACTTCAATCAATGCTTTTTTCTTACTCATTCCCGCTACCACTTGTTTGCATATTTCAAGCGGCTCCTCTTGCCGGGGGTTGTCAGATGTGACAATCACCTCGTCAGAAAAAAGCTCGGCTACTCTTCCCATTTGGGGTCGCTTGCCCACATCTTTATTTCCTCCACACCCAAATACTGTAATGATTTGCCCCGTTTTTAGGTGATATAGGGTAGAGAGAACCTCCTCGAGTGCCTGCGGGGTATGGGCAAAATCGACAAATAGATGAATCCCCTTCCCGTTTGGGACTTTTTCAAGACGTCCAAAAACACCGGGAAAGCTCCTTAGCTTTTTTTGCATCTTTTCAAAAGAGAGCCCTCTTTGATGACAAGCAGCTAAAGCAGCCAATGTGTTGAGCACATTAAAGCGCCCAATAAGCGTAGTTTCTATTTCAATATCTCGACCTTCAAAGGTCAGTGTAAAGCGGGTCCCTGACAGAGAAAATCGGAGACTGCTCGCGCGATAATTGGCTGCTTTTTTGATGCCAAAGGTAAGGGCCCTTGCGCAGCACTGCCCAAAAGCGCACCGAGAAGCTGGGTCATCTGCATTCAAAAGGGCAATTTTCTCCTCGTGATCAATCAAATCAAATATCTTAGCCTTGGCAGCCAAATAGTGTTTGATTGTGGGGTGATAATCGAGATGGTCTCGAGAAAAGTTGGTAAAAATGGCTACATCGAAATCGAGGCCGTGTACCCTTTTTTGATCCAAAGCGTGAGAACTGACCTCCATGACAGCATGCTCAATGTTGCAATTGCGCATTTCTCGGAGATATTTTTGATTGGTGACCATATCGTTTGTCGTAAGATCGGAGGGGATGCGCGTCTCTTCCAGACAAATCCCCATAGTCCCCATCAAGCCGCAAGGTGTTAATAAATAGGCAATGATATGGGCGATGGTCGTTTTTCCATTGGTGCCCGTAATCCCAATGAGAAAGAGCTCTTTGGATGGATGGCAAAAAAAACGGCTAGCTATTTCTAGCTCAATTAAGGCGGGATCCTTGTAAATGATTTGAACGGGGATTTCTAAGCAAGGGTCGTAGCAATCTGTGAGAATTGCTAGAGATCCAGAAGCCACGGCCTGGGGGATCCATTTTGCAGCCCCCTTTTTGGCGATAAATAAATCTCCCGGGCGAGTTTTCTTAGAGTGCGCACTCAATCCGGTAATTTTGGATTTTTTATTTCCATGAAATGCCACTTCCACCCCTTCAAAGAGCAGATCAACGCGCGTTCCACTTCTCATATAGTTCCTTTATCATTACAACTTGCTCCATCCAGTCTGCTTTTTTACTATCAGATCGGGGATCCCCTTTTGGATACCCATAGGGATCATCTTTTGGGATGCTGAGATACTCGAAAGTCCGGGACATAATTCTGCTAAAAACAGGGCTGGCAGACTGCCCTCCGAAGTAGGTCCTGCCCACTCCAGGCAAAAAGCGATACTCCGGTTCGTCAATGCCAATATAAAGCACAAAACGGGGGCAAGGCGCAGGAGCAAAACCAACAAAGCTCGCATAATGGTGTCGTGTGGAATAGACACCGCCCACGATTTTTTCTGTTGTCCCCGTCTTGCCCGCTTCCGTGTAACCGGGGATGTCGCCGCGCCACCCCCCCCCTCCGGGTTTGGTCACTAATTTTAATGCAAAGATGAGCTTTTGACTGATCTTGTCTTCGAGCAGCCGCTTTGGTTTTTCTAAAGGTGTGCGCTCAAAGAGCACATCTTGCTCTTTTACAATTTTTTTAATCAAAGTCAGTTTGACATCCCACCCTCCGTTGGCAATGATAGAGTAGGCACGCACCATTTGCAAGCTCGTTGCAAGCAGGTTATACCCAAAAGCAAGAGAGCAGGGGGTCGGTATGGACCATGACAATTTGCCCGATTTAGTATTTCCATCAATGCTGGGCAAAAATCCCGCGCTTTCTGCCGGCAGTTCAATACCGGTTTTCTTTCCAAATCCAAAAACATCTTGTAACTGCTGACGATACCACTTTTCTCCAAGGGCGCCTACGATTTTTTGTGCGAGCTTGGCGACATAGATATTTGAGGATTTTTGCACTGCCAAATACATGTTGAGGAAGCGGTGACGTCCCACATCTTTGACCGGATTTTTTCTTCCGGGAAACATACCATCTTGCACAGAAATCATTTCTTCCGGAAAAAATAGAGCCTGTTGTCCCCGCTTTTCTAGCTCTTTGTTGGCGAGAAAGGCGAGAGCCACTGAGAGGGGTTTCATAGTAGATCCCGGTTCAAAACAATCGCTCACACCTTTGACTTTGTCCATATTATGAAGAGCGGGATCATTGTAGTAATCTCGGTAGCGCTCGGGCCTAAATCCGGGATATTGCGCAAGGGCAACGATCTCTCCACTGCTCGGATCTACCATAATTGCCCAGCCACTTTTCGCATTGACCCGTCTCACGCCCCTTTCGATTTCTTCTTCTGCAATGGCCTGAATATAGGGTTCAATTGTCAGATACACATCAGCGCCATCTTCGGGATGACTGATCACCAAGCTACTTTCTAGTGGATGACGGGGTGACCGCAGCTGCAGTCGCTTGCCGGGCTTTCCGCGCAAATAGGAATCGAGCGTCATCTCTAACCCCCCCGTGGGGACACATTGCTCCGTTTTGGGGTCACGCTCGTCCCGTACGGTATGCAAAACATGTCCGAGCAATCCGCCATATGGATAAAAACGGCGATAATCTTGCACAAAATAGAGTGCATTCAGTGGGATTTTCTTTCGACTAGAGTAGGTACGCCACCACTTTTCTATTTCGGTTTTTTCCGCTTCAGTGAGCCACATTTTCAACTTACGACTATGAGAACGTTTAGAAAACTGCTCAGATATGGCTTTTGATTCCCCTTGCAATAGCTTTTGACTCAAATATTTTATCATCTCATTTCGATGCGATGCGGGGATAGAGAGTGGATTTATGTACAGATGGTGCCGCTTCACATCACATACGAGGGTATGCTGATAGGGCGGGTGATCCTTTTTACGATCAGAACATGCAAAAAACCTCCCCCGTTTGAACGGTTCTATGACTCTAAACTGATGCTGTTGCTTGGCTAGGGAAGACCATTTCTCCTCTTCAAAGACCTGCAACTGGTAGAAACGGATAATAATGAAACAAAAAAGGAGGAATATAAAAAGGGAGAGCGCAACTAAGCGGTGCAAATACTTAGATTCCACTACTCTTCCTCTACTTCGATTACCTGGGAAGGGGGACGTAAGTGACTAAATTGTGGCTCACGGAGTTTGATCATCAAACATCTTGGGTTTTCCATCTTCTCAACTTCCAAGGCCAAGGCGGCATTTCCTTCTTGCAAAGTCCGTACTTCCCCCGCGAGCTTGGGAATTTCAATTTGTAGCTTTGTGATTACATTTTGTTTGTCGATATAAGAATAAAAGAATAGGGCAAAGATAGAGATACAAAAGAGAAGGCGAAAGAGAAGGTGATGAGCAAATATTCTCATTTTCCCCCTCTCCTTGTTTACAGTTTTTCGGCGAAGCGAAGTTTCGCACTCCTAGAGCGTGGATTTTCCCGCTTTTCTTGCAATGAAGGGGTAATAGGGGATTTTGTGACCAGCTTCACGAGGGGCAAAAAGGTCTGCTCTTTGAGATCGACCATCTTTTTCATCGGTTTTGCAGCTTCTCTAAATATGTTTTTTACAATCCGATCCTCTAGGCTGTGAAACGATAAGGTGCCGATCAGCCCTCCCGATGCCAACATATTGATCGCCTTGCCCACACCTTCCCGAATTGCCTCTAGCTCTTTGTTGACAAAGATGCGCAATGCCTGGAATATCAAGGTTGCGGGGTGCAATCTCTTTCTCGATTTTCGACATGCAGCGGCAATGATTTCGGCGAGCTCTTTCGTCGTCTCAATTCCCTTCTTAAGACGGGCTCGTACAATGGCACGCGCCGCCTTTTTCCAATTTCTTTCCTCTCCGTATTCGCGGAAAATATTTCCTAGTTCCTTTTCAGAGTAGGTATTGACCACCTTCTTTGCGCAAATATCTTGCTCTTTGTCCATTCTCATATCAAGAGGTCCTCCTTTCATAAAACTAAACCCCCTGTGCTGACTTTCTAACTGCATCGATGAGACTCCAAAATCAAAAAAAAACCGTCCACCTTGTGCACACCTCGCTCTGCCAAAAGCGTTTCCACATCGGCAAAGTTGCCTTTGACCAGCAACACCTTGTCTGAGGTGTCACTCAAACGGCTCTTTGCCAAAGCAAGTGCCTCTTCATCTCGGTCACATCCGTAATATCTTTCGGTCTCTGGATGTTCGCTGAGAAATTTCCTAGCAAAACCCCCTGCTCCCACAGTTCCATCGAAAAAGGTGCGGATTTTTTTGCCTCGAAAAAAAGCCAAACTCTCCTGCAACATCACCCGAATATGACCCACTTAAACCTCCCCTCTCTTAGCAGATGCCATCAAATGTTTTGATACTCCGCTTGCTGCTCAGGAGTTAAATCTGCCCGATCTTTTTCCCCTTCATCCAAAAGCAAAAAGGCCTCTTCCATCATTTTGGATGAGTCTACGTCTTGCCCCTTAAGGAATCCTTCTAAATCGAGTGCATATGCCTCTTTTGGCCAAATTTCCACTTTATTCAGTACCCCCGCTACTACGATCTCCGACTTGATTTGCGCAGCTTTTTTGAGCACAGAAGGGATCACTACTCTCCCGAGCTTGTCGCAGGTAGAGGGGTGCAATGTGGAAAAGAAGAGGGTAAAAAATTTCTGATATCGCGCATCATGTTGCCTCTTTTGAAAACGACGCGCAATTGTATCCACATCGCTGCGCTTATAGACCGTCAAACATCCACCGAGACCCAGCCCAATTGTAAATGAGAGTTCCCCTTGTTCAACAAACCCGTAACGCATCTGCTGAGGCATTACGAAACGGTTTTTCGCATCGATTTTGGTTTCTGTCGATCCCTTGAAAAAAAACATCACTCAATCACTGTTTTCATCAGATTTTCCACTCATTTCCACATCCTACCACCAGGATTGAAATTCAGCAATATTTTTGGTGATTTTTTATTTGAAATTTTCCCGATCTACACTCTATACCTAGGAAAAAAAAGTGGGAATAGGTGGTAATCGCTCAAGTTACATTTCTTAAAACAGGAAAAAATCGGAAAAATAGTAAGGATTTATCAGCAAACTGTGATTGATACTCAGGCTCTTAGCTGCAAAAATGCAAGGTAGGTAGGTTCTACAAATCTTTGAAAGGGAGTTTTCGAAAAGTACCCACCAAATAATCATTGATTTTTTTTCTTGTGTAACCATACTGGGAAAATAAATTTTATTTTTGCAAGGAAACCCATGACCCCCATACCTACCCGATCTGAAGTGGCTGCCAAGCAAGTAGAATCTAATCAAAAGGCCACTTCCTCCACAGACTGCCCTGTTTTTGCCGCAGGTGATTCTCTGACAGCTTTTATGCAAAATCGAGTACCAAGCCCTGCAATGACCGTTTTAGCCGAGCAATTAGCTATCGATATATGCATTCAAAAAAAGGGGCAGATTGCAGATTTAATACGCGAGAAAAATATCACCGCCATGGTCGTTACCCCTATCGTAGCGCACACATATGC
>JAQFVP010000036.1:0-506 GCA_027942475.1 Simkania sp. | reverse complement strand
GAGATCTATGGAAAACATTCTTTCAAACGCGCTGTGGCTCCCTATACTAGTGGTTTGAAGAGCACGGTGAGTAGACTCTACAAACGAAAGAAACTTTCTCCGAAACAACCATTAAATAATCATTGATTTTTGTTCTTGTGTACATATACTAGAAAAAATAAATTTTATTTTTACAAGGAAAAACATGACCCCCGTACGTACCCGATTTCAAGTGTCGGCAAAGCAATTAGAATCTAATCAAGCGGCAACTTCTTCTACAGACTGCCCTACTTTTGCTGCAGGCGATTCTCTGACCGCTTTTATGCAAAATCGAGCAGAAAGCCCTGCAATGACCTCTTTAGCCAAACAATTAGCTATCGATATATGTATTCAAAAAAAGGGGCGGATTGCAGATTTAATAAGCGAGAAAAATATCACTGCCATGGTCGTTACCCCTATCGTAGCGCACACATATGCCCAAAGGGGTAAAAATCCCTTAAACCTCGTGTCCTCTTCAGAAACACACC
>JAQFVP010000035.1 GCA_027942475.1 Simkania sp. | reverse complement strand
GATGAGTACGTAGTAGAGAAACAAAGCACCCCAATACCCAAAAAGTGCACTACTTCGCCCATCACCCCCCCTCCGATTTTATCTTTGATATTCAAACATCGAGAAGGGGGTTCAAGAAAGGTCATTTTTCTTTTCAGCACCACGTCTTCTAGCCAATTTTTTAGATCCAAACGAGAGAAGATGAAGAAGTCACGAACATGACCTATATTATTTAGGGTCTGTTGGGCTGATTTTATATATTGCATTCGAAGTTTTGGCATGCCGGGAAATTCACTTTCTATCTTACTCAGAGAGCTTTCCGTGTTTTGCTGAAACATGTCGACTTGCTTTCGGTAATGGTACATTTGTATACTCCGCTCCTCCTCTCGGACTTCAAATTCTCGCCGTCGGAGACCTTTTCTCCAAGTAGATCTATTGTGCCAATCTGCCTCTATATCGCGCCGCCTTTCTTCTATCTCACCCCAATCCCATGCTGCGCCGAATCGATTATTTGCTAAGAGCCGTGCTTTTTGATGTTGAATCTCTTTTAATCGGAGCAAAGATTCTTTCTTGAGGTCCAGATCCTTATCCCTTTTCATTGAGCGCCTAGCCTCTTCTGCGTTGGATTGATTGATAACATTACTTGCATTTAAATTTACTCTAATCATTCATTACCAAAATTAAATAGACTGTGTTGAAAAATAAACTTTATTATCTGTTAATTTATCTAAAAAATAAACAAAAATCTATCGGTTCGTATCCGTTCAGTCACGGCTTTGCAGTCCCCTTGTTGGCAAAATAGGAAGAAGGGCATCTCGATCTGTTGCTTTCTGTCCAGACATAGCAGTTTTGAGCTTCTTGTCTAAAGCTTCTACGTAGGCAACTTTGGTTTGATTCACTTTTTTTTGGAGGGTCTTGAAGCGTTCGTTCTAGGGATTTAGAGGCTTTTTCCTCCATGGCTGGGATGCTTCCAAAGGAGATGTTCACATTAAGAAGGCTTTTTAATAGCCCTTTTGTGGTCCGCTTGCTCACTTTGGTAAACAGAGCTACACACACCGAATTCGATTCGCAAAACTTGGGTTAATCCCGTATCCAACAACGAGTTTTTTCCCTAAAACTACCAAATATTCAACCCTCAAACCACATCAAAACCGAAAATCACCGCAAAAATTTCTGAATAAAAAAAAGTGGTGGTACATCGAGGTTATCAGCTTGTCTTGACTTTCTTCCCCCTTTTTGCGTACACTAGTATAGTATTGGAATTTTCTCATTACACAGAAAAACCTTTCTTGCCTTAAGGCAAAAAATTGACAAGAGATGTCTTTTTCTATTGAAAGAAAAACCTAGCCGTGAGAAGACTGAGGTAGTTCCTTGCTAAAATTTATAGGAGTCGGTTGACATGGCAACAATTACAAAAAAGAAACTGATCAACGAGATTTCCCGTAGACGCAGGCTACATCCAAATGAAGTTAGGCTAGTAGTGCAGTCTTTTCTAGATTGCATGACTGAATACCTCTCTGATGGAGATCGTCTTGAGTTTCGTGATTTTGGAGTTTTTGAGGTGGTGAAGCGGAAACAAAAAATCGGTAGAAATCCCAAAAATGCAGCAATTTCTATCGTGATTCCGGAAAGGCTCGCTGTAAAATTCACACCGGGTAAAAAAATGAAAAACTTAGTTGAAAGGGGCAAGTCAGAAGCCCAATCTGGTCAACCGGTGTTTGGGTGATCGGTTTGACCAAAGCACCATGAAGAGTCTCGCTGCGTTTTATCGCAAACATTTAAGTGTTTTTGATCGAGAAGATCTTTGGTGCTACGCACTAAAAAGCTGTTTTCTACAGGCTGCGCCCGATGAAACCCTAGCTTGGGCCTTGTTCGATGAGTGCCAAAAAACGGATACGGATAGCCCTAAGTCCCACCTCTCCTTGCTCAGAAAATTCGCTTCTCTCTCTTTTTTTTGCGAGTTCCAGACGATTTCCAAGGTAAAAGTGCCACTGCAGCAAGCGTACGGCAAGCTCGATGCCCGAGGTTTTTGGGATGAGTTTCAGATTGGCAAAGCTCTCTACAGCTTGGGGTGTTACCTAATCGGTTTGCCCGTGCCGACATTAGAGCCCAAGCAGCTGACAAAAGGGGGGATTTTGGTAGAATCGGGGGGTTATTTTCCCGATGGGGGTATACCCCACCTCTTGCTCAATGCGGAGCTCGCGCTGACTTGGCTTTTCTTGGGGTGGAAACTCAAATGTGAAAAACTCATCGAGGCTGCGCTCAAGTGGGCCCATCTCAGCGCACATTTCTTCGACCATAAAAATCGCCCCTTTCACGCCGTTTGGACCCGAGAGCCGGAGTATTCTCCCTCCCTTTTCTACGTCCTTTATTTTTTGCTCTTTTCCGTTTCATCTAAATTTGTAGCCAACGCAAAAATAGTGCAATTGGCCGAGACTCTCTCCTTTGCTTTGGAGCAAAAAGATTGCGGGTTTTTACACCCCTCCCCCGTGTTGGCTGCTTTTTTTAGTTTGGGCTTTGAATCTCTAGAACGAGAGAAGATTGTCTTAGAAATGGATACCTTGCATATAGCGCAAGAGATCGACCAAAATTTGGGATATTTGCTTTTTAAGCAAAATGACCTCAGTTTTATGTGTTGTTTTAGCGGGGTGAACACCGGTCTTGGTGCTTTGCACAAAACTGGTGTTTGTATTCTTTCTTTTGGACCGCATCATACCCCCCTTGGGGATCCAAACCGGTATGGGATTTATCGCACCTGCTCTTTTTCTCAGCCATTTCGAGACGTAGAGCTCGTCAAGACATCAAATGCTTTTATGCTAAAGGGATGGACTCGGATTCTCTCCTCCGATGTGGCTCGAGGCTCCCCTTTGAGTTTGACCATGAATTATCCAAGCCGTCAATGGTTGCACCTTTGCGCTGAAGGAAGTCAAAGTAAGGTACTTCTCAAGAGTCGTCTCGTCGGGCCAAGCGGGGAAACCCCCCTTTTTTTTGCCTATTTTGTCAAAGCAGATGAGGTGCGTGTACAAAGCGATCTTTTCTCACCCGGTAGCCTGCGCCAATACCGGGGAAAAAATAGAGAAATCGTTTTTGAAGGGGGGGGACAGACTCTGTGTTTGCAGCCTCATACGCAAGGGGAAATGTATGTGATTCCCTTGGCGGGAGGCCACCACTTTTGGGGGGCAGATTTTCTAGTTGCCTTTCTCATCGAGCCGTATGGAAAAATGCACAGTTGGGAAATCAAATAATTTCTCCCCATTTCTCGGTGATTGCAAAACAATTCAAATTGGGCGATAATTCCCCCTAAAATAGGTGCAAAAATTCAAGTTGAATTTGATGCATCAAGCTTTGGTTAGGAGTCCCCCTTGTCTGTTCCTAAAAAAATTTTTGCAGCTTCTCTCACGGTGTTTGCCTTGGTCGTGGTAATTGCTTGTTTTAAAAACAGGGGAATAATTAAAAAAAACAGTTTGCCTGCGGGAAAGCAATCCGCTTTTCCTGAAGAGCAGAGCGAGTTGCTGCGCAAAGCAGCCGAGCGTTCATCCGATCTTTTAAAGCCCGTGCAAGATGAAATTGCCGCGCGAGAAGTAGATCAGATCTATCGGTTTTTTGCGTTTGGAAAAGATAAATTTCCCATTGTAGAGACCGTGCAGTATAAAAGTCGGGTTCCCTGGCTCAAGGGAAGACCGGCCTGGATCGCAGATTACGCCCTTTACTACGCAACATCCAGACATTTTATTGCTCGCAGCTTGAATGGGAAACCGGACTACAATGCGCAAAAAGTGTCTCCAGGGGATCGATTTAATGTCTTTACTCTAAGTAAAAATGTGACTTTTCACCTTGTGGTTGACCTATCGAGATGTAAAATGTGGTTTTATTATCACGATCTAGATACAAATGAGCAAGAGCTCATCAAAACGTATAAAGTAGGACTCGGCAGGCTCGATCCAAATGCTGATTTCAGTTCGCTCACACCCAAAGGACGATTTACAATCGGAGATCATGTGGCCATCTATAAACCGGGAGTCAGTGGATATTTTCAAGGGGAAGAGATCGAAATGGTTCAAATATTTGGCACGAGATGGATCCCTTTTGCTCAAGAAATCAGCAAACAAGGGGCAAATCCCCGTGGATATGGCTTCCACGGATCCCCATGGTTTTTTGATGAAAAAACGAATACCTACAAAGAGAATGTGGAGACGATAGAAAAATATGAAAGTGATGGGTGCATTCGCCTAAAACAAGATGATATAGAAGAACTCTATTCTATCGTGATCACAAAGCCGACGGTTGTTGAAATCGTCGCAGATTACAAACAATCGGAGTGTCTCGAAACACTTTGCAAAAAAATCAAAATAGAAAATTCTCAGTAAAAACACTCTGCGTGCAAAACAGTCAAGCAAAGGCTCAGCGGGAGGGCTAAAAAATAGTGAGTTCTAAAAAAAAGGGGCAGCAAGTGGGGGAAGATCGCCCACTTGCCGCAAAAACCCCCTGGGAAAGGGTATTGATTTGCCGCTCTCCCGAGCGTCCCCGCTCTGTTGATTATATAAAAAATCTCTGCGAACAGTTCACCGAAATTTTCGGAGATCGTTTGTTTCGAGATGACCGCGCCATTGTGACTGGACTAGCCGTGATCGGTGGACAAAAATTCGTTTTGATTGCGCAAGAAAAAGGGTGCGATACAGATAGTCGTTTATTTCGCAACTTTGGGATGCCCCACCCAGAGGGGTACCGTAAAGCGCTTCGCGTGATGAAATTAGCACAAAAATTTCACCTTCCCGTTCTCTCCTTGCTCGACACGCCTGGAGCTTACCCTGGATTAACAGCTGAGGAAAGGGGTCAAGGGGCTGCGATTGCGGTTAATTTGTTCGAAATGGCCCGTTTGCCTACCCCTGTCATCGTGGTGCTTATTGGTGAGGGATGTTCGGGAGGCGCACTCGGAATGGGAGTGGGAGATGTCTTTGGTATGCTCGAACACGCTTACTATTCGGTGATTTCTCCTGAGGGGTGTGCATCGATTCTTTGGCAGGATCCCACCAAAAACCAAGTGGCTGCTCAAGCTCTTAAAATGCATGCCGAAGATTTACTTGCTTTTGGCGTGATTGATCAGATCATCAAAGAGCCTCCAGGGGGCGCCCATACAAACCCAAAAATCGTATACGATAGCGTAAAAAAATTTGTCTTAGAAGAGAGAGAGAGGCTTGCTCAGATGCCCGTGAGTGAGCTTCTAGAAAACCGTTATCAGAAATTTCGCAAGTTGGGCGCTTTTTCTAAAAGTCGCCAAAAGTAAACGATTCGTGGCGCACAAAGAGTTCCTAAGATACTTAAGTTGGAAACCTACTGCACAGTAAAATTTCCAATTTTTCTCGGTATAAGTTCGATACTTCCCAATAAAATTACCCCAGATTATAATAAAATTTTTCTGGTAGAGATCTATGAAGCTTTTTTTAAGAGCCGCCCTTAATGGCCGCAAGCACTTTTTCATTCTAGCTTGCACAGTGGTTTCTCTAATAGGGATCACTCTTGCCAATCAAATGGAAGCACTGACCTTCGGCATTCTTTCACGTACTCAATCCGATGTTGTCCAAAAGGATTTAGGAGATATAAAAAGCGAAACTACGAAATGGGGGAGCACCCCCTACGTCGGAACTGTTTTTCGGCCCATTTCTCGGTTGATGAAAAAGTACCTCCACTTTGGAAATAACTTAAAAGCTTTTATTTTGCTCTTTTTCCTTGTCACGGGGTTTAAAGCATGTTTTCTTTTCCTTAGCAGTTACACGAGTCAAATTCTATTCATACGGGTCAGCCGCGATCTCAGAGAGAGATTTTTTGAACATATCCAATGTTTGCCCATGAGTTTTTATCAAAAATACAATATCGGCACTCTCTCATCTCGCGTTGCAACTGATGCAAACCACATTGCGGCGGCGCTTGGTTCACTTGTAACCAATTACGTTCGAGTGCCTTTTACGATCTGCACTACTCTTGTCCTTTGTTTTTGTATTTCTTGGCCCCTCTCCTTGATCGTTTTTTTGTGTGCACCGCTCATCGCACTGCCCGTGACTTTGATCACCCGGAAAGTGAAAAAGAGCTTCCGACAACTTCAACGCAACCAAGAGATGTTCCAATCTATTGTAATCGATTTTTTGTCGGGGATTCAAACGATCAAAATCTTTGCTATGGAGGCGTTTTCCCGCAAAAAATATAGGGAGAAAAATAACCGAATGGCCAAGTTAGAGGCAACAACAGCCAAATATGATCTCATTACCCGACCTGTTGTACACACAATCACCATGAGTTGTTTGGCAACCGTTTTGATTATCGGCTTGCACGTCCTCAACATGGCCGTGGGAGAGCTCATTGCATTTGCCGCTCTTTTGCATCTGTTTTACGGGCCGGTTAAAAAGTTTTCCGAAGAAAATGCCAATATTCAAAAGGGAGTTGTTGCCGCACAACGCCTGTTTGAAGTTCTAAGTATCAAACCGCAAATCCAAGACTTGCCTTCTGCAATTGAGCTGAGATCTTTTAACAAGGGGATTGAATTTGATAAAGTTTGGTTTAGATACAAAGAAAAATGGATTTTGAAAGATTTGAGTTTTCATGTCCAAAAAGGGGAGACTGTGGCGATTGTCGGGATGACGGGGGTCGGAAAATCGACAATCGTTCAGCTCATCCCACGCCTTTACGATGTCCAATCGGGGGAAATTAGATTCGATGGAAAACCGCTGCAGAGTTATACCCAAAAGTCCTTGAGAGAACAGATCGCTTTTGTTCCTCAAGCAACAGTTTTATTTTGCGATACGATTGCTGCTAATATCGCCTATGGAAGACCCTTGCCCCGTCGGGCAATTATCGCAGCCGCGAAAAAGGCCCATGCCCACGAATTCATTAGCCAAATGCCCAACACCTATGACACAGTGTTAGCAGAAACGGGCAATATTTTCTCAGGCGGACAGCAACAGCGGCTCGCCATTGCCCGCGCGCTTGCAAAAAATGCTCCCATCCTCATCTTAGATGAAGCAACTTCTTCTCTAGATCCTTTGAGTGAAAGCAAAATCAAAGCGGCAATTAAGACCCTTCATGGACAGGTCACGCAAATTCTCATTGCCCACCGTCTGTCTACGATCGAATATGCCGATCGCATTATTTACCTTGAAAAAGGGAGAAAACTCGCCGAAGGAACCAAGGAAAAGCTCTTCGATACTTGTCCCGAATTCTGCGCGATGTGGAAGATGCACTCCCATTTTAAAGTGAGTGGGTAATTAGCTCGGAATCATTCCCAATTGTTGAAAGCCTTGCTTGAGACTTTGATGATGAGGTGCATCCAAAGCGCCCTTTTCTAAAAGCCACTGGGCATAGTGAGAGGGCACCTTTTTGAGTGGTTGTCCGCGGTATTTTCCAAAGGGCATCCGGCGGAGTATCTCTTTTTCATCCATAAGTTTGAGGATCGTCTCCATGCTCAGATCGTCGATCATTTCTGTGAACACTTTGTGCAAAATGATCACGTCATCAAGTGCGCGGTGTGCATTGTTTGCGGGAATGCCGTGGTACTCTCTCAAATGCTGCAGGGAATGCCGGGGAAGATCAGGCCTATATTTACGAGCAAACCTGAGCGAATCGATACAAGGGACAGAGGGAAACTCCGCATTGCTTCGCTCAAATTCGGCGCGCATGAAAGGCAGATCAAAGGCATCGTTGTTGTGGGCAATAAGCACCACCTCCCCATCGCAAAATGTTGCAAACTCTGCCCCTGCCTCGTCGAATGTGGGAGATTTTTCCACCATTTCGTCTGTGATATGGTGTATTGCCGAAGCTTCTTTGGGTATGGGCACTTTAGGATTGATCAGCGTATGGAACTGTTTTTGCCTTTCCGGATCGTAGGCTGCAATTTCGATAATGCGGTCCTTTTCCGGTTTAATCCCTGTTGTTTCTGTGTCGTAAAATATGGGTCTCCTGGTCATCTATCGGGGTCATCTATCGGCATTTTTTGTAAAGTCAATCATAACGGGATAGAGAAAAAATTGTCAAAGTGTTAAAGTGCTCGGAATCATCATCTTGGTGAGATATGCTGCAACCTCTTTAGACAGATTGGTTTCGATTCTGTGTTTCGGTTAGTGTGCAGGCAAGTACCCTTTGATTTTGCATCTATGGGCCACTTTTACGATTCTTAGCTTTTGATGACGTGTTGATAAAATAAAAAACCTAAGCTAATTTGAGCTATGAGGGAGGAGTCGCTTAAGACACCGCAGGTATGCCGAAAAAAAATGTTTGCCAAGTAGAGTATGATTTCTTTGATGCTCAAACAGATAAGTGGATAAAACAACTCGATAAAAACGGTTTAATCGACACTTTGAAACGGATGCGCACCATTCGCCACTTCGAACTGCGCGCAGAATCAGCCTACCAACAGGGGAAGGTAGGTGGATTTTTTCACGCTTATATGGGGCAAGAGGCGATTCAAACAGCGGCCGTCGATGCGATAGGAATTCAAAATAATTGGTGGATCACCACCTATCGGTGTCATGCTCTTGCCTACTTACTAGGGGCGCACCCCAATGAAATGATGGCAGAGCTCTATGGTAAAATCACGGGCAATGCGCTCGGGCGGGGTGGCTCTATGCATCTTTACGCAGACCGTCTTTTGGGGGGATTTGGGATTGTCGGTGGGCACGTACCGGTGGCAACAGGGGCTGCTTTTTCTCTAAAATACCAAAAACAGGATGGAATTGCCCTTTGCTTTCTGGGAGATGGAGCCGTAGCGCAAGGAGCGGTGCATGAATCGCTCAATTTAGCATCCCTTTGGGATCTGCCCTGCCTGTACATTATTGAAAATAATCAATGGGGAATGGGCACAGCGGTTGATCGAGCGATTTGCGTTCAACCCATCGCACAAAATCTGTCAAAAAGTTACAATATGTCGGCATACACCTTTGATGGAATGGACTACTTTAACTGTTACAGCGGTTTTCGCCATGTGCATGAAGAGGTGAAAAGAACGGGGAGGCCTATATTGGTGGAAGCTGTGACAGAGCGTTTTCGTGGACACTCTATTTCTGATCCGGGACTGTATCGCTCCAAAGAGGAGCTCGCAGAGGCCAAGAGCCGCGATCCCATCTCCCTTTTTGAAAAAGAGCTCATAAAACATCAAATCATCACAGAGGAGCAAGCGGAAAAGCTAAGTCAAGAGCAAAAAAAGGGGATCGTGGCATCCGTACAATTTGCAGAAGATAGCCCCGAGCCTGATCCAATTACCCTCGAAGAGGGGGTGTTTGCTAGATGAGCCAGCCGATGCGACAAGTGGAGATGCGCGATGCGCTTCGGGAGGCAATTGATGAAGAAATGGAGCGTTGCGAAAAAGTATACCTCATGGGAGAGGAGGTGGCTGAGTACAACGGGGCCTACAAGGTGTCCAAGGGGCTTTTAGAAAAATGGGGTCCTGGGCGGGTGATCGATACCCCTATTGCTGAAAATGGATTTGCCGGACTATGCATAGGCGCAGCCATGACCGGTTTAAGACCCATTGTTGAGTTTATGAGTTTTAACTTTTCCTTTGTTGCAGCAGATCAGCTTATTTCAAACGCCTGCAAAATGTATTACATGTCGGGAGGGCGTTTTCCAGTGCCCATTGTTTTTCGTGGACCCAATGGGGCAGCTGCGCAAGTCTCTTGTCAACATTCTCACTGCGTGGAAGCTATCTACGGAAATTTACCCGGCTTTATCGTGCTCTTTCCCTCTAATCCCTACGATGCCAAAGGGCTTTTAAAGGCGGCCATTCGGAATAATAACCCTGTGATTTTTTTAGAAAATGAACTCGACTATGGAATGAAAATGGAAATTCCGAGTGGGGAGTATCTCGTGCCAATCGGAAAGGCAAAAGTGATCAAAGAGGGAAAAGACATCACTTTGGTTTCATATGGCCGGATGCTTGCCCATTGCATGCAAGCAATCGATGCATTGAGAAAAAAGGGAATCGAGGTAGAACTCATTGATCTAAGAACGATCAAACCGCTCGACTTAGCAACCATTGCAGAGTCTGTGCGCAAGACCCATTTTTGCGTGGTTGTTGAGGAAGGGCACATCTTCACCGGAATCTCGGCCGAGGTGGGTTTCCAGATTCAAGAGCATTGCTTTGATGATCTTGATGCGCCGATTTGTCGAGTGTGCCAAAGAGAAACCCCCCTTCCCTATGCGAGAAATATGGAAATCGAATCCCAACCAAACAAAGACCGGATTGTATCCGCCGTTTTGCGTACCCTACACTTAAGGAGCTAACTTTTCGTGCCCATTACACTGAAAATGCCAAAATTATCACCGACGATGGAAGGGGGGACACTGGTCAAATGGCATAAAAAAGAGGGAGATGCGTTCAAGGTAGACGATCTACTCTTCGAAGTGGCCACCGACAAAGCGACCGTTGAATACTACTCTTTGGATGAGGGTTTTTTGAAAAAAATCCTCGTGCACGAAAATCAAGATGCCCTTGTCAACCAAGCAGTTGCTATTTTCACCGAAGAGGAAAGTGAAAGTATTGAGGGGTACAAGCCGGAAGGGCTCTCGATCAAGCCGGATGAAAAACCCTCCTCTCCTTTAGAGGAAAAGATACCCACTTTGTCCAAAGATCAACCCAAACCGGCCTTGGAGCCTAGAAGCAATCAGCTTGCTGAACCGATCTTCCCCATTGAGCCCCCTCTCAAAGAATATACATTTGAATTTGAGACCTCTATACAGGAGCGATTTGCCGCTTCTCCCCTCGCGAAAAAAATTGCCAGGGAGAAGGGGCTTGATCTTTTCAACCTAAAGGGGAGTGGACCCAATGGGCGCATTATGAGCCGCGATTTGGATTTGGCACAAAAAAGTGGGAATGCCCTCTTTGCATCTCGAAAGTTGCCCACTGAAATGCCCGGTAGTTATGAAGAAGAGGGGTTATCTCCTATGCGCAAGGCCGTTGGGCAGAAATTGCAGGCCTCCAAGACATTCATTCCCCATTTTTACGTGCAGTTGGACATCGATATGCAGCCGCTCCTCTCTAGCCGTGAGCAGCTTAAAAAAGTAGACGTTCAGGTCACCATCAATGATTATATCATCCGCGCTGCGGCGCTTGCTCTCAGAGAGCACCCCGCCTTGAACAGTGGCTTTGATCAGGCAAAAAGCAAAATCATTCGATTCAAAACAATTGACATTGCGTTTGCCGTAAGCCTATGCGATGGGCTCATTACCCCTATTATCCGCCATGTTGATTACAAGAATTTGGCGCAAATTTCAGCCCATGTCAAACATTTAGTTAAGCTTGCCAAAGAAAATAAACTCAAGTTAGAGGAGTATCGGGGAGGTTCATTTACCATTTCCAATCTGGGCATGTTTGGAATTGATGACTTCCAGGCAGTAATCAATCCACCTCAGGTTGCGATTTTGGCAGTGGGAGGAGTTCGCTCATGCGCTGTTGTAGAGGAAGGCCGGGTTGTGCCCGGCAAGCGAATGACCATTTCTCTATCGAGCGATCACAGAGTGATTGACGGCGCCGATGCGGCGCAATTTCTCAAAACCGTGCAAAAGTATTTGGAAAATCCCGCCCGCCTTCTTATCTGAACACGACCATATCTTTTTTTGATCATCCGAGGTATAATTCTTACTTGATGCCAAAACCAAAG
>JAQFVP010000034.1 GCA_027942475.1 Simkania sp. | reverse complement strand
ATTTCCAGAATCTTTCGTTAAAGAAAGAAGCTCATCCCCTTTAGGGGAGCTGTCAGCTGCAACCTGCCAAAAAAATCAAACCGGCAATACAAAAAATCAGAGCTGTCACAGCCCGCTCTTGATTTTCTCGCAGATCATCTAATAACATGACATGTATGCCCCTCAAGCTAGTGGTGGTCTGGGTACAAAATCCTAGAAGTTTTTGCCCTTGAAGAGAAAGTAGTCACTTAGAGATTTGTCTACTAATGAAAAAAATTTGTTTTTTTATACTTTTGGCTTGCTTTGCCCATGTGCATGGGCGCGTCGAGCTGGGTATTGATCTATTTTTGGAAAAACATCCCGAAAAACTGCTTGAGGGGAAACGGGTCGCCCTCGTGACAAATCATACGGGAGTGAACAAAGATTTGGTCCCCACAGTCTCGCTTTTAAAACCCAAACTTAATCTCGTTGCACTATTTTCACCAGAACACGGTCCTGACGGCAGCGGTTATGCTTGGGAAAAGGTCTTGGATAAGACAAGCCCAGATCAAATTCCCATCTACAGTTTGCATGGGAAAACTCGGTATCCAACCGATGAGATGCTACAGGGGATTGACACAATAATTTATGACATCCAAGACATCGGTGTGCGTTCTTACACCTACGCAACCACTTTGTTTTACATCATGGAAACGGCGGCAAAAAAACAGATTCCTGTGATTGTCTTAGACCGACCCAATCCGATCAACGGAATGATTGTCGACGGGTGTATGCTCGATGAAAAATGGCGCTCTTATATCGGATATATCAATGTGCCTTATTGTCACGGGATGACCGTCGGAGAGCTGGCAAAGCTTTTTAATGTGGAGTACAAAATTGGTTGTCAGCTCACTGTCATTCCCATGCGGGGATGGAAAAGAGACATGAGTTACAAAGACACAGGTTTGGACTGGATCCCGACGAGCCCCCACATTCCCGAGGCAGATACCCCCCTTTTTTACGCCTCCACGGGTCTAATTGGAGATATTGCAAAGGTAAGTCACGGCGTGGGCTACACTCTCCCCTTTAGTGATTGGGGCCCCCTGGATCAATGCAAATAGATTGGCAGATGAGCTGAATCGACAGGGTTTGCCCGGGGTCACTTTCTTCCCCTTTCACTATCGCCCCTTTTATGGATCTTTAAAAGGCACAGATTGTCATGGGGTTTTAATCCGCATCACTAATCACACTATTTATCAACCGTTCAAAGTGCAGTGTCTCTTGCTCGGCATTTTAAAAACTTTATATCCGGAAAAGATCAAGAGTGCCTTCAAAGAGGCCGATGCATATAAAAAAATTTTTTTTTGCAAGGCGATGGGCAACGATGAGGTGTGGAACATCTTACTCCGCGAGCCGTATACAGCTTGGAAAATGATTGCCTGCCACAAAGAAAGGAGGAAAGAGTTTGCAAAAGTGCGCGTCAAATATCTGATTGCAGAATATGCGCTTTCCCCTCATTGAAGGCAAAAAGAAACCGATCATATCCACGCCCCTTTTGCCCTTTCAAGAAGCTGGCAACATGAGATTTAGATTGCTAAAATTTGCTCTTTCTCACTTGACAAATAACGAGCAAATAGGTTAGTGTGTCGCTTTTTTAACAACTATCTTAAGAGGTCTAGTCATGACATCGATGAACAAGATCAAACCCCTCGGAAACAGGGTGCTCATCAAAAGAAATCAGAGCTTTGCGTCAGAAGGGGGCATCCTCCTTCCGGATACCTCCAGAAAAAAATCCAAACAAGGGCAGGTAATTGCTGTTGGCCCGGGAAATGTGGGAAAAAAGGGAACTCTTAGCAAAGTGGATGTTCAGGTGGGAGATCAAGTTCTTTTTGGAGAATTCGCCGGCACAGAGGTAGATGTAGAAGAGGGAGAGGGGTATCTCCTTATTTCGGAAGATGATATCTTGGTTGTCGTAGAGTAGAGAGGAAAAAATGGCAAAAATATTACAATTTAATCAAGCAGCTCTGAGATCGATCTCAAAGGGAGTTCAGTCGCTCGCAAGGGCAGTCGATCTTACCTTAGGACCAAAGGGGCGTAATGTAGTGATCAATCAGGGAATGAAAACTCCCCTTTCGACAAAAGATGGTGTGAGCGTAGCAAAGGAAATTGTGCTCAAAAATAAGTTTGAAAATATGGGAGCTCAACTGGTTAAAGAGGCCTCTTCAAAGACATCAGATACCTCCGGTGATGGGACAACCACAGCAATTGTTTTGGCCGAGGCCATTTTCAAAGAAGGGGTGAAAAATGTCATTGCCGGCGCGAATCCCACACAGGTAAAAAAAGGGATTGATCGATCAGTGGACTCCCTCATTGTAGCGCTCGATCAGCTCGCAATCAAAGTGAGCAAGCCGGAGGAAATAAAACAGGTTGCAACCATCTCTGCAAACAACGATCCCGATGTGGGAGCGATTGTTACAGAGGCTATTGAAAAAGTGGGTCAGGATGGAACGGTGACAGTGGGAGATACAGAAGGGATCGAAACTACCCTCGATGTAGTCGAAGGAATGCAATTTGATAACGGGTATCTATCCCCCTATTTTGTCACAAACCCCGAAAAAATGAATGCCGAGCTTTCCAATGCGCGCGTACTCATTACGAGCCAAACTATTTCAAGTGCCAAAAATATGGTGCCCATCTTAGAAAAAGTGCTCGACAAAGAGCAATGCCCACTCCTTATCATAGCTCAAGATGTGGAAGGGGAAGCGCTCAGCACACTTGTCATCAACAGAGTCCAAGGAGGGCGCGCTGTTTGCGCCGTAAAAGCCCCCTCGTTTGGGGATAAACAAAAAGCTATGCTTCAAGATATTGCAACCTTAACGGGGGCGACTGTCGTTTCAGATGAGGTGGGCCTGAGCTTAGAAAAAGTGAGCTTGGACGCTTTGGGTCGCGTCAAAACAGTGAAGGTAAGCAAAGATCAGACAACCCTTTTCGGTGGAGCAGGCAATCAAGCAGAGATTAAAAATCGTATTGCGCAAATCCGACATGAGATAAACCACAATACATCAAAGTATGATCAAACCGACCTAGAAAATCGGTTGGCGAAACTCTCCGGTGGTGTGGCTGTGATTCACGTAGGGGCTAATACCGAAGCGGAAATGCAAGAAAAAAAGGCGCGCGTTGAAGATGCGCTCCATGCAACGCGTGCGGCGATCTTCGGTGGAATCGTCCCTGGGGGGGGAGTTGCCCTGCTGCGCGCAGCTAAGGCTCTCGATTCCCTCGATCTCGAGGGAGATGAGAAAATTGGAGTGTCTATCATGCGCCGTGCTCTCTTCGCCCCCGCACGTGTCATCGCTTCTAACTGTGGAAAAGAGGGGCAAATGATTGCGCAAAAGGTTTTTGAAGGTTCGGGAAACTTCGGGTACAATGGTTTTACTGACGAGTTTGAAGACCTCATTACAGCGGGCGTCATCGATCCGGTCCTCGTGACAAAAAGCGCACTCGTACACGCCGCTTCTGTCGCAAGCCTACTTATCACAGTTAGCTGTGTGGTCACCGATAAACCCAAACCCAAAGAGAGCATCACCCCTCCTACCCCCGGCGGCATGGGTGGCATGGGTGGCATGGGCGGCATGGGTGGCATGGGCGGCATGATGTGATCAGATTTTTCTTCTTTTTACTAGAAGAAGAGATGAGCACCGGTAGCTTAGCTGGATAGAGTACCTGGCTACGAACCAGGAGGTCAGAGGTTCGAATCCTCTCCGGTGCGACCTGTCTGTTTTACCAAAAAAAATATCTGTGGGTAAAGTCCATTTCTGTTAGCATACTGTTTTTATCTTGAGAGGTTTCTATGGAAGGATTATTAGTTGGAAAAAAAGCTCCCTACTTTAAAGCAACAGCAGTTGCCCGTGGCCAAGTCATTGACAATTTTTCACTCGATCTGTTTTTGAAAAAAAATGTCATTCTCTTTTTCTATCCACTCAATTTTACTTTTGTGTGCCCGACAGAGCTGCATGCATTCCAAGCACGGCTGCAAGATTTTCAAGCGCGGGAAGCAGAGGTCATCGGCTGCTCTGTGGATAGCCACTTTGCCCATCTCGCTTGGCTAAATACCCCCAAGAGCAAAGGGGGAATTGAAGGGGTCACCTACCCCATTGTTTCCGATATAGGCAAAACAATTGCGCGCAGCTACCATGTTCTGAGCGAGACCTCCGGGATAGCATTTCGCGGCCTGTTTTTCATCGACCAAGAGGGAATTGTCAGACACCAACTTGTCAACGACTTTCCCATAGGGCGATCTGTAGATGAAGCGCTCCGCGTACTGGATGCGTGGATTTTTCATAAAAAACACGGAGACGTCTGCCCTGCGAATTGGAAACAGGGAGACAAATCTATGCAACCGACCCAAGATGGGCTTGTGCATTATTTCGCATAGCACCCATATGGGGAAAATCATCTCGCGGTAAGGTAGTCGTAGAGATCTCGCTCAGTTGTCAGCAGAACGCACCGATGCACTCTGCACACCGAAAAAGCTGTGTCAATGATGTAGGCATCGCTCACGCCGGGTAGGCAAACCCCACATAAGTTGAGATCTTTTTTTTTGTGCAAAAGCTTTTTTGTCCCCCAAAGATAATCTTTTATACTCCACCCCTCCTCTCCGACGCGGACATAAATGAGGGCGCAGTGATAAAGTAAAAACTGAATGGCAAAACAGATGCCAAAGCTCCCCTTGGTTGGCCCCCCCAGAGTGTGATTGAGCTCTTCGAGCGACTGAATAGAAACAGGAGATGCCAGGCTTCCTCTCTGTGCTTCCCCAAAAAGAGCCACGGTATTGCGCATAGAGATCCCTTTGCTGATCTTGTCTTATTTCTTTCCATAGCTCGATGCAGATTTTTTATGCAAATTGCGTCAATACTTTGCTACAGATCCGAGCTCTTCTTCTATCACGAGAAGGCGGTTGTATTTGGCCATCCGTTCAGAGCGGGAAGGCGCTCCCGTTTTGATGTAGTTTGCGAGAATTGCAACGCTAAGGTCAGCAATAAAAGGATCTTCCGTTTCACCGGAGCGGTGAGAAACTATTGTCTTATAGTTGTGCCCTTTCGCATAATCGACCGTCTCAAGTGTTTCGGTGAGAGTGCCGATCTGGTTCATTTTGATAAGAATGGCGTTTGCCACTTTTTCATCCACCCCTTTTTGGAGAAATTGCAGATTTGTGACAAAGAGGTCATCCCCTACAATCTGCACTTTGCCTCCCATCTGCTGAGTACATTTTTTCCATCCAGCCCAATCATTTTCATAAAGGGCATCTTCAATTGATTCGATTGGGTATTTTGCACAAAGCGTTTCTAGATAGGCGATTTGCTCTTGGGTACTCCTCTTTTGATAGTCTTGTCCCGCTTTAGCCCTTTTTTTCTCAATGTACATCCCCTTTTCGTAAAATTCGGATGCGGCGCAATCGAGGGCCAAACTAATATCTTTACCCGGTCGATAACCAGCCGCATCAATGGCCTCTACAATCAGTGCAAGCGCTTCTTCATCTGAACGTAGATTGGGTGCAAAACCCCCTTCATCCCCCACAGAGGTCGCGTATCCACCCCTTTGAAGCAGCATTTTTAGAGCGTGAAAGGTTTCAACCCCCCAGCGAATCGCTTCAGAAAATGTGGGGGCTCCAGTGGGACAAATCATGAACTCTTGAAAATCAAGGGAATTGTCTGCATGCAATCCTCCATTGATCACATTCATCATGGGTTTGGGAAGGCAATGGACATGAGAACCCCCAATGTAGCGATAAAGGGGTTCTTTTCGCTCCTTTGCAGCAGCCCGAGCTAAGGCGAGCGATACACTGAGAATGGCATTGGCACCCAGAGAGGTTTTGTTTTTTGTATGATCTTCTTGAATCATGGCCAAATCAATACTCGTTTGATCAAAGACGGTGCGCCCTTTAAGCAAACGGTTAAGTGGGCCAATCACATTTTGCACCGCTTTTTTTACCCCTTGCCCATTGTAGCGATTAAGGTCTTTGTCGCGCATTTCAAAAGCCTCATGACTCCCCGTAGAAGCGCCAGAGGGTACAGATGCGCACCCAATAATCCCCGTGTTTGTGTGTATTTCCGCCTGTATTGTGGGGTTTCCCCTTGAATCGAGGATTTCTCGGGCATATACTTTTTCTATCTTGGACATATTTATTTTTGGAAACCAAATAAAAAATTCATGGTGCGCATTCTATCAAATGCAAAAATTTTGAACAACCAAGCGCGCACATTCCCTTTTTGCATAGAAAGTAAAAGGGGGGATGCTTAAGGCAGGCAAATCAAACATGGACTTCCTTTTGACATCCCATCGCATGGATCAAAATGGCGCCCGCACTGGCCACGTTGAGGGATTCCATCTTTTTTTGCATGGGGATTGTGATCGGAGTTCCCATATTTCGCATCTGCTTAGATACCCCCCTTGCTTCATTGCCTAAAATGAGAATCGCGGGCGTTTCAAAGGTTACTGAGGTGCAAGGGGTCCCCTCGAGAGCCGCCACATAGATGTGAAACCCTTTTGTCTCCAAACTCTTTCTTTGCATCGGCAATGTAAAAGTGGCGCCCTTGGCTGCGCGAAGCGCCTTTTCGTTGTACGGGTCAACGCACGATCTAGTGCAAAACAGACCCTCAAACCCAAGCGCTAAGGCCGTGCGTATCAGCGTTCCCAAGTTGCCCGGATCGTTGATCTCATCTAAAGCCAAAATGAGCTTTTTTTTCGAAACGTTAGCCCAAGGTGGCATCTTCACTTCCGCTGCAATTCCCTCCGGGGACTGCAATCCAGAAAGCTTATGAAACACACTTTTTGAAACAAATTGTGTATGTTTTGCGCGCAGATGGGAATGCTCTTTTTCTCGCACAATCAATGTTTCCAAGGGATAGTTGAGCTGCTCTAGTAGTTTTTTTCCCTCCAAAAAAACCGCTTTTTTTTGGTGGCGGTACTTTTTATTTGTCCGCAACTTGACGAAATGTTTGACCAAAGGGCTTTGGGAGCTCGTAATTACATTTTCTCGCATCTTATTCACTGC
Organism: Simkania sp.; assembly: GCA_027942475.1. Lineage (GTDB taxonomy): Bacteria > Chlamydiota > Chlamydiia > Chlamydiales > Simkaniaceae > JANQSR01. The sequence continues at coordinate 6,171 of JAQFVP010000034.1, read as the reverse complement.
ACCTTGCACGCGAGTAAGGTGAGATCATCTTCTTGGGCAAGACCTTGTGTAAAAGATTGAAACTTTTCCATCACCTCTTTGATGATCTGATGCGGACTCAAATCCCTCGTTTGTATCAGCCACTCTACGAGTTTTTTTGACCCAACTACTTGCGAGTCTTGATTGCGCGCTTCGACCATGCCATCAGTAAAAAGGAAGAGCAGATCCCCTGTTTTGAGCTGCACGGTTTTTGTTTTTACTTGCTCAAAGGGCTGGACACCGAGTGCCATCCCCTGAGTCGTGAGCGTTTCAAAAGACCGATTTTCATGCACCAAATAGGCCGGAAAATGGCCACAATTTGAAAAAGTAAGCAATCGAGTGTTTTGATCGAATAGTCCGAGCCACGTGGTGACAAACACCCCTGTATCACCGGTATCCAAACAAAATAGATGGTTGGTTTTTTGAATGATTTGCTCAAGATTAGGCGATTCTTGTGCGTAGCTACGCAGCATACTGCGCACGCTCAACGAGTAGAAACAGGCATCAATCCCCTTGCCCGACGTATCGGCAATGGAAAAAAAGAGGAGGTGCTGCCTTGTTTTTGGGAAGGTCAAAACGTCATAAAAATCCCCTCCGACCTCTTTTGCGGGAATAAAATAGGTGGCGATATCTAGACCTGGAAAAGGGGGCAATTCAGTGGGCAAAATCGATTTTTGCACCGCTTGTCCAATCATGAGCTCACGCTGAAAAACTTCTTTTGCCAATCGCTCACTTTCCGCGCGTTGCAAAGAGGTAAGCAAAGAGGTAATGGCGTTATTAAAGATGTTTCCCACGATGTTGATCTCAAATCCCATCCGATCTGCCTGGTATCGGGCGCTTAAATCGGAAGAGCCGACTTGATGCATGACCGAGCAGAGCTTTTTCAGCGGTCGACTCAAACGGAGAGTGAAAAAATAGGTTATGCTCCCCCCGACAGTCAAAATAATAAGAAATAACCCGCCCATCTTGACCAAAAAATAGGCGGGTTCGACCGGATTGAACTGTTTGGGCAGGGTGACGCCTAGAAAAAGAGAGCTGTTTGCCACTTTTTCTACTCGCCCTCTATGCGCTTTATCGGGCAGAAAGACCTCTTTTTTTTGCGCTGATTTCAGGGCCCATTTCTCCCCTTTCCAAGCCGCATTGCTCGATAAGAGGACAGTCCCTTTTTCTGAGAGAAGCGAAATGACTGCTAGATCAAAAGGGGGCTCTTTTAAAACAAGTTTATTTAGTAAATAGGTACGCGAGAGCGAGGCTCCCCATATTTCCCCTTTTTGCATCGACTGCTCAAACAGATAAAAAAAGGGGCTATTTTCCCTGCCAACAAGCGTCCCATTCGCATAGATTAGATTTTTGCCCAAAAGGGGAGAAAAATTTTTCCCCAAAAGCCCCGGGTCGGAGCTCGCATCGCACACATACCCCTCTTTTCTTTTTGTTAAATGGAAAAAATGTAAAGGGGGGAGCTCGTTTTGGAGGTTTTGCACTGCATCTAACTTAAGAAGGCCTCGACTCAGTTGCACGAGCCATCCCCTTTGATCCTCTATCACACTTTGAAGCACTTGCTTTCGCCCCTCTAATAGGAGGGTCAAATAAACAAGCGTATCTCGCGCCTTGGCTTTAGATTCTTCATAGTAAAGCACTCCAGAAAAAATGAGCAGGGGGATGACCAAAAACAGGGCCTCAGTAAATACAACCCGAAAGGCGAGTGATCCACTTAACCCCCGCGTAGAATGCTTGTTTGACTCTGTGTGCTTCATAAGATGCGCCTTTGCCCTTGCACATCGAAAGATGGTTATCGATGTTTAGAAAATTCGCTCCTGCCCCTCTTATCGAAACATCTTTTTTAAGCAGCGGACGCGGGTTTTCCTTTTTGATCTAAAAAGACAAGGTCTTTCATGATACAAACAGCTTCCTCAAGCTGCAGATCATTTTGCCCATATCTTTCTTCCGTTTGTGGGTCGAATACCTCTTTTTTCATCTCGGTTAAAAAATTTTGATAGTTTTGGCTTTGCTCGATGCGTAACTTTGAATTGTTTTTGAGGGTTTTTAGGTAGGGTTCGTAGACCGCGATACGCTCTTGGAAATTTTGTTTATACAAACGTCTCATCTTTCCTCTGTGGAAAGGGTGGATGTCTGAAAGGGTATCTTGAAAATTGGGCTCAATGGTGTCCCCTTGTAGGGGGAACTTGGCCTCGGTTTCTCCAAGTTTCGTTTCTGTTAAGTAACCGGGAACCGGAATGTCTACCTGCGCTCCAAAAAGTTGTGGGCTCTTGCCCGACACGGTGTAATAAAGACCACAAGTCACTTTGTATTCCCCTGCGGGGTTGACCTTTTTACCTTGAACACAGTCTAGGGTACATATTTGATAACTCCCCTTTCCCCATGTCGAAGGGTCCCCAACGAGCAGAGCGCGTCCGTAATCTTGCAGCGCTTGGGAGACGATCTCGGCCGCGGATGCACTCCCTTTGTTTGTGAGCACTACGAGTGGACCATCCCAAGCAATCTCTGGATCAAAATTTCTCAAGTGCTGCATCTGACCATTGCTGTTTTTGGTCGAAACGACAATCCCTTTTTTGATAAAAAGCCCCGTTACGGCCACAGCTTGGGGAAGCAACCCTCCCATATTCCCACGTAGATCTAAAATAATTCCTTTTAATTGATGCGTTTTTTTGATCTCTTCAATCGCTTTTTTTACATCAGTAGCCGAAGAATGGTTGGGATCTTGGTAAAAAGAAAAGAGGCGAATGTGCCCGATCACACCATCTCCATAGGGCACAGTGGTAGATTGCAAGCGCGCTTCCTTGAGCACAATTTCCCCCCGGGCCATCTCATATTCTAACTGTTCCACTTTTTTTTCTTTCCCTTCCCCTATTTCACGCACGATTGTGAGGGTGACAAGAGTCCCTTCCGCACCGCGAATCAAGTCGATAGCCTCTAGGATATCCATACCGACAACTGGTTCATGGTCAACTGCAATGATCCGATCCCCCACTTTGAGCCTCCCATCTATCATCGATGGCCCCCCTTCCACAAGGTGGACAATCGTAAAGCCATTGAGATCATCTCTTAGCTTAGCCCCAATGCCAAAAAGACGTTGCTCCAATTGAACCATGAACTGATTGGCCTCTGTTGGCGTAAAATAGGTGCTATGACTGTCTAGAGCCAGAGCAAAGGCCTTGAGAAAATAGGTCAATTGTTGTTTTTTTCGATCGGTTACATTTTTTTGGAGGATTTCCTGTTCCCGATTCATCCGCCTTTTATTAAATTTTTTGATAGACTGTTCTTTTGTCCCAACACCCAAATTTTCAGCAGCTTCGATCTGAAGTGCCCTGAGATAGAGTATGCGCTTTTTGAGCTCATCTTTATTTTTTGCCCATTCAATCGCTTGCACTTTGCTCTCACTGACATCGGGAAGCTCATCCCCATCAATCTCAGCCTCAAGGAGATTGCGCCGCTCAATCGCGCGCACCATCACCTCATAGATCTTATTAAAGATGGAAAAATCTTCCTTTTTAAAATTGGCAACGACCCGTTTGAGGAGCTCCTCAGATGGGCTTGTCCAAGGCGAAATCTCCTCCTTAAGCAAGTAGACCTTAGCGGGATCGAGCTCCTCTAGATAATTTCCGAGTACTCGACGGGCTAGCTCAGGGGTAAATTTCTTATACTTGAAGTGCGCTTTGAAGATTTCTTCCGCTTTTTTACGGGTCACATGGGGGGTGAGCTCGGGGGGCTTTGTATGGGCAAAGAGGGGGAGAAAAATGAGTAAAGTACTAAATATCAGAAGCTTAATTTTCATCTTGGAAAGCACCGTAGTTTATTTTTAACTTATACCATATCAGGAGCTTATATTTCTTTCAGAAAATTTCTATAACATTATAAAAAAAAATAAAAAAAAAAAAAAGAAAAAATATTGATTTTTACTAAAAAATAACAAATAATTAATGATTAAATGTTGTTTAAGACAAAAAATAAGCAAAATATATAGCAAATAACATTCAATAAAATAATATAACAATCTTGAATGCACTTATATTATAATTTTTTTAAATTCAGGAGGATACATATCCCATGGACATAAAATATACAGATGCTTCTCCCCCTATTATAAAGGAGGCCCGTCAATCTGTTTCTATTACAGAAGCCGCACGCATTAATGGGGTTACGAGACAAGCGATCTATGTCGCTATTAAACAAAATAAACTCAAAGCACAAAAAAATGAAGCCCGTTGGACTATTAAATTAGAAGATTTGGAAGATTATAGAAATAATAGGTATTCTCGATCAAAATCCACCTACGAAGGGGCATTGCTTTTTGATAATGAGAAAGGGGATTATTCAATCAATCAGGCAGCCAAGCTGTTAGGAGTCCCAGCTCAGAAGATCTATTACGCAACTCGCATTGGGATACTCAAGGCTTCCCGAAAGGGATCAGCTTGGGTTGTGCAAATTGCAGATATCAAGGAATATCGAGAAAAGTATCTCAGCCAGGATATCTCCGAATCCAAAGAATTATCGAGCTAAAAATCTAGGTGTGGGCTGCTCTTTGCAAGTATAAGGGTAGCATTTTTTCAATTAGGTGGAGCTGCAAGACTTAAGACAAAGAGAAAGTCAAGACGATTGTGCTTACCCGCCTACTCAAGTAGCCCTTTTTCTTAAAAACTCCAATTAAAGCTCGCCTTCCCTTCCTTGATCATTTTATCTTTCCCAATGTAACCGCAGCATGGAGAGCTTGATCTGTCAATTTCTGATAGCTCTGCATTGAGGTGACTACTCCCTCACCTAAAGGCGAAGGCTTCTAGGGTTGCTACTTAAGGCCATCTAGTCCGAGGGCCAAATATTGTGATCTCTATAAATCAGGTAAAATACTAAAGATTTCCCAAGACAATTCTCAAGCACTGTAAAAGGTTGTTTCTCTTGTGCCCGCTGGGGTAGAGCCAACAAACAATGCTTGAAGAAGTGCTTAAGACGTATCGCCATGAGGAAGGCTAAAAGCAAATGGACATTGTGGTGGGCTAGGCGGGCATCAAAATAAAAAAAGACCGTCTAGGACACATTCAATACTTTTGCTTGAAACCTGCTGCAGAGTCAAATTTCTAATTTTTTTCGGTGTAACACCTATTCGATCCCCGAAGAAAAATGCGCTTTCACTCGCTTAATCCCTAAGCGGACATTCTTTTCTTAAACTCAGTAAACATTTTACTATACAAAAAATTTTTTGATGCTAACATGTCCATTTCAAAATAGATTGAATTGGAGGAAAAAGTGCAAAAAATCAGAGACCTTATCTACTACATTCTCTTAGTAAATGTCCCCTCTTTGTTTGCTCATCCAGTCTACTCTGCACCCTTTGTAGCAAAAGATCAAACGATCCGGACGGAATATAATTGGAATAAAGCTGCGGGCATTCAAAGCCAAAACACATGGGAAATGCCCAATACATATGATGAAATCACCGACATGCTTGAAGAATTGGAGGCCGGCAAGCTCGAAGAAAAATATGCACCTGCAGAGCTTGCAAAGATAAGTGAGTACATCACCTTTCTTGCGCGAGAAGGGGTTCTTCCCAATGAATTTGAAAAGGAAGAGGAGCTGGAACAGGACATCTATGATCTTTTGCAATCGGAAGAGAGTGCATTTCAGCTCGCCCATGCATTAGAAAATGGCTCCGATTATGCGATGGCCCCGGCCATTTTATGGGACCATGAAAGCGGCGTAATTTTTCAATGCGGTTTTTTCAAAAAAGCGTGGAAAAAGGTCGCAAAGTTTTGCAAGAAGCACAAAAAAAAGCTCATTATTGGGGCTGTTATTGTTCTTACCGCGGTAGGCTTGGTGGCAGCCGCTTCTAAAAAGTCAGCGGCGCTTGCAGCAGCAGCTGCTGCTTCTGCAAGCGGCGCCGAGGCTGTCCCTCCGCACGCGCATCCCGAGCCCGAGCAGAGCCCCCCTCCTGCCGATGACTCTCTACCTGCTACTTCGGAAACGGAGGCCTGCTCAGAAGAGACCTCTCCTTTGGACCCATCCAAGTCAGAAGAAAGCACTTCTCCTTCGCAGCCTCCCCTTGCTGAAATGCCCTTGCTTGTATCTGCGATCAAAGAGGAAATCTCTTTGTTTAAAAAACAGCTTTCCGAAGAAGACTTCTTTAAGCCCTTCTCTGGACAG
>JAQFVP010000033.1 GCA_027942475.1 Simkania sp. | reverse complement strand
CGTAAATGAGAAGCGATGTAAGGCAACAAAGAAAGAAAATGCGCAGACTTTGCATGAGACCCTCTTCAGAGTTTTAATTTGTGTGGTTCAAGGATCAATGATATTCAATTTTTTATATTTATATAAAGGAATTTTTGATCTGCTTTGCCATCTGACCGGATCGGAGTGCAAAATCTGGAGGGAAAAAGTGCAGAACACTCTTTATCAAAAAGAGCGGTCTGCATGATGTAACTAGGACGCAGAAAAAATCTTACACTGAAAAATTACATCTAAGAAAAGAGCAGAGTCGCACTAGCTTAGGGTCATTTATCTGGCAATAAAAAAAATTTTCTCTGATCAAAAATAACTCTGTGAAAAGTGACGCAAAGATAAGGTCCCTGTAGCCCATGAGGCTTAGGAATGCTTGATTGATATGCATAACCTAAGGTATAGTTTTCTTTGCGATATTTTCCAAGTATAGGTCTAATAGAAGCATTGTCTAAACTAAAGCCCCCCTTCAACAAAGGAACTTTTTACTCTATTTCGCTCATCCAAAATATAAATTGATAAAAACCATCTCTATCACTTAAAATTGGGAGAAAGGGACCAAATACTGTCCTGATCCATCTGACCTTTAAATTTGATGTCAATCACCGCAGAAATTTCTTCCTCACGTAAGCATCAGCGCTCTTTGAAAGGGTCCGCCTCTACCCGTGGGATCGGCCTTTTTACAGGAGTCGCAACGCAGCTTACTCTACGGCCAGCTCCTGAGGAAACCGGCATCTTATTTCAAAGAACCGACCTCCCCAACCAACCCAAGTTAGCCGCCCGAGTGGAAAACGTTTTAGAAACGCCGCGCTGCACAATTCTCGGCAACAGTGATTGTCAAATACAAACCGTGGAACATATTCTTTCCGCTCTTAAAGCATACGATTTGGACAACGTAGTCGTCGAAATTGACGGGCCCGAAATTCCCAGTTGTGATGGGAGTGCGCTCCCTTTTGTTGAAATGATTCAAAAAGCGGAAATTTTATCCCAAACCGCAGTGAAAAAGGTATATCACCTCGAAAGCCCCATCTTCTGGTCAAAAGGGGATGTCCACTTGGTTGCCCTCCCCTCAGAAGAACTTCAGATTAGTTACACGCTGAATTATCCAGATAGTGAAATGCTCAGATCCCAATTTTATACCACCCACATCAATCAAGAAACCTACGAAAGAGAAATTGCACCCGCACGCACTTTTTCTTTATACGAAGAAATTGTTCCACTCATTGAACAGGGAAGCATTAAGGGAGGACGCCTCGACAATGCGGTCATCATCAAGGGAGGTGTTGTGCTCAATCCAGAAGGAACGCGTTACCGGGATGAGATGGTGCGGCATAAAATTCTCGACTTATTAGGGGACCTATCACTCGTGGGCCATTCTTTTTACGCGCACATCATCGCCATCCGTTCGGGACATTTTTCAAACACATCTTTCGCCAGAGAATTGGTTAATAGTTTTACCATGGAGAATCGCTGAATGGTTGCTCGCAGCTCCCCACATCCCACTGTATTAAATATTAAAGAAATTTTGCAGATATTGCCCCATCGCTACCCTTTTCTCCTCGTCGATCGAGTGATCGAACTCAACTTAGAAAAGGGGAGCATCACGGGGATTAAGTGTCTTACGATCAATGAACAGTTCTTTCAGGGGCACTTCCCAAATGCACCGATTATGCCGGGAGTGTTGATTTTAGAAGCTCTGGCCCAAGTCGGGGGCATTTTGATTTATAAGCAGGGGTACAAGGACAAAACAGCTCTTTTGCTCAATGTCAATCAAGCCAAATTTCGACAGCCTGCCTTGCCGGGCGATACCCTCTATCTACATGCTCAAAGCAAGCATTTGGGCTTTAGAGGGGGCCGAGTCAAAGCGCGAGCGCTTGTGAGCGACCACCTTGTTGCAGAAGCAGAGATTGGGTTTGCCCTCAGAGAAAAAGAGCAAATAGAGAGATGAGCGTCTAACTACTCATATTTGGTGTGCATGTATATGTCTAATATCCACCCTACAGCAATCATCGAAGCGGGAGCCAAAGTTGGGGAGGATGTAACAATTGAACCTTATGTGATTATTAAGAAAAATGTGACAATTGGAAATGGTGTGATCATTAAATCTCACGCCTACATCGATGGATATACTACGATTGGGGACGAAACGGTCATTTACCCGGGTGTGAGTATCGGAACAAAGACGCAAGACCTAAAATTTCAAGGAGAAAAAACATTTGTGGCGATAGGTAAGCATTGTGAAATCAGGGAATTTGTCACAATCAATGCATCATGTAGGGAGGGGACCACCGTATCTGTGGGGGATCATTGTCTTATTATGGCGTATTGTCATATTGCCCATAACTGCACTGTGGGCAACCATGTGGTTATGGCAAATGGTGTCATGCTCGCCGGCTACGTAACTATTGAAAAGTTTGCCATTATTGGGGGCATGACTCCCATTCATCAATTTGTTCGCGTCGGAAGCTACGCAATGGTCGGAGGGCAAAGTCGCATTGGAAATGACATTCCCCCCTACACACTGGGAGGGGGGATTCCCTACCGTTTGAGAGGTCTCAACCTAGTTGGGCTCAAACGGCACAATTTTAAATATGACCTCAGAAAAGCGCTTTCTCAAGTCTTTCGTTTGACCTATCGCTCCGGCTACCATCTAACAGATGCTCTCAAAGCAATTGAGACAAGCGTGGAAAGGAGCCAGCCAGTCGAGCACTGGCTTACTTTTTGTCGCAGCTCGAAAAGGGGGTTGATCGGACTTCAAGGCGTTACATCTTCCACTGAAGATGCAATGGCCGAGCAGTGCGATCTTTTAGAGAAATGAAGGTCATCTTCTTTGGGACGCCCCCTTTTGCGGCCCATGTACTCTCTTTTCTCATTGAAAATGGGGTTGAGGTCGCGGCGATTATAACCAAACCGGATCAGCTTCGAAATCGGAGTAGCTTTTCTTGCATATCTGCTGTTAAGCAAGTATCTCGCACAAAATTTCCCGATATTCCCCTGTACCAGCCGGAAAAAACTTCCGATTTGCAGTTTCAAAAGCAACTGCAAGCGCACGAAGCAGATCTTTTCATTGTTGCTGCTTATGGAGAAATCATCGGAAAAACCCTCTTGGACATGCCTAAGCTCAGCTGTCTCAATATCCATCCCTCCTTGCTCCCAAAATATCGTGGAGCAGCTCCCATCCAATTTGCTTTGCTCAACGGTGATCAACAATCGGGGACAACCATCATAGAGATGGCGCCCAAAATGGATGCGGGCCCGATTCTCAAACAAACCGCTGTTTCCATTTCTCCCGACATGAATTTGGAAAAGCTTGAAATGCACCTATGCCGAGTAAGCTGCGCAGATCTCCTCTCAGTCATCCAACAATTCAAAAAAGGGGAGATACAAAAAATTCCGCAAGATCACACCAAAGCAACCTACGTCAAGAAAATCGATCCTTCAATGGCCCAGCTCGATTGGAACGAGTCCGCAACTGTTTTGCACAATCGGGTCCGCGCTTTTAGTCCAAAACCGAGCGCTTGGTGCCACATTGCAATCAAAGGGGAGCAAAAACGGCTTAAGGTGCTTCGCAGCCGGGTTGTCAAAGGGGTTTTTGCACCCCCTGGGAAAACGGCTGAGTATGGGCAAAACAAATGGATTATTGCCTGTAATCAAGATGGTTTGGAGCTACTCGAATTGCAGGTGGAAGGGAAAAAGCGGATGCAAATAAAAGATTTTTTATTAGGCCACACTCAAACTATTCATCCATCAAAGGAGCACAGGTAAAAGGGCGCCTTTTGCCACTCTTTCCGATTTATTCGATCTTTGTTAAAATATAGGTGCCTTTACTAATCAATAACAAGGTTTTTTTATGAGTCAAAAAAAGCTACAGATTCACAGCGAAAATATATTACCAATTATTAAAAAATGGCTTTATACAGACAAAGACATTTTTCTTAGAGAATTAGTATCCAATAGCTGCGATGCGATTAGCAAAATGAAAATGCTCCGCGATCAAGGCCTTACGGATATCAAAGATGATGCTTTTCGCATTGACATTACCTTGGACCCCAAAGCAAATACTCTCGTTATTTCGGACACCGGCATTGGGATGACCTTGAAAGAGGTGGAGAAATATATCGCACAGCTCGCTTTTTCAGGGGCTGAAGAATTTGTAGAGAAATACCGCTCAGAGGATAAGCAAGAGCAGATGATCGGCCACTTCGGGCTGGGATTTTATTCCGCTTTTATGGTTAGCAAGCAAGTCGATATCGATACCTTATCTTATCAAGCCGGCGAGAAACCCGCCTTTTGGTCGTGTGATGGATCTCCCACTTATAATTTAAAACAGGGAAAAAAAACCGATCGAGGAACGACAATCACGCTCTATTTAGCAAAGGACAGTCAAGAATTTTCCAAAGAGACGCACATCAAAGAGATCCTTTTGAAGCATTGCCGTTTTCTCCCCGTACCGATCTTTCTCAATGGGAGCCAGATCAATGAGAAGCCGCCCCTTTGGGTCAAAAGCCCCACCGAGTGCACAGAAAAAGATTACATCGAATTCTACCGCATGCTCTACCCCCTCGAACCAGATCCGGTTTTTTGGATCCATCTCAATGTAGACTATCCATTTCACCTGCAAGGGGTTCTCTATTTTCCCAAATCAAGCAAGCGATTTGACAGTCAGCAATCATCTATTCATCTATATTGTAATCGGGTCTTTGTCTCCGATCACTGCAAAGAGATCATCCCCGAGCACTTCGCTATGTTGCGCGGGATTGTCGATAGTCCCAATATTCCCCTCAATGTATCTAGAAGCAACCTACAAACAGACCAAACTGTACGTAAACTCAGTGGGCACATTTCCAAAAAAATCGCCGATAAGTTGCTTTCTCTGTATCAAACACAACAAGATGATTTTATCAAGTACTGGGAAGATATCGAACTCGTTGTCAAACTCAGTGTGTTGCGCGACGAAAAATTCTACGAAAAAATCAAGCCCTGCTTGATCTGGAAAACATCAAATAACACTTGGACTACCGTAGAAAAGCATCTACAACAAAACGAAGGGAAAGTAAAAAATAAAGTGTTTTACCATCAAGATGAGCATACTCCCTCCCGTTTTTTTGATATGTACAAAGAAAAAGGGATAGAGGTTTTGTATGCTTCTTCCCATTTAGACACCCCCCTAATGGGTTTTTTGGAGGGCAAACTTACCCCCGTTAAGTTTCAGCGCATCGATGGGGCCCTGGAAGATCTCATTCTCGATAAAAACCGGGAGAAAAATGTCCTCGATGCCGCTGGGAAAACAGAGTCGGTCAAGATAGCTGATTTTGTGCGCTCTCACCTCAACCAAGATCGCATACAGGTGGAAGCGAAAAGCTTATCTAATGATACGGTCCCTGCTTTTATTGTCATTGACGAAGACAGTCGCCGCATGCGCGATTATCTCGCTCTTTCCGGCCAAAAGATTCCCGATGAAATGGGAGAAAAACAGACCTTCGTTGTGAACACAAATAGCTCTTTAATTCAATCTACGTTCCAGCTGAGCAGTAAAAATCCCGAGCTTGCAAAAAAGCTGGTGATGCAACTCTATGAGTTGTCGTTGCTCAGGCAAAAAGAGCTCAAACCAGCTCATTTATCCGATTTTCTGAGTCGTTCCGACGCAATTCTCGAAACGCTCTCGGAGTATGCTCTCAAAAGTGCGCACCCCTTGCCCACCGAGCATGCCTAACCATCCCAAATCGGCAATCAACTGAGAGGAGATTCCTTTGCAATGCGCCGCGCAGGGGATCTATCTATCCTACGCAAAACAATGCATAGGCCGATAGAAAATAGGCAGAAAAAAATGATTGGAAAGTCCCCGAAAACAGAGTAGAGCGTGGGATAGGTGTAACAGTTCATTTCTACGATGAGCGCCCCCTTTTTTATCTCTAGATCGCGGGGTGCAAATTGCCCCCGTGTTCGACCTAAGCTATCAATGGCGGCTGTGACTCCCGTATTGCAAGCGCGCAAGAGGGGCAGTCCATTTTCGATGGCGCGCAGTTTTCCATGAAAATAATGTTTGAGGTGTAAACCGGAAAAGGGGTACCAGGCATCATTTGTCAAATTGATCAAAAGTTGAGCTCCCTTTTGTTTGCTCTCTCGGATGAGGCGGCCAAAACATTCTTCATAACAAATAGAGATCCCAATGGGGAGGGCCCCTTGAAATATCTTAGCTTCAGTCCCGTGGGTAAAAAAATTGGAGATGCCGTATTGGCTGGATAGGGGACGTAAAAAAGAAAAGGGGAGGTACTCTGCCAAAGGGAGTAAGACCCGTTTTTCGTATCGATCGATCTTTTTTAAATGGGGTAAAAGATGAAAAGCAGCATTGTAACTCTCTTTTTTTTCTGCATCCCAATCCATCAAACCTACCACGAGCTTGGCATTGTAGTGATCAGCAAAGACTTGCGCCCAAAATAGGTTGTTGACATACCATTGATCTTTTTTTTCAGCCAAGGGACTATCTAGCAAATAAGACCAATCATGGGCTCCCCAAGCTGTTTGTAAAACTTGCTTGACCTCTTCGTAAGGATAAACACAGGCATGCGCCGAAAGGGGAACGGCGCATTCGGGCATGACAATTAGGTCTAACAAAGAAGATTTTTCCCGATCTAGGTAATGAATCATAGAGATCCACTGCTCTGCAGGAGGGACGAATCGGTTAGCAGATGGATTCAAGTTATTTTTTTCGTCGGGCAAAAGCGCGGTTTGAACAAGAGCAACGCGACAAATCGCCGCTTGATTTTGACTGTCGTGATACATAATGTGAAAAACACCGAAAACAAATGGAAACAGATAGGCGGCGGAGCCCACGCACGCGCGTTTCCAACTCCGATTTGTAAGGGCACTTAAAAAAAGTAGGTTTACCCATGCTGTCCAAAAAGAAAGACCATACACACCCAAAAGCGCGATCATCTGAGAAGAGGTACAGTGGGCTGTCATTGAGAGGCCGATTGGGTTCCAAGCAAACCCACAAAGCACATGTAGACGCCCCCATTCTATGAGGGTCCAAACACTTGCTAAAGTCAAAAGATGTGTATAAGCAAGTGGAGGCTTTTTGGGAAATAAAAGGCAAAAAAGGCCAAATTCCAAGCCAAGTAAAAAAGAAAGCGCTGCGTAAACAAAAAGAATGTAAAATCCTTGATATTCCGTCTGAGCAAGCCAGGAAAGTTGCACGAGCTGCACCGAGGTAAACCAAAGGCTTCCCACCCAAAACCGGGTCTTTTTCTTTGAATAAAACAAAAGAAATTGCCAAAAGAGAGCAAACCCACAGCTACTGGCAAGCAAGCAGAAAAAAAGTCCGTTGTCCGGCTGCCCCCAAGCGACAATGACAAAACTACTGATCAACAAAAACAAACGGCGCGTCATTTCTCATCCTATTGGATACCTGAAATTGTCTAAAATAGATCTTAAGTAGAGATGGGTATGTGGTGAAGGCAAAGCCTTGCCCAAAACGGGATCAACCCCATTACTCAAACCTAGTGCACGCAAGGAAGAATTGGTCACCTATTTTAGATTATGAGACAAAACAGCTTAAACAAAATTAGCATCCAACTGAAGTGCCTGTCAAGGAGGATCACTTCCCTAATTCCTTAAGATTGGGAAAATAGTGAAATAGCTTCGTTTTCTTTTCTAGAAATTATCTGAAAATTTCTCCGTTTAAAAAGGGGATAACTCTTTCAATAAAGGCTATTTATACATGCTTTTTTTATATAAAAAACTTTAATAAATAAAAATGTTTTGCGATTTACATATAAAACAATCTCAAAAAAAGAGAAAAGATTTGGTTTTTTGGTGCTAAAATCAAGTTGTCGAGATATCAATTGAGCAGGTAAACTAGGGTGGTTTTTTTGTAGTATAGATGAAAAATTTTCGCAAACACCATTTACTTGAAATTTTTGATCAAAGTGAAAAATGCACTTTACCCCTCGATCTTTTTTTGCGCCGTTACTTTCGTCAACGCAAAGCCATTGGATCAAAGGATCGAAAAGAAATTTGTCACACTTTGTATGCAATGGTTCGGTGGCGCGGTCTCTTGGATTACCTTTCTCCCCGTCCGGTAAATTGGGAAAAAAAACTAGAGATCTTTCTCCAGATGAACCCGCTAGAATTTACAGAAAAAGAGCACATTCCTCCCCATATCAGAGTAAGCTTTCCCAAGTTTATCTTCGAAAAACTCGTCAGCTCATATGGCGAGCAAAAAGCCACTGAACTTTGTCTGTTTTCCAATCAAGCTGCCCCGACTACAATTCGCGTAAATATAGACAAGATCGAGCGCGATGCTCTCTTACGCAAATTCAAAACCCTATACCCAGTCTCCCCCTGTGCGCGATCTCCATGGGGCATTTTATTTCATAAAAAAATAAATCTCTTTTCCCTTCCCGAATTTAAAGCGGGTCTTTTTGAGATGCAAGATGAAGGAAGCCAGTTAGTTGCTGATCAAGTGCAGCCAAAGCCCGGAGATCATGTCATGGACTATTGTGCGGGATCGGGAGGGAAAACACTAGCCTTTGCCCACAAATTAAAGGGGCGAGGGCAACTCTACTTGTACGATACGAGACAATGTATGCTGCTCGAAGCAAAAAAACGGCTGAGAAGAGCGGGCGTGCAGATCGCGCACCCTTTGACAGATCGCCATCTGAAAAAAAAATCTCTGTTCGGTAAGATGAATTGGATCTTACTAGACGTCCCTTGCTCCGGGAGTGGGACTCTTAGAAGAAATCCTGATATCAAGTGGAAAATTGAAAAAAAGATGATTGATCATTTGGTACAAGAGCAACGTCAAATCTTTTCTAAATCGCTCAAGTTTTTGCACCCTAAAGGTCGAATCGTTTATGCTACGTGTAGTGCTTTCCAAGAAGAAAACGAAGAACAGGTGCATTATTTTATCAAAACATATAACGTGAGGCTTGTCACTCCTCCCTTCTTTTCCTTTCCCCAAGAAAAGGGAGGTATGGATGTGTTTTTTTCAGCCGTATTGAGTTATTGAAAATGAAGAAAAAAAATATTGGTTTGTTCATCTTTTTCCTGTTTCTCATCCCCTTAGTCAAGGGCGACATCCTTTTAGGTCAGATCCCCCAAGGTGAAGAGATGCTCCGACTCAAGATCAACAACCGCCCCCTTGCCAAAATTAATGATGAGGTCATCTCTCTTCTCGACGTTGTGAAGAAAATGGATGCATTTCTTTACGAATATCACTCTGATAAGCCCCTTTCTACCTTAGAAAAAGCACAATTTTATCAAAAAAATTGGAAACAAATGCTCGAAGAGATGATTTGCAATGAATTTGTTTTGCTCGATGCAAAGGAAAAAGGGGTTCAAATTGAAACAGGACAGATCCATGAGGAGTTAGAAGAGCGTTTTGGTCCACACACCGCGTTTACCCTCGATCGGATCGGTCTTTCTTTTAAAGAGGCATATGATTGGATTCGAAAAGAAAATATCATTCGCCAGATGATGTGGCATAAAGTGCAAGTCAAAGCCTTACAGGGCATTACCCCTCAACTCATCAAAAAGGCTTATCAAACCTATCTTGAAAGCCACCCTCCCACTCACAATTGGACCTACCAAGTGCTTTCGATTCAGGGGGTAGACAAGAAGGTATGCGATGAGCTCGCTGCTCAGGCATATCAAATCCTGTCAAGCAAAACAAAAGAGATAGAAGAGGTGGCTGCCGATCTCAAAAAAACGAATCAAGAGGTTACGGTTTCTTTAAACAAAAAGTGCTCGCTTGAGACATCTACCCTTTCGAAGCAGCACTACGAAGTGATTAAAGACTTGGTTGTCCATACATTTAGCAAACCCATCTTGCAAATCAACCGCAAGGACCAAAAAAACGTCACGCGAATTTTTTATCTCGATGATCGTACGGAAATCCCCCCCTCCTCTTTTGAAGAGGTATATGACTCTTTGCAAAACAAACTTTTCCAAGAATTGCTACAAAAAGAAAAAAAGGTTTACTTCAATTCTTTAAAAAATCGGTACGGATTTGATAAAACAAACCCTCAGATAATTCTATCTGAAGATTACGAGCCTTTTTTTGTCTACTACTGATATGGGTTATCAGACAAGAGGAGTGCAAAAGTTTTTTAAAAACTCTAACATCTGTCCTCGCAAGCGATTTTCGCAAAACTTTTTAATTGATCAGCATGTGTTGCAGAAGGTAGTAGCCGCCGCTGAGGTTGGAGAAAATGACCATGTTTTAGAGATCGGACCCGGTTTGGGCTTTCTTACAAAAGCTTTGCTAAGGCAAGGGTCTCGCGTGATTGCGATCGAAAAAGATAAAAGGCTTGCTTCCATGTTGCAAAGATGGAAACATCCCCGTTTAACGGTGATTTGTCAAGATGCTCTGCAAAGTGACTTGCCCCATATTTTGCAAAAAAAAACCAAGGTTGTTTCTAACATTCCTTACCATATCACCGGTAGGCTAGTGCGTCAGCTTCTCCCGATGGAAAGTTGGGTCACATCGATCACTTTTATGCTCCAAAAAGAGGTGGCTCAAAGGCTCAGCGCCCATACAAACGAGCCTCATTACAGTTTTTTGACCCTGCTAGCTCGTTATTACTCTGACCCCACACTGCTCTTTACTGTTGAGCCGACCTGTTTCTACCCCCAGCCCAAGGTCATGTCAGCTGTGGTTCAGTTAAAGCTCAAAAAGGGAACGGGGAAAATTTTGCCTTTTTTGGATCTCATTCGGCAAGCATTTAGGCATCGCAGAAAAATGCTGCGCGTTTCTTTACAGCCTCTCTATCCAGCTAGCTCGATTCAATCAGCTCTTCAAGAGATGGGTCTTTCGGTCATGACGCGCCCTCAAGAGCTTTCTCTAGAAGGGTTTTGGCAACTCGGAACTCTTCTCTTACATCACTAACTGATCTATATCTGTTTAATTCTATTTCCTCAGCATGTCGTTGACAACGAAGATCTTATCTCCTGAGAGCCGGTGTATCTCTTGATAGGGAACCAACATTTTTGTGATAAATAAAGAAAAATTTATATATCTATTCTTTGCCCATTTCCTTCTTAGCTTTGATGTATTCTTTTGTATTATTAAGTCTTTAATAATAAGAGTATTATAATTTAATTTTTATACAAAAATTAGTATAAATTAATATAAAAAATTTGGTATAATATTTGTAAATTATTGAAAAAAATATGGTAATTTCATGTCGTATGATTTAAATTTTTCAATTTCTTCCGCAAATATTTTATCTAAAAGGAATTCGATTAATATCGAACAGCAAAATTGTGATATTTACAATGTTTATACACAAGCAATTAAACCAGATATTGGAGATTTGTTTAATAATTATTTGACACCTACGATGTCAAAAGCCCTTTCAAGCCAGGGTATTAAAGAATATGCTTTCCTCATTCATATCAAAAGGGATGGAACCGTTTTATTTGAAGTTACTCAAACAGATGACCCTACGCTCAGTTGGACTCAGAGAGTTAATACAGCACAACACCTCAGCTCAAAGATCATAACCAAAACAAACGAGGCTTATCATCAATTGATGGCCGACCAGACAGACCGAACAAGAGAGCCCGAACAAAAAGAAAGGTTACAGCTCGAAACAGAAATTACCGATCTTAAAAAGGAAAAATCAAGATTTGAATCGGAAAACAAGGAAAACTCGGAAAAAATCTCACAGCTCAAATTGGGAAACGAACAAAAATCGAAAGAAATATCAAAGCTCGAACAAAGTATCACCCATTTAAAGAGTGAAAAATCAGGGATTGAACAGACCCTCCGAGATATGGAAAAGGAAAAATCAAGATTCGAATCGGAAAAAGCCACACAGCTCAATAAGGAGATGAGCAAATTAGAAAACGTGATCTCTGCCATAAAAGAGGAAAAATCAAGGCTCGAATTGAAAAATGAGCAAAAATCGACAGAGATATCAAAGCTCGAACAAAGTATCACCCATTTAAAGAGTGAAAAATCAGGGATCGAACAAATTCTCCGGGATATGGAGACAGACAAAACAAAGCTCGAAGAGAGCCTATCAAGACTCGAATCGGAAAACGAGCAAAAATCGAAAAAAATATCGTATTTCCTGCATAAGCTTGAGCTCGCAAAAAATCAAGACTCGGAAACAATATCAAAGCTCGAGCAGCAGATCGCTGATCTAGAGAAGCAAAAAGCAAATATCGAAGAGATGCTTCAGTCTACCTTAGACAAGGTGCTCCAATCTACAAAAGAAAAATCGACAGAACTATCACAGCTCGAGGGAAAAATTACTGAGCTTAAAAAGGAACAATCAAGATTTGCATCGGAAAACAAGGAAAAATCGGAAAAAATCTCACAGCTCAATGAGGAAATTACCAAATTAGAAAACCTGATCATTGTGATAAAAGAGGATGAATCACAGCTCAAATCGGGAAACGAACAAAAATCGAAAGAAATATCAAAACTCGAGCAAAGTATCGCCAATTTAAAGGATGAAAAATCAGGGATTGAGCAGACCCTCCGAAATATGGAAAAGGACAAAACAAAACTCAAAGAAAGCTTCTCAAAGCTCGAACAGATCATTACCGATTTAAAAGAAAAAAACGCAAATCATGAAAAAAAGATCAGCGAGCAAAAAGAACAGATCAAAACCCTCCAGGCGCTCCATGTTTCAGCCTTAGAAAAGGCAGAAAAACTAGAAGAGGATTCAGCAGAATATTTAGAAGACATTGAAAACCATAATCAAAACCTTGAAAAGAAACTTGACGAAGTGCAACAGAAACTAGAATTTTCAACAACGCTGCTACAGCATTCTAAAGAAGAAAATAATAAGCTTGAGAATGCATTCACATTGATGAAAGGGGATTTTCTGAAAATAAAATCTGACTTCACCATTCTTCAACAAGAAAATCAGATTCTCAAAGGGGATCAAGAAATTTTGCGGGAGGATCGAAAAAATAAGCAATTATTACTTCAACCGGGATTGACAAGTCTAGGAAATTTCATAGATATTACTGACGGTCTTCAAAAGAAATTGAGTGTTGTTGAAAAAGAGAACGCCGTAACTCACAAAAAATTTGAGCTATCTCAAAAGGAAATAGAATTGCTAAAAACTGATTTGAGCAAGGAGAGAGAACTTCGCTTAGCTAAGGAAGAAGAACTTCGCTTGATGAAGGAACTGAACGAGCACATAAAAGAGGGTTATAAAAAGGTTTTGGAAGGAAATCCTCTTTATGGTAGTTCACCCAAAAAAATGAGTGAAGTCGTGTCCTAACTGATAGTCACCTACCTAGCAAATTTCGGTAAGAGCTTGGGCATGTAAGGGGTGTGGTGCCATACCTGACGAGGTTCAAAAGGTTAATTGTATCTATCCTCAGCCAATCTCCAAATGACTTCCATCCTTCAGTTTTTGCCCCTCTAATGCACCTTTGCAATACAGATTTCACTCTGCAACACCTTTTAATTTTAATCCTCTAACGAATTACCTTGCTGCATTAAAAATGAGCGGTAGTCTCTATTTTTAGTGGCTATCCGATCTGTACCAAGCCAATCTCCAAATGATTTCCATCCTTTTACTTTGAAAAAATAAGCAGGACTTGCCGGGATGTCATCCGGTTTTTTTTGATGCCCTTCTAATGCCCCTTTGCAATAGAGATTCCACTCTTTTTGACTTTTTATTTTTAATCCTCTAACGAATTGCCTTGCTGCATCAAATGAGCGGTATTTTCTATCTGTACCGAGCCAATCTCCAAATGACTTCCACCCTTTTCCTTTGAAAACATGAGCAGGGCTTACTGGGATGTCATCCGGTTTTTTTTGGTGCCCCTCTAATGCCTCTTTGCAATAGAGATGCCACTGTGCAACACCTTTTATTTTTAATCTTCTAACGAATTGCCTTGCCGCAT
Source organism: Simkania sp. (assembly GCA_027942475.1). Lineage (GTDB taxonomy): Bacteria > Chlamydiota > Chlamydiia > Chlamydiales > Simkaniaceae > JANQSR01. Next base: position 542 of record JAQFVP010000033.1, on the reverse strand, counting down.
CAAATGAGCGGTATTTTCTATTTTTAGTGGCTATCCAATTTGCATTCTGGGCGATATCTTTTCTTTCTCCAGTCTGTCTAAGGTCATTTAGGCGAGGGAGTATTCACGACTCCCTTATCCTGCAAAACAAACTCATCAAAAACGATTGTCTTTTCTTCATGGTGGTATTATATCACTTAGGCTTATGAAAAATCAAAAGAAGATTACAATATTTGAAGGAGAAAGTTTTGATAGACAGGCAAGCTTTCATCCCACCCCTTAAGCGGGTGGGATTTACCACTCGCCTAGGATAAATATGCTCGAGGCGGGACTCGAACCCGCACGGACTTTAGGTCCAAGGGATTTTAAGTCCCTTGTGTCTACCATTCCACCACCCGAGCAGAAGGGATGGAGAGATTTTTTGTAAAAAGAGAGCTGTAATGGTCCCTTCCATCTACTCTGTAGTGTCGGGGCAAACAGAGTCCTCTGCCCTTATTGTTGCCTCCTTACCCGCATCTGGATGTAAGGGTAAAAGGTCTTCTTGTGGCAGCGCGGTGAGTTTT
>JAQFVP010000032.1 GCA_027942475.1 Simkania sp. | reverse complement strand
TCGCCTGTCTATCAAAACTTTCTTCTTCAAATATTGTAATCTTCTTTTGATTTTTTACAGGTCTAAGTGATATCATGCTCAGTATAAAGACAAAGAAAATCGTTTGTTTTCAGACTTCATCTAACCTACAAAGCGGAGGAGGATGGAAATTATGAGCCCTGCATACACAACGCAAAAATGCAACAATTGCGGCGAGATAGAGAAAAAACCAATATCGCAAAGACAGTATTGTTGCAAGCATTGCGGATACAAGGCTCACAGAGATCATAAAGCGTCTCAGAATATTTTGGCCCTCGGACTAGATGGCCTTAAATAGCACCCCTAGAAGCCTTCCCCTTTAGGTGAGGGAGTGGTCACAGAAGTGATGCAGCGTCACGTAGAAACATTTAAAAAGGAGGATAAAAATGAAGCTATTTTTTTATGTAATGATTAATACATTAGTGTGTTTCCTAAATTTTGGATTTAGTTCTATGAAGGGTGTTGGACGGAGTCCTATGAAAGATGAACTTTCAGATAAAGAAAAAATTGTTAATAGAATAAAAAATACAGAAAAAAAAGCCAAAAAACAAACATCAGTAGTAAGCCCACTTCCAGAAGGAGCAAAAGTGAACCCGCTTCTCAACCCCTCTACTGGTGACCTGCTTAAAGATGCGAGAGATAAGGCAAGCATAAAGGCAACCATAGCCGATGCGGCTCTAAAGCTAAAAGAGCTATGGAATAAGTTTGTGAAAAGCGATGGACCTGGTGTAAAAATTGCGCAGCTCTCCAATGAGGATGGCGATATACAAATTACAATTGCATTAAAAAATTCTACCAAGGAAATGCAAAACCGTATCACTGTTTTAGCGATTAATCCACTGGAGCTTGTGCCAAAAGAATTATGTTTCCGATCCTATAACTATACGAGTCGGTATGATCCTGATAATATACATTATGAATTTTCAAGCCCTACTTTTAAAAGGGTAATACAGGATCATTCGGAAGAACCTAAAGAGGAGCAGGACAAATCAAAATGAAGAGGTTTTTTTATGTAATAATTAATATATTAATATGTTTTTTGAATTTTGGGTTTAATCCTATGCAACATGAACTTTCAGATAAAGAAAAAATTGCTGATCGGATCACTGCAAACACAGCAAAAAAGCTCAAAAAAGAAAAAAACCTGCTCTTAATAGGAACTGGCGGAGGGATGTTGTATCAAATAGACATGCTAGCTATGAGTTTTTGCTTGTATCAGGAAGTAGACCTTACCTCTGCTAGAGACCTCATTGTTTTTGCTGTTAATGAATATCTTACTGCAATCAATAAAAGCCAAGATATTAGGCCTTATCTCGATCAATGTCCATTTACTGCAAAAAATGTAGAAATCAGAATTTTTGTGCATGGCCCAGGTGGGTGCGAACTTCCACCAGGAAAAATTGATTCCATAAATTGCATTGAGGGTGTTGTGAAATATCGTCATTCTTCAGACCTTAGTCGCCCCATACATAAAGAAACCTATGATGAAGCATTGAGTAAAATAGGTTCCTGCCCAGCCAAGGATAAAAAGGCTTGAACCTCTCTATGCAATTGATTATTTCTTTCTCTACATTCTGAAAAGATTTCCAAGTGATCAATTGATAAGTCTTTAGGCGCCGTTTAGATACCAAAACTTTGTTTAATCATGACGGTGTTGTAAAATATTCTCATTATTCAGACCTTTATAATCCCATACATAAATAGCCCTATGATGAAGCATTAAGTAAGATAGGCTCCTGCCCACCCAAGGACAAAAAAGATAAATAGGGCAATTTGTATCACTTCTTTTGAAAACTGCGTAGACGGTGTCAACAAACCTATACAACGCTCGCTGAGCGTCATACAAGATGAGATGGCTTTGGGTAGCAATTTAAGGATCTTGTGTAAAATTGCGCGAAGTCTTCGTGACAAATATAGATTTCTTGTTCTAATAAAGGGAAAGGGGGGCTTGTAAAATAGGAGCTAACCTTTGAATCTCAACATAGAGATAGGCCCACTGATTTCTTGGGCACGTGACTTCACTAAGGGGGTTTACGAAAACTTGGACTGGCTCGATTTGATTACCTTCTTAATGGGCGCGGGTTTATTATTTGTGGTTTTTTTTATTGTAGCCAAAAAAAGGGGCAAAAAACATGAAGAAGAGCTGACGAGGTTGGCCACTGAGTACGAACAAGGGTTATTTGCCATGAAAAAGACGCATATTCGAGAAATTCATCTCGCCGAAGAGAAAGTCAAAGAGTTCCGAAAAAAGCTTTCGTTAGCCGAGATCGATTATCAGAAATCCGCCGAAATGCTCAAACACAAGCATGAACAGAAAATAGAAGGGGCTAGAAGCCGTACCCTCAAAAAGATCAAGGAGGTAAAAGAACAGGAGGAAAAGGCGATATCACATAGTGAACACACCGTTTTTGAACTCAAACAGAAGATGGCTCGCCTGCGAAAAAGACAAATGGATGAGATCAATCAATTTCAAACCCAGATTAAGCAGTTAAAATCACAAATCCAGTTCCTGCACGACAATCATGCTAGAGAAATCGAGATGTCCGAACTGCAGGTTGCCGATTTGCGTAAACAGATTAATACCCTCATCTACAAAGCGTAAGCTTTTTTATTTTAATTTGATTAATACATCAAAATTTACTAGACCGCTTTTTTGTAAAATGATCAATAAAATGGTGATCGGAATAATCCATTTCATGAAAAAATACCAAATCCCAAAAAAAGTTTTCCACCGGTTGCCTATGGGAAAATCCTGACTTGAAATATTACGGTCTAAAGCCCATCCGATGTAAAGCGCCGTGAGAAGCCCTCCGATCGGAATCACCCAAACAGAGACTAAATTCTCGATCGTGTCAAAAAAAGAGACTCCATAGATATTTTTCCAGCTTGTAAAAATTTTGTTTGAACCGGAAAAAGCGCTCGGAATTCCAAAGAGAAAAGTGGAGGCGGCCACGCAAAGAGTGGCTTTTTTTCTAGACCATCCAATTAGCTCCATCAAATTTGTGGCAACTACTTCCAGAAAAGGGATCGAAGAGGTGAGCGCAGTAAAAACGAAGAGGGTAAAGAAAACAGTGGACATAATCAGCGCACCTGGGAGCTGAACGAATAAATAAGGCAGGGTTTTGAAAATTAGACCGATTCCTTGCTGCGGCTCAAAATTGAAGGTAAAGGCAACGGGGAATATGGTAAGGGCTGCTAAGATAGCGACGATGATCACCGCTAGGCCAACCACAGATGCCAATTGGGGAATGTTTTCTTGTTTGCGCATATAACTGCCGTAACTAATCATGATCCCCTGCCCTAGACTCAAAGTAAAAAATGCCAATCCAAGAGCTTCTAAAATGCTGGAAAACTTGAACTCTTGCAAATTGGGGTAAAAGATAAAGTGCGCTGCTTTGCCAAATCCATCTAAGGTCATGCTATAGAGAAAGAAGATGCATAATATTATAAGCAGGGCGCGGGTCATAATTTTTGACCAAAGTTCGATCCCTTTGCGGACACCACTTAACACAATTGCCATTGTGATTAAGGTAAATAGAAAATGCCAGAAAAGGGTAATGCTGCCCGATTGGTAGAGCGTGTCAAACACATTGGACATGTCTTGGGGAGTCAATCGCTGATAAAATCCGGTGAGCGACATAAGGATATAACTCATACCCCAGCCGGCGATCACCGAATAAAATGACATAATCAAAAAAGAAGAAAGAACCCCGAGCCAGCCGGCTATTTTCCAGTTTGGTTTGTCCCGTGTGAGAGTGGCAAAAGACCCCACGGAAGCTCTTTGACTGACGCGACCTAACATAAGCTCCCCTATCAAAACCGGAATGCCGATCAAAACAATACATAAAAAGTAGGCGCAAAGAAAAAGTCCCCCCCCATTATTTCCAACCGTATAGGGAAATTTCCAAAGTACCCCCAGTCCAATAGCTGACCCAATTGCAGAAAAAAGGAATCCCAGCCTAGATCCCCAATGCTCTCTTGTATGACTCAATCTGTACCTCGCTGAAGATGAAAAAGTGTATCGAAGTTATAAAGGCCGCTTTTTTGAATGACAATAATCAATATGATAGAGGGAATGATGTAGCGCATAAATACCCTCCAATAAAGCCACAAAAAATGCAGGCCTGTTCCCCGAGAAAATTCTTGTCGCGCTACCCTTTTATCCATGATCCAACCAACAAATATGGAGGAGAAAAGACCCCCAATGGGGATAATCCATACGGAGACGAGATAATCTATTGTTTCTAAGAAATCCATTCCGTAAATTTTTGCCCAATTTGGGAAAATAAAAGGGGTATTTGCGTAGGCGCTCGGGATCCCAAAAATAAAACAAGCGGCCCCGACTGCAATCACGGCATTTTTTCTCTTTATCTGATAAAGCTCCATGATGTTCGAAGCGACCACTTCTATCAGTGGAATGGCAGATGTCAGCGCCGTAAAAACAAACAGGGTAAAAAACATAGTTGATAATATGCTTGATCCCGGTAGCTGATTGAACAGGTAGGGAAGAGTCTTGAAGACGAGCCCATACCCTCCCTGCGGCTCTAACCCAAAGGTAAAGACGACGGGAAAGATTGTGAGCGCAGCCAAAATAGCGACGATAATCACCGCAAAGGCAATCACGCCGGACAAATGAACAATACTTTCAGAGCGTTTCATATAACTGCCATAGCTGATCATAATGCCTTGTCCCACACTCAAAGTAAAAAAAGCTAGCCCCAGGGCTTCAATAACGCTCGAGAGCTTAAAATTATACGCATTTGGATAAAAAATAAATCGAACAGCCTGAGAAAAACCGGGCAGAGTAAGCGCGTATAAAAAGAGCAACCCAATCAAAATCAAGAGCGCTTTGGTCATGATTTTTGCCCACCGTTCTATCCCTTTGCGCACCCCCGACATGACAATTCCCACTGTAATGAGCGTGAATAAAAAATGCCAAAAAAGGGATACCCCTCCCGATGTTGCAAGGGATAGAAAAGTGTCTACGGCGTCAGTTGAAAAAGTGTTTTCAGGGTTTGTCAAAGAGATCAAAACGTAGCTCATGCCCCACCCGGCAATTACCGAATAAAAAGACATGATCAAAAAAGAGGCGCACACTCCAAAGACGCCCACAGCTTTCCACCCGGATCCGTTCCGGTCTAACGTCTTAAAAGCGCCAATTGCGGCGCACTGAGCGCTTCTGCCTATCATCAACTCGGCAATGAGCAAGGGCAGACCGAGAAAAGTAATGCAGATGAAGTAGGAAAAAAGAAATAGACCACCCCCGTTTTCTCCGACAGTATAGGGAAATTTCCACAAAACTCCCAGACCAATTGCCGATCCGATTGCCGCCATTAAAAATCCCAAACGGGAGTTCCAGTGTTCTCTGACTTGGTCCAAAATGCGCCTCTAGAAAATAAAAGGGTAAGGATATTTGAGCATCGAAATCAGGGGGAATTTTCTATTGCTTGCGGGGAAAAGCAAAACTTCGAAGAGGGAAAAAAGATACAAACTGGTCCTTACCAGAATCTTGAATGGGATGAATTTTACTAAATCTTCCATTTTAATCAACAATGTTTTCCCGAGCTCAAACAAGGGCAAAACCGAAAGTTAACATCTCGATCACCTGTTTTTCCAACTTTTCCGGTTTGGCGAGCGGAGAGAGGAAAGTTTTTTTCTCGATGGTCCTATTTTCGACCTTTCTTTGGGCTGTCAAGCTCGCTTTTTCAAACTTTAAAAATGTAAAATCATGCTTTGAGGCAAAAACCCGAATTTGACTGAGATGCTTGAGCCAAACCGCCGGCTGGGGCAGCGCTCCAAACCGATCCTCGAGCTCTTGGAAAAGGGTTTCAACCTCTTTTTTTGAAGAGGTTTCTCCCAGTCGGTGATAGATTTCCACGCGCAGATTGGTTTCTAGGATATAAGTGCTCGGCAAATGAGCGTCGTAAACAAATTCCATGCGTGTATCGCACAAGGCGGGGTGCGCCTTTTTTGTTAACTTATCAATGGTTTTTTTGAGCAATTTACAGTACAGATGAAACCCAATCGAAGAGAGATTGCCCGACTGTTGCACACCGAGCAAATCACCGGCGCCCCGAATTTCCAAGTCGCGCATGGCTATTTTCATTCCACCGCCAAATCCAGAGGATTCTACCAAAGCTTGTAGCCGTTTGCGTGAAATTTCGCTCAGCTCGCGCGATTTTGGCACGAGAAAATAGGCATAAGCGGGTCGATTCCACCTGCCCACCCTTCCTCGGAGCTGATACAAATCTGCCATACCATACGTATCGGCGCGGTCGATTAAAATGGTGTTGGCATTCGGAATATCGATGCCGTTTTCCACAATGGTTGTAGCAACCAAAATGTCTACCTCCCCCTCTTTGAATCTGTGAAAAGTCACGTCAATCTGATCCGCCTCCATTTGCCCGTGTACGATGGCAAACTTTTTGGAAGGAAAATGTTTTTTGAGATCCTCTGTCACTCGACAAATCGATTCGACCCGGTTGTGGATCACATAGGCTTGCCCATCCCTTGCAAGTTCTCGCATCAAGGCGTTTTGCACCACTGTTTCCTCTTTTTCAGCCAAAATAGTTTTAATCGGAAGGCGATCGTGGGGAGGGGTGTTGATCACCGACATATCTCGAGCACCAATCAATGAAAAATAGAGGGTGCGTGGGATAGGAGTGGCCGAACAAGCGAGACAATCGACCCCAACACTCATTTTTTTTAGGTGCTCTTTTACACGCACGCCAAATCGCTGCTCTTCATCGATGATGATCAGGCCTAAATTTGTAAAATGCACATCTTTTCTCACCAAACGGTGGGTCCCAATCAAAATATCGATTAGGCCTTGGCGGGTTTCTTCTAATGTTTGCATAAGCTGTTTCCGTTTGACAAATCGAGAGGCGCACGCAATACGTATGGGAAAATCTTCCATTCGCTTGGTAAAGGTTTCATAGTGTTGCATGGCCAAAACGGTTGTAGGCGCGAGAACAGCCACTTGCTTGCCCCCATCTACCACAGCTTTGAATGCCGCGCGCATGGCGACTTCTGTTTTGCCATAGCCAACATCACCACACACAAGTCGGTCCATTGCCTTGGTAGAGGTCATGTCCGCTTTAATTTCTTCGATAGCTCGCATTTGATCTTCCGTTTCATTGAAGGGGAATGCCGCTTCAAAAAGGAGCATCTCCTCAGAATCGGATGGGTATACAAAACCCCCTTTGGTTTCTCGCGCCGCTTGTATAGACAGTAGATCGTTTGCATAGCCGACAATTGCTTTTTGCGCTTGCATCTTCGTGTTATGCCATTTCTTGGTGCCCAGAGCGTTTAGGGGGGGCTTTTGTTCGTTGGCCCCGATGTAACGACTGACGAGGTGTGACTGCACCAGTGGCACGTACAGCCTGCTTTTTCCCGCATATTCAATGATCATGAACTCCCCTTCTTGACCGAGGTGGTTTTTTTGCTTCTCAATCCCTAAAAATTTGCCAATTCCATTGTGGAAATGGACGACGAAATCCCCTTTTTCCAAATGGTGAAACTCAGCTGCTGGTGTGTGGTAAGAGCTGCGCCATTTTTCTCGGTGGACTTTGTGCCGCTTGGTAAGCTCGGTGTAGGGAACAACAGTGAGCTCTTCCAAGACAAAACCGCTCGATAGGTAGCCTTCGCGAAAGGTTGGGGCGACTTTAGGCTCGAGCTTTGCGATCTTTTCCTGTAAAGCCTGTTTTTCAGATTCGGTATCGGTCAGAAAGTGGAGGGTTTTTGCATTTTTCACGAGCACTTCGAGTTTGTTGCCTTGCTCTATACCGTTCCAATACCTATTTTGGATGGTTAAAAAGGGGTGCTTGATTCGTCTTGATTTGAGCCGTAGATCGAACATCTCGAAATCGATGAGATCTTTTTGGCTGGAGTGTTCACATAGACTATCGATCCGATTTTCAGTAAAATATATCTTTTGATAGGCCGAAACATCTTTAAAAAAAGCGTCTAGAGTCACGGTGAAAGTGGAGCGAGCACCGGGGAGGTCTTTGATAGAAACCCATTTATCCTCAATGGCTAGCAAATCATCAAATACGAGCGTTGTATTTTCCCCGAGGTAATCGAGAAGGGTGCAAAGACTTTTTTGGCTTTGGATCAGCCCTAGCTCATCTGCTGTTGCAATGCTCACCCCTCTTTTCTTCTCAATCGATTTTTGGCTAATTGGGTCATAGCTGCGAATATCTTCAATTTCATCCCCTAGAAAGTCGATGCGATGGGGGTCGTACGCTCCAACGGGAAAGATATCGAGAATTCCGCCGCGCAAAGCAAATTCCCCTTTATCAGCTGCGACTGTTTCCCGCCTATAGCCGAGTTTGGTTAATTTCTCTGCGAGATGTTCAAAGGGAGTGACATCCCCCACTCGCCATTTGATCAAATGACTGCTCAGATGCTTCTGGCAGCATATCTTTTGCATCAAGGCCTGTATGGGGGTTAAAATAATGGTTTGGGTTTTGGCAGAGCGCAGGGTATCGAGAATGGCAAATCGCTTTCCGATAATGTCTGGGCTAGGGGCAATTTCTTCCCCTGGAAGGGTTTCCCATGCCGGAAACGAGTAGACGGGAAAGGAGGAAAAATAATTGAGATCATCCAAAAGTAAGGTCTCCCTTTCCCCCCCCGTAATGACCAAAATGTTTTGCTTTTGGGCATGAGCTGCAGAAAGTATGAGTAGGGCCTTGGGAGTATCCCAAAGCCCTTCAAAAAGGACAGAAGGCTCCTTTTGAAAATGTTTTTTGGCGATCTGAAAGAAAAGAGACGCCTGAATTTCATCCCACATAGGGAGATAAAATAACACAACGGGCATTTTACAAAACATACAAAGGATCTGCTCGAACGAGCAACTTAAGTGGCGAGCAGCTTTTTCATCTTGTCAAATGCTGTGGTCATCCCCTCGAGACATTTCCCTCCCGCGTGGGCTATCTCTTTCTTGCCCCCGCCAGACCCTTTGATTTCACGAGCAAGCACTTTGATAAAAGTATTGGCGTGGATCCCCCGCTCTACGAGGTCGGGGGAGATACGCAAGAGAAGGTGGCAGTGATTTGACTCCGATCGACCCAAAAGGACCACTCCGGATGTGAGGCGCTCGATCAAATCATGCCCCAGCTCGACCATCTCTTTTTGACTTACTTCGACTGCGGCAGTCAAGAGCGCAACTTGGCCGATCTGCTCTATTTTTTTGGTCAAACAGCGAGCCATATGCACAAGTTCTTTCTTGCGTGACTGAGTGACCTGCTTTTTGAGAAGCTCATTTTCTTCGATTAGCGACTGCGCAACTTCATCTAGCTTGGAAGGAGTGGACCTTAGAGTTTTTGCGACTTTCATGATTTGATCTTCCGTTTGATATCGCAGCTGCTCTGCGCATGCACCGATCACCCCTTCTATGCGGCGCACTCCCTTTGCAATGCTCGCTTCTTTTGCAATGCGAAACGTGCCAATCGCTCCCAAATGCTCTACATGGGTTCCACCGCACAGCTCTTTTGAGTAGTGATCTATATCGACGACGCGCACCCTTTTTCCATATTTTTCACCAAAAAATTGCTTAATTTCGGCATTTTTTCGCACCTCTTCGAAGGGGACTTCATACGTTTTGACCTCCGAGTTTGCCCAGATTTTTTCACAAACAAACCACTCCACTTTTCTGATTTCCTCTTTGGTTAAAGCTCTGTGGTAATTGAAATCAAACCTGAGTCGCTTTGACTGAACCAAAGAACCCGCCTGCCTTATCTCTGGCCCGAGTACCTGTTGCAAAGCGTAGTGAAGCAGGTGGGTTGTTGTATGATGCTTGGAAATGCTTAAGCGCCTATTAGCATCTATTTCTGCAACCATAGGCTCTCCTATGGTCAGTGTGCCCCTTTCTAAAGACCCGACATGGGCAATGATTTTTTGATAAGGGGATTGACAATCGGTCACTTTGAAGCGTGCGGTTGCATGTGTGAGCATACCTACGTCACCAACTTGCCCTCCTTGCTCTGCATAAAAAGGGGTGCGATCGAGGAGGACCACCCCTTCTTCCCCTTGATTCATCGCATCGACTCGCTTTCCGTTGACAATTAACCCTGTGACTGTTGCCTTCTCCTTGCTTTTTTGATAGCCGATGAACTTGGTTGCCCCTTTTTGGGAGGAAAAATCCTCATAGATAGAGCTTTCCACCTGTTGGACCTGTTTTTTTCTCGATTGACGGGAGAGCTCTTTTGCCTGCTCTTCTAAGATCTGATACTTATCGAGATCCACAGTGAGATTTGCATCCTTGGCAATTAGGAGAATTTCTTCTATGGGAAAACCGTAGGTATCTTTGAGTTTAAACGCTTCGTGACCGCTGATCTCTTTTTGATCACTGCTTGTTTCCCGATCAATGATCCTATTTAAGAGAGAACTTCCCCTCTCAAGCGTTTGTAAAAAGCTCTCTTCTTCTGCATAAAGAATCTCTTGAATACGTGAATTTGCAGCCCTTAGTTCATCAAAATCTTCTCCCATGATCTGAACAAGGCTGGGAACCACTTGCGCGAGAAAGGGTTGGCGTAGGCCAAGCAAACGACCATAACGGACGGCGCGGCGCAAAATCTTACGCAAGACATACCCTCTTTCCGTATTACCCGGATGCGCTCCATCAGCAATTGCAAAAGCAAGAGAGCGGATGTGGTCGGCAATCACGCGAAAAGCGGGCGCTTTGTGCGGATCATCGCTGTCATATTTTTGCCCACTGATCACTTCGATTTGCTCGATCAACATGCGAAGAACGTCCGTTTCAAAAACGCTAGAACCGTTCATCATGAGCATCAACACCCGTTCGAGCCCAGCGCCTGTATCTACTGATTGTTTGGGAAGGGGGGTCATTGCGCCATCGCTATCTCGGTTACATTCCATAAAGACGAGATTCCAAAACTCCAAGAACCGAACGCCTTTGGTATCTTCGTGCACCGCTTGAGCTGATCCATATCGAGGCCCCCTGTCAAAAAAAAGCTCCGAACAAGGGCCACAAGGACCGGTCTCACCCATAGACCAAAAATTGTTTTTGCTCCCCATGCGGGAGATTTTTTTTTCATCGATGAACTTTTTCCAGAGCTGGTACGCTTCTTCATCTTGTTCGTATACCGAAACAAACAGCTTTTCCTCGGGAAAATTAAAAATAGAGGTAGCAGCCTCGAAAGCCAGAGTGATGGCCGTTTTTTTGAAATAATCGCCAAAAGAAAAATTGCCGAGCATTTCGAAAAAAGTCAGATGTCTTTTGGTGTGCCCCACATTTTCAAGGTCGTTGTGTTTACCCCCGACGCGGATGCATTTTTGTGCAGAAACCAGTTTTGAATCAGTGGGGGCGGCTTGACCCAAAAACACCTCTTTGAATTGATTCATTCCCGCGTTGATAAAAAGGAGGGTGGGATCTTTTCTCGGAACTGTGGGGGAAGAAGGGGCAATGGTATGCCCTCTCTCTTTGAAGTATTTGAGAAACCGACTTCGAACGTTTTGAGTAGACACGATGTTTTGCATTCTATTAGTTGCTCTAGAAATTAAAAACTAAATTAAGATGAAGCAGTAAAAGTAGCAGCGCTTTTGCTTTATTTTGCTCAAGTAAACGGACTTTAAGTGCATTTCATCCATTTCGGGAAAGGATCATCACAACAAATTCTTCCTTTTTTTATCAAGGGGTAAAAGGGGCTTTTTCTCTAAATTTTTCTTGCACTCATTATATAAAAGGCGTAAAAATTGTGACAATTGGAGGCCCTTTTTGTGTCCATGAATGATGCATTAAAAAAAGTTTTGCAAAAAACAGCTGATGCGATTCGGCAGCTGTCGATGGAAGCAGTCCAAAAGGCCAACTCGGGGCACCCGGGCCTACCCATGGGGTGCGCTGAACTGGGTGCGTACCTATACGGGCAGGCTTTGCGGCATAATCCCAAAGATCCCTTTTGGTTTAATCGGGACCGTATGATTTTATCCGCCGGACACGGTTCGATGTGGCTTTACTCTTGTCTGCATCTGTCCGGTTTTAACTTGCCTCTCGATGAAATCAAGCGATTTCGTCAGCTCCATTCCCGCACTCCCGGACATCCAGAGTACGACAGGGAAGTGGGTATTGAATCCACAACCGGACCTTTGGGGCAGGGCGTCGGAAACGCCGTGGGTCAGGCATTGGGACTTAAGATTCTCGAAGCGAAATACAACAAACCCGGCTATACCATTATTGATGCAAAAGTGTACTGTTTGGCCGGAGATGGCTGTTTGATGGAGGGGGTATCCAATGAGGTGAGCTCCCTCGCTGGCCATTTATGTTTGAATAATTTGGTACTTATTCACGATGAGAATCACATCACTTTAGACGGGCCTTTGGGGCAGTCTTCGTCTGAAGATGTCCAGGGCCGTTACCGTAGCTACGGATTTGATACCTATACAGTGGAAGGCAATTGCCTTGAATCGATCGATCAAATCATGAAACAAATCCAAGCGACGCAAGAGAGGCCTGTCTTTATATCTTGTAAGACAATCATTGGCAAAGGTTCAAAAAGCAAACAGGGCACCCATCAAGCACACGGAGCGCCGCTTGGGATAAGTGAAGTGGAAGCTACCAAAAAAGCGCTGGGACTGCCCAAAGAGGAATTTTATGTTCCAGATAGTGTCACACACTTTTTTACAAATAGGGTGTTAGAGCAAACAAAGATGCAACGAGCATGGCAATCTAAATTTGAAAAGTGGTCTGAGAATTACCCCGATTGCGCAGCAAATTTTGACGCATGCTTGAGAAAAAACATTCCCGAAGATCTAGAAGAAAAATTACATAAAATCGACATCCCCCACCCCATTTCGGGTCGCAAAGCATCGCAGGCTGTACTTGAGATGTTGGGAAATGAGCTCCCTTTTTTATACGGGGGGTCCGCAGATTTGTCCGGTTCAGACTGCACAATGATGAAGCAGTTTCCCCTGATCTACCCAAAAAACTTTACAGGGCGCAATATCAAATATGGGATCCGAGAGTTTGGGATGGCAACCACTGCATCCGGACTTTTTCAAACGGACATGTTTCTTCCCTACGTAGGAACTTTTTTAACCTTTTCCGACTACATGCGCAATGGGATACGCTTAGCCTCTTTATCCAAGCATCATGTGGTTTACCAAATGACGCACGATTCTATTTTTCTCGGTGAGGATGGGCCCACGCATCAACCAGTAGAGCATTTGGCGGCGTTGCGCGCCATACCCAATCTGCACGTTTTGCGCCCCGCCGATGCGAACGAGGTAAAAAGGGCCTGGCTTGCAATACTGCGCTACAAGTCCCCATCGGTTCTTGTTTTATCCCGTCAAAACCTTCCTTTGCTCAAGGAGACCGCTGTCCCTTTTTCAGAAGGGGTCGGTCGGGGCGGTTATCTGCTCAAACAAACCAAAAGCCCCCCCGATTTTACCCTTTTTGCCACAGGGTCAGAAGTAGCACTGGCAATCGAAGTAGCAAAGGCTCTTGAGGCAAAAGAAAGGCATGCCCAGGTAATTTCCATGCCCTGCTTTGAGATCTTTGAAAAGCAAGAAGAGAAGTATAAGCAAAGTCTCATTGGGGGAGATCTCGGGACACGAATTTCGATTGAAGCGGGGGTCAGCCAAGGGTGGCATCGGTACATCGGACAAGATGGCATTGCCATTTCTGTAGAAAGTTTTGGCCTGTCCGCACCGATAAAAGAGCTTGCGCATGAATTTGGATTCACGGTCCAATCTGTCCTCAATCAAATTCCAAACATTTAGTAATTCCTTTTTTGAGACTTTACCGCCTCGGAATCCCCCCTTTTCGGTGATCCAAAGCAGAAAAAACGGACAAACATTTATTTATTTTAAATTCCATTGCATAAAAATTTGCTGTGTTGCTATGCTCGCGTATTCTCTCATTTCAAAGTGATCTAAAAGAAAAGAGAGAGCGGTTCCGTTAGAGTGCCGCGTTTGCTATTTTGACAGTAAAAAAGAAGTGACAAAATGTGAGGTTTGTTGCGTGTGTTGAGCAATTGCTCGACATATGCTCTTATCAATTCGTTTTGGGGCGCAAGCCTCAAAATTTTTCAGAATTAAATTCTATATTTTTTTGAGAATTTGATCCTGGTTCAGATTGAATGCTGACGGCGTGGATGAGGCATGCAAGTCGAACGAAGTGGCAACTTGTTGCCACTTAGTGGCGAAAGGGTTAGTAATACATGGGTAACTTAACTCTTACCTGGGAATAACGGTTGGAAACGGCCGCTAATACCGAATGAGAAAAGCCGAGATAACTCGATCTTTTCAAAGTGGGGGACTCTGCAAAGAGCCTTGCGGTAAGAAAAAGGCCCATGGGATATCAGCTTGTTGGTGTGGTAAAGGCGCACCAAGGCTAAGACGTCTAGGCGAGCTGAGAGGTTGACCGCCAACACTGGGACTGAGACACTGCCCAGACTCCTACGGGAGGCTGCAGTCGAGAATTATTCGCAATGGGCGAAAGCCTGACGATGCGACGCCGTGTGAACGATGAAGGCCTTCGGGTTGTAAAGTTCTTTCGCCAAGAAACAAAAGAGGGTTACGAATAATGACCTGATTTGAGGGTACTTGGTAAAGAAGCACCGGCTAACTCCGTGCCAGCAGCTGCGGTAATACGGAGGGTGCAAGCATTAATCGGATTTACTGGGTGTAAAGAGCGCGTAGGCGGACAAATAAGTCAGATGTGAAATTCCAGAGCTCAACTCTGGAGCTGCATTTGAAACTGTCTGTCTTG
>JAQFVP010000031.1 GCA_027942475.1 Simkania sp. | reverse complement strand
TCTTACCCCTCATCGTGGCGCATGCCTTCCTCGACATCATCTCCTTCCTGGGATACGCCTATCTGGCTGGTCGCGTCAGCTGGTTATAAGGCAATTCGGATACTCACCGAACCTGTCGTCCCCTGCCCGTACCATGGGGATCATGAAGCTTGGAGTCTTCGGAGCCACTGGACAGGTTGGCCGGGTGATGCGCACCCTGCTAGCCGAGCGTCATTTTCCCGCCGATGAAGTGCGGTTTTTCGCTTCCGGCCGTTCGGCTGGCCAGAAGTTGCCACCGCGCGTGCTCCTTAGCCTGAGAGGCGATCAAGTGAAATAAAATGGTATGCCCATTTTCCACAACGGCGACCGCTGTTTCGTCACAAGTAGTTTCAATTCCGAGGATTTTCATAAAGATAAAACAGTAACAAAAAGGGGATCTAAAGTCACTGAAAAGGTGGGTTTTGCGGGTAAGCTTTGGATTGAGTGAAAGGAAGGGCCGTCAAAAGAATCCTTATGACGGCCCAAAAAGTGAAAGCATTCCAAAATTGAATCGGAGGAATGCCTGGTTAAGATTATAAAGAATTAAAAAAAAAAATCACCAATTTTCTCTGGTAGCTTTTGGATTTCATCTTTTGGCTTGCTTCAAACCGCCAAAAGCTTCTGTATCAAGGATCCAAAGCGCTTTGTTTTCCCGAGTGCCGATCCGCTCGGCGGGGAGGGGAGGGTCATTTTTTTCAAAAAAAACCTTATGCACAGTCTTTTCCTTTGACTTGCCGAGCACATAAATTGCGATGTTGCTCCCTCTGTTGATCAAGGGGCAAGTAAAAGTCATCCTCCAGGTATTTTTGCTTTGAACATGGTTTGCCACCACCCATCGCTTGTTTTCCTCAAGGGCAGCCGTGTCCGGAAAAAGGGAGGCAACGTGCCCGTCTTGCCCCATCCCGAGCATAATCAGATCAAAGGGACGCACGCCCAAAGTCTGTTTGATCTTTTCCTCATAGCGCAGCGCATTTGCATCGAGATCCCCCTCTGCTTCCATGCGCAAAATATGGTGTGCGGGGATGGGGAGATTCTTAAATCCCGCTTCAATGGCCATCCGAAAGTTGCTATCGGGATGAGTGGGGGGGACCTGCCTTTCATCTCCCCAAAAAAGCAGCGCTTTTGTCCAATCAATTTGATCTGCGTAAGGTGGCTGACCAAGAGCCTGAAAAATGGCTCGAGGGGTCGACCCTCCGGAAAGAGCAACCGAAAAATAGCCGTGTAATTTTATCCCCTCTTTTGCACAATTTAAAAAATGCTCGATGCTAAATGCGAGCGTTTTCTCTTTATTGCCAGGATGGGCGATATCCCGCCTTTCGTCCCAGGAAAAAAAATGGATCTGCTTCATTGGAAAAAGCCCTCACTTCCTATTTGCGCGAGTGTATGTAACATGTTGATGTAGTGGTGGCTCGTTTTTCTACGGCAAATTTCTCTGACGAGGGAATGCCTCGAACCATCTTGATGAAAAAAAAAGTGGAAGGGAATCCCGCAGAACTGAGACCCTGATTTCTCAATTGTGACATTTTGAGGGCAGCAAAGATCTCGCTCCATCTTGTACAAAAAATTGGACCTAGTCCGGACCTCAAATGATAGAATTTGCCCTAAAGGGAGAGAGTCTGCCCGTTTGGGAATGAGCAAAACCTCAAGTGGGCAGTAGGTAGATTGGTAAGAAATACTTTCTTTTGCAACACTTTTTAGCTTCCAGCCGAGTTGTGTGGCGATCCAAGCCTGTAAATAGATTGCTTGCGTGGGAATCAAGCTAGGCGAACTAGACTCTGCGCAATTAAAGTAGATCTTTATTTCTTTTGCATTTTGCAAACGGTGCAGATCACTTTCCGATTTGAACACAGTGGCGAGCAAAAGGCGCCACCCCTCTATCCGGGCCCAATTCAGATCGGCAATATCAGCGCGCGTTCGGTCCTTTCGCTCTAACACGGCCCGCGCATAGGAGGGAAGGTGCGCGACTTGCCTCGCATCGAAAATCATACGGTGGGCAAAAGATTCGAGCTTGTAATCGATGGGGCTCACCTCTGTGGGATCGCTGGCGTGTAGCAAATAGATGGGAAGATCGGGGAGAATATGGGGTAAAATAACAAAAGGAACGCGAGGGTGGTTTTGCTTGCATGCTTTAATCTCGATCAGGTCACATGCGATGTCGTTGCTATTTTGCTTGGCTGTGATCACGCTCACAGCTGTTTGCAGCGTAGATTCAAAACAGGTGTCATCATAGGTAACAAAGATGATGCGAGATGGAAACTTTTGAATGACATTTTGAGCGACCTCTTCTAAGTATTCAAACCTCTGCCCCTGTTTTGAGTAAATAATAAAGTTAAAAAGGCAAGCGCGCATCTTCCCAGCCCTTTGGAGAGAATTCCAAATGTGGCTGAGCTCCGATTCAATTTGTTTTGGATTGACCATCCCGACCATTTTTCTTCTTGTATATACATTGCGCAAGCTACCCAAGCAGAGAAAGCACGCGACACCCCAATATGCAAATATTTTGATATTTCTCAACTATTTTGCTTGGATTTCTCTAGATCAGTCGCCAACTCCGATGTTCTCGAGCGAGCATCTTTTCTGCTGACTGGGGACCCCAGCTACCACAAGGGTAGTTTGGGAACTCTTTGGGTTTTGTTCCAGCCCAATAATCGAGAATCGGGCTAAAAAATTTCCAAGAGTGCAGCACTTCGTCTTGCCTTGCAAACAGGGTACTATCACCGGCCATACAGTCACAGAGCAACCGTTCATATGCGTCTGGAGGGGTGAGGCCAAAAAAAGTTCCGTATCGAAAATCCATCTTTACCGGCTGCGTCGGGCTACTTGGACCGGGCACTTTACAATTGATCCTCAAAGCAATTCCCTCATCTGGTTGTATCCGTATGGCCAAAACGTTCGGTGCGTGATCGCTTCCCCCCATTTTGAATAAAGTCCCCGAAGGGGCCTTAAAGGTGATCGCGATTTCTGTAGCCCTTTTGGGGAGCCTTTTTGCGCCGCGCAAATAAAAAGGCACACCGTTCCAACGCCAATTGTCAATGTAGAGTTTTATGGCAGCGTAGGTTTCCGTGCAAGAGTTGGGATCGACATGCACTTCCTCTCTGTATGCTTTGACCTCTTCTCCATGTACAAACCCTTTGTCATATTGCCCACGAATGATCCATTTTTCAAAATCCTCCCCTCTGTAAGGGCGAATTGCCTCGAGCACCTTGACCTTTTCATTGTGAACAGCATCGGCAGAAAAATTGGATGGGGATTCCATCGCAAGCAAAGAGAGAAGTTGTATCATGTGGTTTTGCATGATATCTCTAACAAGCCCCTGTTCTTCATAAAAATCCCCTCGAGTGCCAATACCGATATCCTCGGCCACAGTCAACTGCACATGGTCGATGTAATTGCAATTCCATAAATTTTCAAAGATCGAGTTGGCAAATCTAAAGACGAGGAGGTTTTGCACCGTCTCTTTGCCGAGATAGTGATCAATACGGTAGATTTGGGACTCTAAAAGATGCCCCATCAGTTCGTTTTGCAGCGCGCAGGCTGAATGGTAGTCGCGACCAAACGGTTTTTCAATGATGACGCGCGCATAACTATCCCTTTTTTCAGATACGAGGTCATGTTTTTTGAGTTTCTCAATAATTGTTGTGAAAAAGGTGGGTCGCGTCGATAGGTAGTAGATCCGGTTTCCCTTTGTCTGAAATTTTGCATCTAATTCATCAAGTTTTTGAAAAAGGCGTTGGTATCCTTGATCCTCATCAAAATGGGATTGATGATAAAAGAGCTGATTTTCAAACGAGCTCCAAACCTTTTCGTCAAGGGGTTTGGTACGAGAATGGACGCGAACGGCGCGTTTCATCTCACTTCGGAACTCTTCGTCTGTCTTTTCCCTCCTGGCGAAGCCGCAACACACAAAATTCGTGGGGAGTTGCCCCTCTCTTTTTGAATTGTAGACTGCCGGCATCAATTTTTTTTGGGTCAAGTCTCCGGTTGCTCCAAAAATCACTAGGATGCACGGATCCAATATTCGAGACATTTGCCCTGGTTCCTCAAGGGGGTGCGTCAATGCATTCATCAAATACTCCTATCTGGAGGCTTTTGCACGCTTTTTGCCGAGTTGGGTGCAAGAGACTCATTTGCGCAGCTTACACTTATTACGTATTTCCAAGCAAAATGCATTCCGAAAAATTATTTCTGTATCAAAGGAAATTTGGATGAAGAAATGGATAAGACAATTTGCTGCGCTTCTCGACGGGAAAAAGAGCGGGTGTGATGGTCTATCTCTTTTTGTGACCCCTCTAAGTAGATCACAGTTCCCGATTGAATCGCGTGACAAAAGGCGCTCTTTTCGTAGGGAATAGCGCGATCGTACTTGGATACAATGACTACTTTTCGCCCTTTGAGGGTTTCCCAAGCTGTTTGCGCCGATAAGTTCATGCCGAGTTTGCTCACAAGCCCCGCGCTGATTTTCCCAAAAAGAGAATTTTTGAAAAAAGCGCGAACTAAACTAGCAAGCTGCCCAAACGATCGATCGCTTACAGCGGAAAGAGCGGCCTGTGGAAATTGCTGTTGGATCGCCCCTGCACCTTGCGTGGCGTGCAGGCCTCCGAGCGAGTGGGTATAAAGCAATATGGCGTCGAGATCATATCCACATACATTTTGCAGATAAGAGTAAGCGGCAATGGTATCTCTTGGGCAATGCTCTAGATTTAGATGGCCATCACTTTCTCCAATTCCTCGATTATTAAAAGAAAGGAGGGAGTGGTCTGGAAAATGTTGATTAAAAAAGGTGTAAAATCGGTAAGAAACACTACCGAAGTCACCGATCCTCTCGTAAAAAGAGCCAATACCGGGAATAAAGAGAATCACTTTTTTTCTCCCCGCATTAAACATCATTCCGTCGATAAGAACGCCATCCGATGTGTGAAACTGGACATGGCGGTTTTTGGGGGAATTGATGAGTTGAGAGCGCAGTGTGCTCAGCTCAGCGCAAATGGCTTTTCTGCGGCATTTTTTAGCAAGCTTTTTGAAGAATTGGCGTGGCAGTGCATCCACATTTTCAAAAAGGCCCGCGTTCCAAAGCTTTTCAAACACTTTTTGAATAAGGCAAACAAGTAGGCGAGCTCCCCATGCTATGATCCTCTTTTTTTTGTTCATCTTTTAATAGTGCAATTTTTTTGAATACAGTGGCTACTCCCCCGCCTAAAGGGGGAGGCTTCTAGGATTGCTACTTAAGACCATCTAGTCCGAGGTCTAGTATATTCTTAAGATGCTGTAATGATTTTCTTTTCTTTATACCGGGTTATGATATCACCTTAGCTTACGAAAACTCAAAAGAAGATTGCAATATTTAAGTGAAAAATAATTTCGCCTGCTTTATAATTTTTCCCATTATTCAACTTTTTATTTGAGGTAATTTTGACACATCACATTGATTCCACGCAAAATGGGGGAAAGGCTTACATATTCGGTTATGATCTAAATGGGGAAAACGCTTACATATTAGGTAATGATCTAAGCAATAATTATTTTACTAAATTAGCAAGTGAAATAGCAAAAGCAAATGTTTCTCGCACCACATTAGAAAATGAAATAGCACAAGAGATTTGCTTTAGAAGAGATGGAGACATCAAAGATTTGCTAGAAGCAAAAGATCTTACTGCCTGCATCGTTGTTCCTTCCATTGCTGCAACTAAAACTAGTCTTGATTCTATTAAAGATATCAGCGAAAAACAGATTCGTAATTTGGTTCACTATTTTAAAAAAGCAAAGCATACTAAAACAGATTATGAGCCTGGCATTAATTATTTATGCAGTCTCGCTAGATCTGGTGAAGTTCCACCCTCCCAAGACGTACATACTGGGGAAAATCTTGCCCAGAAAATATTTTCATGGGAAGTCGAAAAAAAAGATTTCGATAAAATCATCTCTGATTTGTCTAAGCAGCGTCAAAGTGAAATAGCAAAAGCAAATGTTTCTTGTGTTAAATTAAAAAATGAAATAGCAAAAGAGATTTGCTGTAGGAGAGATGGAGACATCAAAGATTTGCTGGAAGCAAAAGACCTTACTGCCTGCATCGTTGTTCCTTCTATTGCTGCAACTAAAACTAGCCTTGATTCTCTTAAAGATATCAGCGAAACACAGATTCGTAATTTGGTTTACTATTTTACAAAAGAAGGGAATACTAAAACAGACTACGAGCCCGGTATTAATTATTTATGCAGTCGCGCTAGATCTGATGAAGTGCCATCCTCCCAAGACGGACACACCGAGGAAAATCTTGCCCAGAAAATATTTTCACAGGAAGTTGAAAAAAAAGATTTTGATAAAATCATCTCTGATTTGTCTAAGCAGCGTAAAGAAGAAAATTTTTATTATTCTTATTGGGAACTCCCCACTACTTGTTCCAAAAAAATTAGCCTCTGCTTTGCTAAACACACATTAGCAGGGGTAGCCTTCGGACTTGGCAGCGTAGTCGTCGTAGCTATCAGCGCAGACTTGCTCGCTCCCAAAATTTCGTTAGACATGATATCAGCAATTTCTCCAGAAATTGCAAAAATTGTAAAGGAAAGTGCTCTACAATTTAAGGAAATTTCAGCAAAAATTATAATCGAAAATCTTCCTGCAATTAAGAAGCTTGCAGAAGAAATTGTAGCTCAAAATCTTCCAAAAATTGAGAAAGCCATGCCGCGTTGTACGCTTCAATGACTACTCCCTCGCCCAAAGGCAAAGGCTTCTGGGCAGGCCAATTTCGTGCGGTATCCCTTCAGTGGGGGGGTGTCCTGTGTGTAAAAAAAAGGGGGGGAGTATGAGATGGAAGGAGCTTGGATTTTGGAATTAAATATTTCGAAGAGAGCTTGGGAACCAAACTCTTCGTCAAGAGTGTGAGCGTGTCATGAGACAGTCTAAATAGCTTTGCAAAATCAAAGTAGCGCTCAGGACATCTATGTGTTTTTTCCGCTTTTTCCGCTTGACCCCCCCTTCAATCATGGCCCGATCGATTTGTTTGGAAGTAAGCCGTTCATCCCAAAGAATGATTGGAACACTTAGCTTTTTTTCCAGCGCTGCTTTGAGGCTGCGCACCGCAAGAGAAAGGGCGCTTTCTCGACTCGATAAGTGCAAGGGCAGACCCATCACAATTGTTTCGGGATCTTGCTGGGCAATTTCTTTGATTAAAGCCCGCTCCGTTTCGGCGTGACTCGGGGAGGCCAGAATCGTTTTGAGAGGGGAGGCAATCACTTTCATTGGGTCGGAAAGTGCCAATCCTATCCGTTTTTTGCCATAATCAATACCGAGCACTCTTGCCAACTTTTTTCTCCTTTAACATAGACGCAATAAAAGAGGAAAAAAGGGGATGAGGAGCACTGAGTTTGGATTTAAACTCAGGGTGAAACTGCACCCCGAGCATCCAGGGGTGATCAGCAAGTTCGACAATTTCGCACTGCCGATTTTCCGGGCATACTCCGGAGATCAGAAGACCCTCTTTTTCACATGAACTTCGGTATTGATTATTGAATTCGTAGCGGTGCCGATGCCGCTCAGAAATCTCTTTTTTTCCATACATTTCAAATGCTTTACTCGGCGCATGCAAAACGCAAGGGTAGGCCCCGAGACGCATCGTTCCACCGATCGTTGTTACTTGATCTTGATCAGACAGCAGACAGATCACGGGATCTTTTGTGTTTGGGTCTATTTCGGTTGAATTCGCCTCCTTTAGTGCGAGCACAGACCTGGCAAATTCCACGACGAGTGCGTGCATGCCAAAGCAGATACCGAAATAAGGGATGCGCTGTGTGCGACACATACGGGCAATGCGCAATTTGCCCTCAAACCCCCTTTTGCCGAATCCACCTGGTACGAGATACCCATCACATGCATCCATTTTCTCTCGTTTTATGTCATCTGCATCTATTCCACAAATATCGATCTGTACGCCGTTTGCGGCAGCTCCATGGCGCAGCGCTTCACCCACCGATTTGTACGCATCTTGATGCGTCAGATACTTCCCGACGAGCCCAACGCGTAGAGTGGCCTTGGGTGTTTTGATTTTGTCGACGAGCCCCTTCCATTTGGAGAGATCGACTTTCGCATCGGGGAGGTTGAGCAAAAAGCCGAGTTGCTGATCTAGTTTTTGGTCGACGAGATGCAGGGGAAGCTCATAAATAGAGGATGTCAAGTCGATCATTTCAAGCACGCGGGTTTTGGGAACGCTACAGAAAAGGGCAATTTTTTCTTTTACTTCTTTTTTTAAAGGGTATTTCGAGCGACAAAAGATGAGGTCGGGGAAAAGTCCTAAACTCCGCAGCATTTGGACAGAGTGTTGCATCGGCTTAGTTTTCATTTCGCCCGCCGCTTCGAGATAGGGAATGTAGGCGAGGTGAATGTTTATGCAACTGCCGGGATGATCTAGGTGAAACTGCCTAATGGCCTCCATGAAAGGTTGGGATTCAATATCTCCAACAGTCCCTCCCACTTCAACCAAAGTCACTTGCACACCGCCT
The DNA here is from genome assembly GCA_027942475.1 of Simkania sp. GTDB lineage: Bacteria > Chlamydiota > Chlamydiia > Chlamydiales > Simkaniaceae > JANQSR01. Next base: position 6,801 of record JAQFVP010000031.1, on the reverse strand, counting down.
TGCTGCATAGAGCAGAGTTGGATTGCCTTTTTGATCTCATCGGTTACATGGGGAATCACTTGCACGGTGTGACCGAGGTAATCGCCTCGGCGCTCTTTTTTGATGATGCTGTCGTATATTTTCCCAGAGGTAACGTTCGACACTTTGGAAAGTGGAGACTGTGTAAAGCGGAAGTAATGACCCAAATCCAAGTCAGTCTCTGTTCCGTCCTCTGTTACGTAGACCTCTCCGTGCTGCAGGGGGCTCATGGTACCTGGATCTACATTGAGGTAAGGATCAAACTTGAGCATAGCCACTTTGATCCCTCGGTTTTCGAGAAGCATTCCAATCGAGGCGGAAAGAAGCCCTTTCCCCAAAGAGGAAACCACTCCCCCAGTGACAAAGATAAATTTTTTTATCATTTTTTATTAGCCAAGGCTAGTGCATTTAGTGACCACTTAACTGGCCCAAAGGCGAGGATGGACACCCAAACTATGCTAGCCCGAAGGTTATTTGCGGAATATTTTACAAGAAAAAATCTTAAAGTCAAGAAGAGGACATCCCACCCCTAAACGGGTGGGTTTTTCCGCTCATCTTAGGATAAAACAGTTTTTCAAAAATTATACGCTTTGGTAAGATGCTCCTCTTGCGGTGCGCGATTTTTTTGCATCGTCTGCAATCCTCTCAAGCGGGTGTGCGTCCTTGTTTCTTTTTGACTTTTCTCACTTTGCCTTGTCCCCTTCTTTTGAAGGCCTCCCCCCTTTTCGGACGGGAGGTCCCTTTTGACCACCCCTTTGCAAAAAAAAAGACTTGCTTACGCTCCCCCCATTCCCACTTTGCTAAAGGCTTTGGATCGGATCCGGTTTTCTGATGAGGTAGGTCGTGATGGGGTAGGATCTTCCGCGGAAATCAAAAAATATTTTCCCCATACTTATGGTCTCCCTATCATGCGTCCCCGTTTGGAAGATAAGAAAAGATGGGGCCCCTTGAACGTGGGCATTGTTCTATCAGGGGGGCAAGCGCCGGGGGGGCACAATGTGATTACTGGACTTTTTGATGCGCTCAAAACGGTGAATAGCGACAGTCGGCTCATTGGGTTTTTAAATGGTCCCTCTGGGATCATCGAGGGTAAGTGGGAGCTGTTGTCCAAACAAAGGGTAGATAATTATCGCAATCAGGGGGGATTTGATTTGATTGGGTCGGGCAGAACCAAGATCGAAACCAAGGAGCAGTTTGCAAAAGCATGTGCAACGTTCACATCGCTTGGACTAGATGGAGTGGTGATTGTCGGCGGGGATGATTCAAATACAAATGCGGCTTTGCTCGCCGAATATTTGGCAGATCAAAAATGCCCCACCCGCATTATTGGACTGCCCAAGACAATTGATGGCGATTTGCAAAACGAGTATGTGCCTATCCCTTTTGGGTTCGACAGCGCCTGCAGGGTCTATTCAGAAATGATTGGAAATATTGCGCGCGATGCGTTGTCGGCGAAAAAATATACCCACTTTATCAAGTTGATGGGGCGCTTTGCGTCCCATATTACTCTCGAATGCGCACTAAATACCCAACCCAATTGCGCACTGATTGCAGAAGAAATCGCCGCAGAGGGCAAATCTCTGCAAGACATTGCAGAGGAGTTATCCGAGATGGTGGAAAAAAGGGATAAACAGGGGAAGCACTACGGAGTTATTCTCATCCCCGAAGGGTTAATCGAGTTCATTCCCGAAATGAAAATGCTTATCCAAGAGCTCAATCTTCTATTAGGAAGAGAGGAGGATGCGGTCAAAAAACTCTCAGACAAATCGAAAAAAATATTTGACTACCTGCCTAGTGAGGTCCAAAGCCAGCTCCTTTTAGACCGAGATCCACATGGAAATGTGCAGGTTTCTCAGATCCAAACCGAAAAGCTACTTAGCTCATCTGTGCAAAAGAGACTAGATCAAATCAGTTTTACAGGAGCATTTCGACCCATTCACCATTTTTTTGGCTACGAAGGGCGCTCCGCTTTTCCCTCCAATTTTGATGCGACCTATTGCTATAGTTTGGGCCTTTTATCCGCCGCGCTCATTGCGCAGGGGTTAACCGGGTATATGGGATGCATCACGCAACTCGATAAAAAAGTGGAAGATTGGGGGGTATGCGCTTTGCCGCTCACGAGTTTGATGCATATGGATGTGCGCAAGGGAAAGAGAAAGCCGGTAGTGCAAAAAACTCTCGTTGATCTCAACAAAGGTCCATTTCAAACATTCCAGCGGATGAGACCTACTTGGGAGATAGAAGACCACTACCGGTTTCCGGGCCCCATGCAGTTTGGGGGGGACTGCTGTTACATGGACGAAATTCCCAGCCTAGTCAGGATACGATCTAGTGATTGATTATGGCATGTCGCAAACAGGCAGAAAAGTACCATTTTCACCCCTTTTGTAAAAAAGGTTCCCGCTTTATCAACCCCCACTGCCGAGATATAAAAAGGGGGCTCTTCGCTTTTTTGCTGTGGCAAATCGGATTTTATAATGACCGCGCATCTTTCAAAAAGGTGCCAAAAACGTTTGACTATCCCAACCCCAAAGAGGCGATCGACCTGAGCGAGCCCACGCTATGTTGGATCAATCACTCTGGTTTCTTGGTGCAGGCGGGGGGCATACATCTTCTCACAGATCCCATTTGGAGTCGGCGCTGCTCCCCCTTTTCCCGTTTTGGTCCCATTCGGCGCCATCAGCCGGGGCTAAAAATCGAAGAGCTGCCCCCAATCGATCTAGTTTTGATTAGTCACAACCACTATGACCATCTAGACCGCAAGACTGTGAAAAAATTAGTCGATCAACACCCTGCAACGAGATGGATCGTTCCGATTGGATTGGGCAAATGGATGGAAAAACAGGGTGTGCGCCGCGTAATTGAGCTACCTTGGTGGCAAAGCGCCCCGCTCGATTTTTGCGATGAGAAAAAAAAGCATCCCACCCTTACCGTGACGGCCGTGCCCGCGCAACATTTTTCCAGACGCACCTTTTTTGACCGGGATAAAACCCTTTGGGCTGGGTATGTCGTCGATTGGAAAGGGGCGCAAAAAAAAGAGGACAAGAGGCTCTATTTCGCCGGAGATACGGGGTATAACGAGTGCGATTTCAAGGCAATTGGACACCGATTTAAGCAAATAGATTTGAGCTTGATCCCGATCGGGGCATACCTTCCCACTCGCTTCATGAATCCGATGCATGTCGACCCAAAACAGGCAGTGCTCATTCACCAAGAGGTGGGTTCAAAAATGAGTGTGGGGATGCATTTTAAAACGTTTCGCCTATCAGATGAGCCTTTGGATCAGCCCCCCTACGATCTGTACCGGGCTTTAGAAAGAGCCGGGATTGCTCATAGCCTCTTTCGTTTGCTTGAGCCGGGGCAATCGATAAACTGGTAAGTCAAATGATTCGGACTTTTAATTACTTTCGATACACTTGGTATGATCTAAAGTGCATGCGAAGGGTGCGAAAAACCTATTACCGAGATCCCAAGTTCGCTGCGATTGACCGCGCTATTTTGAGCAAGTATCGCCTGCGAAGCCCTTATCGCATGAGCCGTAGGTACCTCAAATGTCAAAGAGAAAAAGACATTCATACCTATGGGGAAACCCCCCTTTCTACCTTTGAAAAAATCGCCGAGCACGCAGAAATTCAGCCCAAAGATACCCTGCTCGAGCTGGGGTGCGGACGGGGGCGGGGCGCATTTTTTCTCGCTCACTTTTCTCGCTGCCAAGTGATTGGAATCGAAAGAATCCCTCAATTTGTCAAGCTAGCCGAGCATGTAGCCCGCACGCACCGCGTGCAAAATATCCGTTTTATCTGCGCAAATATGTTAAAAGTAGCCTGGCCCAAAGCGAGTATCATCTACCTATACGGCACCTGTCTACAGGACTCAGAAATCGATCAAGTGCTTTTCCAACTAAAGTCTTGTCCGCGCAATGTGCGGATCATTAGCGTGAGTTACCCCTTAACCGAATATGACGCGACAGGCCTTTTTCAATTGGAAAAAACCTTCTCGGTGCGGTTTCCTTGGGGGAAAACAAAGGCCTTTTTACACACAAAAACAGCAGCCTCAAGGTAAAGCCCAAATTTTTGATGAGAGATAAAACGCAGATAAAAGAGTGCCAAAAGAGAGCACTGTGGTCACCAAAATGGTGGCTAGACCCGGGCGAAGGTAGGTGTGGTAGCAATTCGCCAAGACGGAAACAATAATTCCTGTGGGCAGTGCGCTGAGTAAAAAGCCGCAAATAGCCCATGTGCTGTCCACTTGTAAGATCCAAAGAAAAAAAAGCGCGAGGAGCGGCTGCACAGCGAGTTTAAAAAACCCATTAAGCCCTATTTCACCGAGCCCTTTTTTTAGAGATTGGCCAAAGAGAAGCTCTCCGAGCGCAAACAAAGCGCAAGGATCTGAAGCTTTTCCAAGCAGCTGAATAAAGGTGTACAAGGGGCCTATCATGGGCAGCTCCATCCATGAATAAAAAAATCCCAATATCGCAGCGATCGCAAGGGTATTTTTGAGCAAGGCAAACGTGATGTTTTGCACTACTTTTTTGATAGAATTCCCCTTCTTATTTTCGGTGTCACAAATGATCATTGTGGGTACAATGATCGCAACAGAGAGGAAAGCGGTAACAGAGGCGATTGCGATCCCTTGCTTTCCGTACAGGCTATTCATGATGGGAATTCCCAAATATCCGAGATTGGGCAGAGAGAGGGAAAGTGCTCGCAGGGCAGATTTTGATCGGGATTCGAGCCTGCAAAGCTTGCCGATCCAAAAACAGGAGATATAGGGGAGCAACAAGGTCAGGGAAAAGGCGCATATAAAGGGGTAGTTTAAGATCGCGCTTGCTTTTTGCGTTGCGATCGAGCCAAAAATGAGACTGGGCAGGGCAATTTTCATGACAAAAACATTCAAGACTTTCGCGCTTTTTATCCCGATCAGGTTAAATCGCCTGGTCAAATACCCCAATGCGATCAGACCAAAAAGGGGGATCAAAGCGTTAATTATATGTTTCATTGCATTGCGATTGATTTTTTACTTCTATTTAATCCTTGGTATTTTTACCGATTATGTCAAGTTTTGTGCATATAAAATAGAGGGATAAAAAGTGGAGTCTGATTCAAATTACGTTTATTCGATCAATCGGTGGAAAACACGAGAAGTAAAAGTGGGCCATGTGCAAGTGGGGGGGAACAACCCAATTCGCATCCAATCGATGACAACTACCGATACGAAGGATGTGCAAGCGACGATTGAGCAGATCATCCGCCTTGCTGATGCGGGCTGTGAGATCGCCCGCGTCACGGTCCAGGGCAAAAAAGAGGCGATCGCTTGTGAGGGGATTAAAAATGGTTTGGTGCGAAAAGGGTATCTCATCCCGATTGTCGCCGATATCCATTTTTATCCCCCAGCAGCCATGATGGTGGTCGATTTTGTGGACAAAGTGCGGGTGAATCCGGGAAACTTTGTGGACCGTCGGGCCACTTTTAGAATGATAGAATATGATCAGGCCTCCTATCAAATGGAACTGGATAAAATCGATGAGGTCTTTGGCGCTCTGGTCGATAAATGCCTCAAATGCAACAAGGCGATGCGCATTGGCACCAACCACGGCTCCCTTTCCGATCGCATCATGAATCGATTTGGGGACACCCCCTTGGGAATGGTGGAATCGGCCCTCGAATTTGCTAGAGTCTGTCGCAAGCGGGGCTACCACGATTTTATTTTTTCCATGAAATCGAGCCACCCAGGCATCATGGTTGCAGCCTACCGCCTGCTTGCTGAGCGCATGATCAAACTCGGTTGGAACTACCCCTTGCATCTCGGAGTCACAGAAGCGGGAGCAGAAGAGGACGGGCGTCTGAAATCAGGTGTTGGAATCGGATCGCTTCTCTTGGATGTGTTGGGTGATACGATTCGCGTGTCACTGACTGAAGATCCAGTAGCAGAAATTGCCCCTTGTCAGCACCTCGCTCGTTTGGCCGAAACGTACTGGTCTAAAAACCCCTCCCCTTGGGTGCGCCCCCCATGGAGCCTACCCCCAAAGCGCTCTTTTCAAAAAGATTCGATTTTGCATCCTCATGGATCGGTATTTGTCCAAAATACCAAAGATCTAGGGCAAAAAGATACAAGGGCGGACGCCGTTTTGTACCCCTCAGAGCAAAAGGGGGTTTTTGCGCTCAAAGCGATCTCTGGCAAAGAGACCCTAACCGTGCAAAAGGTAGAAAACTTAGATGAAAAGGGGGAGGTTGCCTGGGTAAAAGAGGGCAACCCCACCACATGGCAACCCCTTTTAGTGCATCCAGTTCGCTTGATTCTCCTTGAAATGACCTCGTTTGCAGTGCACAGGGCGCGCCATTTTTTTCACTGGCTCGATCAAAACAATCTCCACTTGCCGGTGATTTTCATCGGCAAGCAAGACCTCTGCAAAGAGGCCTTGCTGATCCACTCTGCGGCAGAGCTCGGAGCACTGCTTCTCGATGGGTATGGCGCAGGGGTGCTGATGTCAGACCGCACACTTGCTTTACGCCTTTTGCAAGCGTGCCGTATGCGCAGCACAAAAACAGAGTTCATTTCCTGTCCGGGATGTGGGCGCACTTTGTTTGATTTGCAAAAAGTAACGCAGCGAATTCGATCGAAAACGAGTCACCTGCCCGGAGTCAAAATCGCCATTATGGGGTGCATCGTCAACGGAATAGGGGAAATGGCTGATGCTGATTTTGGGTATGTCGGATCTCGTAAGGGGCTCGTCGATTGGATGCGAATTGGGTTGTTCCCCCCCACTTGCACATGGCCCACTTT
>JAQFVP010000002.1 GCA_027942475.1 Simkania sp. | reverse complement strand
TCTGAGCAGTCCTTGAAGAACCTCGCCCTTAGCTTCAGAAAGTATTTCCGGGGTGATGAGCGAAAAATTTTGCATTGGGGTCTCGATCTTTCGGGAGGTAAAACGGTCCAAATTGCGCTGCGAGATAGCACCAATCAGATGGTTGCCAATCAAGATGATCTCAAGCAGGGGATTAACGAGCTTTATCATCGCGTGAACAAAATGGGGGTTTCCGAAGTAACCATTCGTCAAGAGGGAAACCACATTACCCTGGACTTTCCAAGTGCGCAGGGATTATCTGCAACAGATCTCATCAAAGCCTCTTCTATGTATTTTCATGTCGTGAATGAAACCTTTTCCACCGGAAATAGTGCGCTCTCCAATTCGGTCAATCAATTTTTACAAGATGTGTGGAATGAAGCGGTTGCCACAAACCAAAAAAGTGCCGAAAGTCTCAACCTGATTGCTTGGAAACATCTGTATGGGGATACGAATGGCCTCGCATCTGCCCAGCCCCTCACTCCATCGGCTAAAATTCTCTATGATAACGGGCTCAGGATCAATCACCCACGTGAAGCCGCTCCATCGAGTGCCTTTAACGATGCCATATCCAAGATTGCCATCTATCGCGGCGATAACTTTTCTGACTGGCATGGCCAGTCCCATCCGTTGCTCATTGTCATGGGGCATTATGCGCTTGAAGGGGCCAATCTATCCAATGTTCGCGTTGGCTATGATCCCGCACAGGGCAACTTCTTAACCTTTAATGTGAAATCTTCGCAAGAATCTCCGGAAAAACAAAAAACGAACCCAAGAGATGACCTGTATCGGTGGACCCAAGCTTTTTCCAAAGAAAAAGTGGTGAATACCCCCCTGGGAATGGTCACAAATGGGCGTGGGTGGCGCATGGCTGTCATATTAAATGGCTCTATCATCAGTGCTCCGGCCATTGAATCCGGGCTGCGAGACCATGTTTCCATAACAGGCAACTTCACTCAAAGGGAAGCAAACCGTTTGGAGGCCGACTTGAAGGCGGGATCTCTGAGTTTTGCCCCTTACATTTTATCTGAAAAAAATGTCAGCCCTGAACTCGGTCTCAAAGACCGCACCATGGGGATTTTGGCAACGGTAATCGCCCTTGTTTTGGTCATCTTAATGATGGTTGGGTACTACCGCTTTGCCGGAGTTGTGGCCTCGGTTGCTGTGCTTTTCAATTTGCTTATCATGTGGGCGACATTGCAAAACATTCAGGCGACCATAACGCTTGCTGGCATTGCCGGAATTATTTTGACTGTGGGGATGGCTGTAGATGCCAACGTTCTCGTCTTTGAGAGGATTCGTGAAGAATTTGCCCTTTCGAATCGGATTGGCTCGGCTATTCAAATGGGCTACAAAAAAGCTTTTTCAGCTGTGCTAGATTCAAATGTCACGACCATAATGGCTGCTCTGATCCTTTTGCATTTTGATTCGGGCCCGATCAAAGGGTTTGCGATCACTTTGATTATCGGAATCGCATCCTCTATGTTTTCGGCCCTTTTTATGACTCGGCTCTTTTTTGCAAGGTGGGTCAAATCGTCAAAGAGGCAAATGCTTAGAATGGCGAATTTGATCAAAAACACCTCTTTTCATTTTCTCAAGTATGGAAAGATGAGTTTGGGGATTACATGCGCAGTCGTGCTCGTTGGAGGCAGCCTGTTTTTTATGCAAAGACACACCCTGATCGGGATGGATTTTGTCGGTGGGTATTCTGTATCGGTTGTTCTCAAGCAAAGTGCGCAAGCCGACTATCGCTTGGATGTGGAGCAGGCACTTTTCAAATCGGGCCTATCTAAAGCAGACTTTCAGGTGCGTGAGCTTTCCCCTCCCAACCACGTAAAAATCTTACTCAGCCGTACTTTAGACCAAAATGGACAACCCTTTCAGTACCTTCCTTTTGAAACAAATCGAAGCAATACTTTCTATAGCTATGAAAACAACCCCCGCATTGTATGGATTGTTCAGGCACTGTCTGAGCAAGGATTAGAGCTCACAGAGCAGTCGCTCAAACAACTCGATAGCAGTTGGACCAGAATTGGCGGCCAGATGTCGAGTGCAATGAGAAACAATGCCCTCATCGGACTATCCCTTGCTCTGCTTTGTATCTTGCTCTACATCACCTTCCGTTTTGAATTCAAATATGCAATCAGCGCCACCCTCGGTTTAGCAATTGATTTAGCTGTAACACTTTCTCTTGTCGCCGTTTTGCATGCACTCGGCGTCCCCGTGCAAATTGATCTAAATACCATTGCCGCGCTGATGACAATCATTGGCTATTCTCTAAACGATACAATCATTATCTTTGATCGAATTCGTGAAAATCTTAAAACAATGCGAAAGCTTCCTTTCAAAGATTTGATCAACCACGCTCTTAATGTCACTTTAAGCCGCACTCTGATGACATCGGGAACCACCTTGGCTGTTTTGCTCGCCTTGCTCTTTGTTGGAGGAAGTGCTATTTTTGGTCTTTCTCTGGTTATGGTAATTGGGGTAGTATTTGGTACGTTCTCTTCCCTTTTTATCGCAGCACCGCTCCTTCTTTTTTTCCAAAACCAAGAGGAAAAGCAATTGCGGATAAAAGAAAATTAACATGGCCCCAAAAAGCCCCTGTTTTCCATTGCATAAAACAAATTTTATCCGTCCTCTCGCTTCAATTTAAAAAACCTGTTAGGTTCTATAGAAAAAAGGGATATGCTTGGTTAAATGATGCAACTTAAGCAAGAGCGATTGCATTTCCAAGTGGATCGAGACCGCTAAGCAAAAGCCTGGCGTCTCCCTTTTTCGCAACATCTGCATCTATGGTTGCTTTGCGTTTGCGTACGGCCGCCAAATGTGTTCGATAATAGATAAAGGAACCGCTTTTGAAAGAAAAAATGGATCCCATTTGGATTTATCCCAACCACTCATCTCAGTGGTGCCAGGCTATTGAAAAAGAATTTCATGTTCAGCCCACCCTTGCACGGATTCTCGCTACAAGAGGGTTTACATCGTTGCAAGAAATCCATAATTACCTTTACGCCAAGCTTCCGAGCCTAATCGATCCCAATCAATTAGCCGATATGGATCAAGCTGTGCAAAGAGTTATGCGAGCTGTAGAAAAAAATGAAACAATCATGGTCTATGGAGACAATGATGTGGATGGAATCACGGGTACCACCCTTTTGGTTGAATTCCTGCGCATGATTGGCGGATATGCCCTGTATTACGTCCCCAGCCGACTTGCTTTTTCATCAAGTTCGATCATAGATGCACTAAGCTATGCTCTCGATCACGCGTGCAAGCTGCTTATTACTGTAGATTGCGGGATTACAGCTGCAGATGAAATTAAAAAGTATTCAGAAAACCACATTGAGGTGATCGTTTCTGATCACCACGAACCGAGGGAAAAAGTTCCCAAATGCGTTGCCACGCTCAATCCCAAAATGCCCAATAGTACGTATCCAAATCGGGATTTAACTGGAGTAGGTGTAGCTTTTAAACTAGTACACGCTATTTCTAATTATTTGGTCTTCAAAGGTTTATACCAAAAAGATCAAATTGATTTAAAGCAATTTCTAGATTTAGTTGCTCTGGGAACAGTAGCAGATATGGGGTTGCTTATCGGAGAAAACCGCATCCTTGTAAAATATGGTTTGCGCCAGCTTGCACAAACCAAACGCATCGGACTGGTAAAACTCATGGAAGTTTGCGATATTTGCGCTAACGCGATCACCACATCCGATATTGCCTCTAAAATTGCCCCCCGTTTGAATAGTCTAGGCCGCATTTCCGATGCGCGAAAAGGGGTGGAACTTTTGCTTACACGGGACCTAAAAACAGCAACCCCTCTCGCCCAAGAGCTGGATGATAACAATAAAGAAAGGCGGAAAATTGAGCGCTTAGATGCAAAGGATTTAGAAAACGTATTCACATCCCATCCCCAGATTTTTGAAAATAAAGCGCTTGTTTTACATTCACACAAGTGGCATCCCGGGATTATTTCGATTACCGGGGCGCGCATTTGTAAAATGTATCACCGTCCCGTACTCATCATTGCCGTAGATCGGGGACTCGGCAAGGGATCCATCCGAACCATTCCTAAGTTTCCCCTCTTGCCCATCTTGCGGGAGCGTAAGGATCTACTGCTCAATTTTGGTGGGCACGATTATGCCGCTGGATTGCTCATCAATGAACAAAATATCCCCGAGTTTAAAGAGCACTTTATCAAAAGGGCCAATGAAATACTTACCCCAAAAGACATTCAACCCAAGCTTTTGTTGGATGCTCAAGTCCAATTTGATGAACTTACTTTCGATCTCCTCGATTCTTTGCAGCTTCTCGAGCCCTATGGCAGGGGTAATCTACCCCCCATCCTGTATGCAGATGTAATGCAGGCTCGTTTACCTAAGGTTGTGGGGAAAACGCACCTCAAACTCTACTTAAGTCAAAATGGACGGGTCTTAGAAGGGATTGGATTTGGACTGGGCAAGGCATTTAACTCTCTTCGGAAAAAAAATCTCTGCCTAAAAGTAGCCTTTACCCCGCAAGTCAATCTTTTTTTACATCAACCCAACATTCAACTGCTCATTAAGGATTTGATCATCAAACCGTAAGCCTATCGATCTGGATGACCTTGAACCGATACGCTTAAAAAAACTCGTTGTAGGTGGGTTTTCTCACTCATCCAAGCTAATGAAAAATATATTGGATTATGCCTGGTGTAAATTTGACGATAATCCATATTGAAGCCACGAAACTATAAAAATAGGTAAGCAAACGCATCATCCCCTTTTGGTCCTTCTTCTTCCAAATTTCGGGAAGGAGAAATAAGCTTTTGGAGAGAGATCTCACAAAAAAGAAGCTGGACATTGAAATAAAAGCGATAGGTAAAATTATTAGAAAATTTTTCATTATGATCGAAAACATTTATTTTTTCTTTCTAAACAGAAGGGTTAGTAATTCAAAAAACCCGTTGTATCATCATCGGCGCTTGTTTGCCCGAAGTCTAAAGATAGACGAGAAGGATTTTTCTTATTAAGAGCATCTATCTGAGTGCCTTTTTTTCTTTGGGCCATTTGCTCCTCCTCCCGTTTCTGCATGGCATCTAAAAACCTTTTCTCACCATCGACTATCAGTGCCGCTCCAACATACTTCGATGGCGGGACAGGGAGTATCTAAATGAGACATCCTATGTACACCTCTAGCCCCCCTAGGATCATACCTGGTGTATATTCTTCCTCGCTATTAGTTAACTTGTGAGATTCCCATGAGGGAAGGTTGGTTTTGAAATACCTCTGAGCTTTTTGTGAAAAATCCTCGAGAGAGGTGTGCTTTAACTGGTGCCTGTACCGATCGCAACAGACTTCAAAAAGTATATCAAAATCTTCCATTGAAACTTCGCGGATACTGTCGAAAAAGGCCATGGCACCTTGCGTATCGCAATGTTCAAAAAATTCAAAAACCCTATCCCAAAACCTGTGGGACGGGCTCAGATATGTTTCATAACGATTCGGCTGGGGGAACTTTGATCGAGCGGCGAGCAATTCAGAGCCATTTTCTAGATGATCAAGAAAGGCTTCAAAATCTGTAAAGCTTTCGGGATTTGTGGAAAAATGTTCCGGAAAAAGCTCCAAGTTACTTTCGTTCACTCCAACTTGCTTATCAAAAGCAAAAAGAGCACAGCTCCAAAAAGTGCACAAAAACCAGAAAAAATTCGTCAAATTCACTTTTGTAGAATTACTCACAGGACTAATCATAATTAACTTAAGGTTTTGTGTTAAAAAATCCCATGACTGCTACTGCGGAGAAGAGGAGCGATCATGGACCAGTTATAATAAAATTTAATCTACATTTTTGCAACGAAAGTTTACTATCCGTATCCGTTCAGTGGGGGGGACGACAAAATAAAGGTTTAGCATGTAATATATTTTCCCATGAAGTATGATAAGATCATATCTACCAATAGTTCTAAACCTCCAAGCGAGATCAGAAAAAGAACAAGCAAAAACTTAAGTGGTGGTGCAGTCAAAGGCCACCTAATGATATTTTCGTAGGTCTTTCGATCGCGTGGATAAACGTGTTACATCCCAAATAAGCTGATGCCAACAATGCGGAAGCAAAGACCTTAATAAAAGATCTTCCCAATTTTTTGATCAAATCGATCTCTTTTTTTTTATACACAGGATACCCCCCATTGAACGGATACTACTATCCGTCCTTTCTTTTTCTTCCATTGTCTCCTCTTTGAGCGTTGTCATGAAATGCTCAAGATATGATTGTAGCCAATTAGCAGCCCTCCTTCATACTCATCGCATTTGTTGAAGCCACCCACTTTTTCTTTCACACGGAAAGACTCCTTTTTAAGAATCTCTTTTCCCGGTTTACTGATGGGGTCTCTTATGGATTGGATCAGTAATGAGATCTACTACAAAAAGTACGGACCCTTTTCCCAACTAGGTCAGATAATAGCCACTTCTTAGGTTAAAGATTTTTGCTTTCTATTACTTTTTTTTCAAAAGAGATGGAAGCAAATCCCGATCTGGAGCTATAATAAAGGGATTGCAGGGCTTCTGTTCTATTGCCAAATAACAGCGCTTGGTCTTGGATCGTAAGAAGAATTTGATAGTAAACCATGAAGTATCCCCTAGCTCACTATCGTTTTAAGGGAAAAAGAAATGTTTTTGATGATAATGAGAAATTTTCTGGAAATCTTCCCTATCGCTTTTATTGTAATATCCAGCTTCTTTTTTGTGAGGTTTCTCTCTAAAAACTTATTTCGTCTTCCCGAAATTTGGAAGAAGAAAGACCAAAAGGGGATGATCCATTTCGTTACCTATTTTTACAGTTTCTTGTTTTCAATATGGTTTATGGTCAAAGTTATGCCAGCCATAATGGAATATATTCTTCGTTAGCTTAAGACGTGTCCTAAACAAGACTTCACCTTACAGTCACTTGTTATCCAACAGTACTTTCTGTCCGATTATGTCTTGTTTATTACAAAATGGTCTAAACAATGCAGCGACGCAATTCCTTGGCAGACATGAGGTTTAGAAGCGCTTGCTCGATATGCATAACCTATATTAAGAAATATGTAGGACAGCAAAAAATACTTGGGTAAAAGATATGCTACATTCATTCTATTAAACAGTGAGAAGAATTTGTCAAAAATGTTAGGCTACTTGCTTGGCACCTTACGCCCCATGAATTAAGGACTTTGATTGATTATGTTTTTTGTAATTTGGGCAAAACAAAGGGAGAAAAATAGTCTTTTATGATGCCTTATTTGACCCAGGTAGCCACTGAAAAGCGGCTTTTTTCCGAGCAAGAGCTCTCCCTTGTCGATCTCGAGCAGGTTCCGAGTCATGTTGCGATTATCATGGACGGAAACCGCAGATGGGCCAAAAATCACGGCTATCCCATCGAAGTGGGTCATTGGCAAGGAGCGGAGACGCTTGATCGAATTGTGCGCGCTGCAAGCAGTTTGGGGATTAAAACACTGACCGTTTATGCTTTTTCTACAGAAAATTGGAAGAGGTCTCCCCAGGAGGTGGATACCCTCATGCATCTTTTACAAGCTCATTTAAATAATAAAAGAAAGACTATGGTCAAAGAGGGAGTGCAACTCAAAACAATTGGCAATCTCTGCGCATTGCCAAAAAATGTGCAAAACGCCCTTGAAAAGACTAAAAAAGCCACAGAACATGGGGATCAAATTTCCTTAATTTTAGCCCTAAATTATGGAGGTCGGGATGATATACGTCGCGCTTGCGTTAAATTAGTAGAAGCAATTGAAGAGGGGCGTTTGGAGAAAAGAGATATTACAGAAAGCGCGATTAGCCAAAGTCTCGATACAGCCCAATGGCCCGACCCCGAAATAGTTATCCGTTCGGGTGGAGATGTGCGTATCAGCAATTTTTTAGTTTGGCAAATCTCTTATAGCGAGATCTACTATACAGACGTTTTATGGCCCGACTTTTCCAAGCATCACTTGTTGCAGGCAATAGTAGATTTTCAGGCGAGAAAAAAGAGATTTGGATCATGATTTTTCAAGATTTAACCAAGAGAATGATTTCGGCAGTAATTAGCCTGCTCACTTTGAGTGTGCTCCTGGTATATTCCTTTCATCCCTTGATGCGCTGGGTGATTGCGGTATGCACCGCGCTAATGGGGATGGTTGCGATGTGGGAATGTATACAGCTTAGTCTTCTCAAAGGGGAGAAAAAAAGATACCAAATAGTGCTCATGTGTAAAGTAGCTATTTTGATTATTGGTTTTTTCATTTCAACAATTCGCCCATCTTATGCCTACCTCCCCTTTGCTCTCTTTTTTCTTGTTTTCATCTCGCTTTTTTGTTTCCGTTTCTCTCAGATAAAAGGGTGCACGGCGGTGATTGCTCAGAGCCTTTTCGCCCTTGTCTACATTGGTTTGCCCTTGGGACTCATCTTGAAGATTCTCTATTTTTCAAACTTTCCCTCTGGTGGACAAGAGGGGCGCTATTTCCTGATCTACCTGATCGCTGTTACTAAAATTACGGATACGGGTGCCTACTTTGGGGGACGTATCTTTGGAAACAAAAAACTTGCGGAGAAAATTAGCCCGGGAAAAACAGTGGTGGGTAGTCTGATTGGACTGTTATCCGCCTGTTTTTTGAGCTTGTTGTTTTACGCCTTGAGTGCCCTTTTTTCGGGATTTGATTTTTCTTTCTTGCCTAGTCTTTGGCTCGGAGCTCTCATTGGAGTGATTGGACAGGTCGGAGATTTGGCCGAGTCTATCCTCAAGCGGGATGCTCATGTCAAAGATAGCAACTCCATGCCCGGTTTAGGGGGAGCGCTCGATATGCTCGATTCCCTGCTCTTCACGACCCCCCTTGTGTACCTGTTTCTCTTGATTTTTCGTTCTTAAAGGAGTAAAATGTCACTATTTTTTCCTTGCAGAGGATTTTTGAGATGATTGTGACCATTGACGGCCCCTCTGGTACGGGAAAATCAACGATTGCAAAAAAGCTCGCCGATCGATTGGGTTGGGTCTATTTCGACACCGGAGCGCTATACCGCGCTTTGTCTTGGCAAATTCTTTCTAAAGAGGCTCCCCTGACCCCTCAAGCTCTGAAACCGATTTTGCAAGCATTCCTCTTTTCTGTGGAAAAAAAAGAGCACCGAGAAGTATACCTCGTCAACGGACAGGATGTAACTCGGGAGATTCGCACCCCAAAGGTCACCGACATTGTATCAAAAATCTCTGCCATGGAGTGTGTCCGCACCGCATTGCTTCCGCTGCAAAGGGATATCGCAAAAAAGGGGCAAATTGTGTTCGAAGGGCGAGATTTGGGTACGGTTGTATTTCCACGCGCCGATTTTAAATTTTTCTTAACCGCTTCTCTCGAGGTGCGAGCAAAACGGCGCTTAAAAGACTTACAAACCCTTTTTCCTGCGGGGAAGTTTGATTACAAAACCGTTTTGCACACCATCGAAAAGAGGGATAGTAAAGACAGCAAGCGGGAATTGGCTCCCCTTACATGCGCATTTGACGCTATCGTTTTGGATACATCAGAGCTTTCAATCGATGATGTAGTTTCAATTTTGGAAATACAAATAAAAAAATCATTATGACCATACTCTATTTTTTCGTGATTTGTCTTGCCCGCTTTGTTTTTAGGGTGTTTTACCGGATGAAAGTATATGGTCGCATCCATTTCATAAACAAAGGAGCGATTTTGGCTCCGAACCACGTATCCTATCTCGACCCACCCATTGCCGCAGCGGCAAGCCCCGGAAGTGTCCATTTTCTTGCTCGAGAAACCCTGTTTCGCTCCTATTTTGGCAAATTCATCAGCGCTTTGAATGCCCATCCCGTCCAGGGCCAAATGAGCAATATTTCAGTGGTCAAAACAGTGTGCAAGTTGTTAAAAAAGGGGCACAAAGTGATTTTGTTTCCCGAAGGGGAGCGCTCAAGGGATAATTTGCTTGGACCAATCAAGTCGGGCATTGGGATGCTCGTCTCAATGAGCGAAACCGCCGTGATTCCCATGTACATTCATGGGACTTTTGCCATTTGGCCACGAAACCAAAAACGACCCCGCCTTTTCGGTAAAACCGCAGTCGTTTTTGGCTCGCCCATCGAATGGAGGGACTATGTCGACATAGATAAACAAAAGGCGCGCACTCTGATTGTACAAAGGCTCGAGCAATCTCTTAAAGGTTTGCGCATGTGGTATGAAGCAGGTGCTAAAGGAATTCCCCCCTAATTCTTGTGGAGGCTAAACAGAAGGTCCCCCGTTTTCACCGTGATACAAATAGATTTTCCCATTGCCTCGTTGGACACTCCCATAGCGGTTTTTTCGAGCCTTTCCTCTTTTAAATTCCATTTCAGACCGTCTGTTGTCACTCCCGTAACTAGGCCATTGATTGGGATTAAAGAGAGTGTTTGCCCTTTGTGCGTACTCAAGTCGAGCGTTTGATCTACGACGCCCAGAACTTCATTTTCGGTTTCTAGAAATACTTTTCCAGGATAGCGCGTCAAAGAGATGAGATTGGCCAAAGAGAAGTCGACCCGTTTGCCAAAACCGGCAAAGATGGTGATCGATTTCGGATGTTTCCGCATTAAAAATCGCAAGGTAAGGTCGAGGTCTGTCTCATCTTTGTCCCTCGAAAACCTCAATTCTTTCGTGTGGGGAAATTTTTTTTTCGCCTCAGAGTCGACTGAGTCCATGTCTCCGATCAAAAGAAGTGGGGTAAGACCGAGCGCTACGCAGTGGCTTAGCCCACCATTTATCGCAATATATTGGTCGTACCCTTTTATAGAGGGAGCAAGTTGGTCGTAGTCTTTGACTTCTCCATTGGCGATGACTGCGATCCTCTCTACTGTGATGATGTCTTCCATAGGGCTAAAGGGTGGAAAAAAAACGGAAAAATCTCTACACTCTGACAAGTGTACCAAAGATGAATTTAAAAATTAACCTCCCCTTTTTGCCGATTGAGTGAGGCTCTGCCTGTTTCCTATTCGGCACCAATAAATTTTTCAATCCCTTTTTACACGCTTTAATTTTTTAGGAGAGACCATGGCAAGTGAAAAAATATTAAAATTAGATGAAGAAAATTTTGAAACAGCAATAAATTCGGGTATTACTCTCGTCGACTTTTATGCTGACTGGTGTGGCCCCTGTCGTATGTTGGCTCCGGTTTTAGAACAGGTTGTGATCGACCTCGAAACTGTAGCTAAAGTGGGGAAACTAGATATCGATCAAAATCATAAGATTGCAAATACCCATCGAGTGACCTCGGTCCCTACCATGATCCTCTTTAAAGAGGGGAAAGAGATCAACCGATTAGTCGGACTGCTGGAAGCCGAAGGGATCATCGACTTTGTCAAAGCTGCTCTTTAGAAAAAAGGAAGGCGGGACGAAAAAAGTTACCCAGCCTTTTCTTCCCGATCAGTTTGATCAACAATCTCATCATCACTTTTCAGCGGTGGCTGCACCGAAATAGGTGAAAGATCTTGCTGAGATTCTCCGTTTGCCTTGATCACTTCAATGTCAAAAATGAGAAGCGAATTTGGTGGTAAATGGCCCATTGATCCATAACCGAGCTCGGGATGTATGAAAATAGTACGCTTTTCTCCTTCTTTCATCCCAACAATCCCTTTGGTAAACCCCGGGATTGTTTCTTGCAGTGAGATGAGTTCTCCCTCTTGTGATCCCCCAAAAATTTGTCCGTCAATAAACTTTCCCGTATAGCGAATCATGGGGGAGTGATGGCTTTCAACCACTGCGCCCTCTCCCATTTTTTCGATTCGGTACTGCAACCTGTTTTTTTCGAGCTCTAAAACGCCCTGTTTGCCGGCATTTTCGGTTAAAAAGGCACTGGCCTCATCGAGATTTTTGCTCGCGAGCTTTCGGAAAGCCCTTTCTCGCACAATTGCGATCGCCTCAAACAACTTCTCCTCCTCTTTTTCGGAAATATTTCCATCGACTCCCTCTTTGATCCCTTGCATCATATCTTCGAAATTCCACTCAACACCCAAGGTTTTGAGATTTTTTCCGATCAGCTGAGCAAACGCTCTCGATGCTCGACTAATATCGGTTTGACTAAGCTGGATCTCTTCTTCTTCAGTAGTTTCCGGTTGAAGCAATTTCTCTTCCTTGTTTGAGGTAACGTGGGGGCTGCCGAAGGCAAGAGAAAAATTGATCAAAAAAAGAAAAAAACTAGCAGAAATTATTTTAAACATAAGTTGGGATTCTCCTCGAATTATTTGCTCTGCATTTGAATTTCAAGCTCGCTGAGCTGCTCAGGAGCGACCAAAGCTGGGCACTGCATCATCAAATCGGTTGCCTTTTGCGTTTTTGGAAAGAAAATGACGTCCCGAATGTGCTCTGTTTGCGTTAAAATCATAAGCAATCTCTCAAAACCAAGAGCGATACCCAGGTGTGGGGGGGCGCCGTATTTGAGGGCATCGACAAAAAAGCCAAATTTTTCTTTCTGCTCTTTTGGGTCGATGTTGAGCAGAGTAAATATTTGCTCTTGCAATCTACTATCATGGATACGTTGAGATCCGCCCCCCACTTCAAATCCATTGATGATGAGATCGTAAGCCATCGATCGGACGCGAAGTGAATCCGATTTTAGTGCATCTATGTCTTCTAATCTAGGCGCTGTGAAAGGGTGGTGCATGCTATTTAGACATTTTTTTTCAACGTCCCACTCAAACAGGGGAAAATCGACTACCCAAACAAATGCAAATTGATCCGATTTGATCAGACCTCTTTCCCGAGCAATCAAACGGCGGAGGTGGTCCATTGCCTGATTGACTGTGGCCTCATCACTTGCCGCAAAAAAAATAAGGTCTCCTTCTTTTACTTGCAAAGATGTTGCGATCTCTTCTAGCTCAGTGGGTGAAAAAAACTTGACAATGCTGGAGTGAAATGCCCCCTGATGTCGCTTCATCCAAGCGAGCCCTTTCAGGCCAAACTTACACACAAACTCGGTGTAGCGCTCGATCTCTTTTCGGGATATATCAGCTCCTTTTTTCACACAAATAGCCTTGACAACGCCCCCTTGTATCACTTGCTCTTTAAAAACGGAAAAACCGCATCTTTTCGCGAGCTCGTCTAGGCGGACGAGGGGCATACCAAAACGAAGATCGGGGCGGTCTGTGCCATACCTTTCCATAGCAAGGGTGTAGCTTAGCTCAGGAATGGTCTCGGGGATCGACACATGGAGGCACTCAGAAAAAAGGCGCGTGAGATATTGATGCAGCAGCTTTTTGAGATCGCTCGGATGGGCAAAGCTGATTTCTAGATCGAGCTGAGTAAATTCGGGTTGCCGATCAGCGCGCAAATCTTCGTCCCGAAAGCAAGGAGCGAATTGAAAATAACGGTCTACCCCCCCCAACATAAGCAGTTGCTTGAAAAGCTGAGGAGACTGGGGGAGTGCGTAAAAATGACCTGGATAAATACGGGAGGGGACCAGATAGTCGCGCGCACCCTCGGGGGTAGATCTTCCAAGCAAAGGTGTGTTGGCCTCTATAAATCCCTCTTCGTGAAAAAAATTGCGGGTCAAGAGCATGGCTTTGTGTCTCATCACCAGTTTTTCGATCACCTCACTACGACGGATGTCGAGGTAGCGATACTTGAGGCGGATATCTTCATGGGGCTTACTTGTTTGATCAAAGATAGGGAAAGGGGGAGTTTTGGCCTTGGATAGGATGGCTAGCTGTGTTACTTCCACTTCAATTTCCCCTGTAGAGAGTTTCAAATTGACCAGGTCGGGGCCACGGCCACGCACTGCGCCTTTGACTGAAATGACCCACTCTGTGCGCAAATCAGCCGCTTTTTCGTGTGTATCTTTGGAAATATGGGGGTCGAAAATCAGTTGTGTTAAGCCAAAACGATCCCGCAGATCGATAAAAATAAGTCCTCCGTGGTCACGGCGGCGATGGACCCATCCGGATAAGGTGACGTTTTCTCCCACGTTTGAAAGGCTAAGTTCATGGCAGCGATGGGTTCTTCTATAATCAAATGTCATCTGACTTCCCTGTTTTGTAAGAGAAAAGACAAGAGTTTTTCTATATCTATTTCTGTAGTTTGACGGTTTCGCATGTTTTTCACTTGAGCAACCCCTTTAGACAGCTCTTCGTCCCCTATGATTACGCAGAAACGCGCGGTGAGATCATCTGCTCTTTGCAAAGCTTTTTGTATTTTTTTTGCAAAACTGATCACGGCGGAACCTCGATTATGCCGAATTTGGTACATCATGGCGGTGCACGAAATTCTCGCTTGCTCGCCCAAAGGAACAAAACAAACAAGAGGAGAAGGGGGGGAGGGGAAGAGGGCGTTTTGCCCCTCCATAGTGCAGAGAATCCGCTCTATACCGGTTGAAAACCCAATGGCGGGGCAGCTGAGTCCACCGAGCTGCGCCGTGAGCTGATCGTAGCGCCCACCGGCGCCAATTGTGTTTTGCGCTCCGAGCACATTTGAGATCACTTCAAAAACTGTGCGATTATAATAATCGAGCCCCCGTACAAGATTGGGTTCCAATGTAAACGAAATTCTTGCGGCTTTTAAAAGGTGACATAGTTCGCGAAAATGGTCTTGGCTTTCTATATCAAGCGCTTCAGTGATCTGAGGTGCCCCATGCAAGAGAGACTGTTCTTTTGGATCTTTGGAATCGAGAATGCGCAAGGGGTTGCTCGCAAAGCGCTTTTGACTTTCAGGTGAAAGGGCAGGTAGGTGGGGACGGAGGAAGTCGAGCAGTTTTTCTCTGTATGTACGACGGGTATCAAAGCTACCCAGTGAATTGAGTTTGAGCTCGAGGTTCTTGATCCCAAGACGCCGATAAAGCTCGAGCAACATGTCAATGGCTTCGAGATCTTGTTCGGGAGACGTTTGACCAAACGCTTCTACGCCAAACTGATGCAACTGCCTGAAACGACCTGCTTGAGGGCGGTCATAACGAAAGAAAGGCCCAATATAGAAAAACTTTTGATCCAAGCCAGTCTGATGCAGGCTATGTTCAATAAACGAGCGGACTACGCCGGCAGTCCCCTCTGGTCTTAGGGTCATAGAGCGATTATTTTTATCGGGAAAAGTGTACATTTCTTTGGATACAATGTCGGAGGTTTGTCCAATCCCCCTGACAAAGAGGTCAGTTTGCTCAAAAATAGGGGTACGTATTTCCCGATATCCGTAGTCAAAAGCAAGTGTACGCATCACCTTTTCGAGATAATTCCATCTATGGGACTCCTTCCACTTATTTTCCTTTTTTATTTCATGTGGAAGGATGTCGAATGTACCTTTTGGGACTTGATATTTCATCGAAAATATGCCTTTGTACGTGCTCGCTTTTGCATTGGAGCGAAAAATTCGGCCTAATGATAGAAGATTTAGAGGTAGTGGTCAACTTTCTGAGCCCAAAAGACTCATCTTAAACATCCCGATCATCCAAAGCTCATATAAAGGGAGCTTCGATTTTTTGCCCGAGCTTTATCTTTCGGGGTCTTTTTGCTGGAGATTTTGGCTCTTTTTTAAGAGAGTGGACCATTTTTGGAGATGGCTGGTATCTCGGTGAAACTGATATTCATGATGAAGATTGTAGAGCATGTCTATAAAGGGGGTGGGAAGCCAATCTTTCTCGTGCAACTCAGTGAGATAAAACCCGAGCGTTTTCTCTTGGTTAGAGGAGTAATCGTCCATCTCTTCTACAACCGAATTGAGTATGACAAAGTCGAACTCTTCGCCCATTTTGTTTGATTTAGACAAAGTGTGCAGCCGAACCAAAAGTGCGTGCCATGCTTGAGAAAGGGCTTGGGCAAAACGGGAATTTTGGCTTTGATCCGTCTCCATAAGGCGATGTAAAAGCTCTTGTAAAAACAAAATATCCAAAGAGAGGGCGCTGTGCATCCCACTTTGATCTTTGAGCTGTAAAGAGAGGGTAACGCATTCTCTGAGCATTGTGATAAGCGCGCCATAATAAGTCTTTCTCTGGTCCGCGGGCAGCTCCCACACATGAGGCTCTTGGTCTTTTTTATTCGCCTCCATTTCAATGGGATCGACGGGGATCTGATTTTTTTCTCGTTCCTTGGAAGGTCTAATTGGCTCGGGAAAGAACGTCATAATGATACATGCATGGTGTTATAAAATTTGAAATGGGGCAGCTAGTTACCTCGCGTATTACCTTATGAAAAGTACTTCTCATGCACCTATTTTATAATATCCTTAGAATAAGAAAAACCTTCTATTTGTCAATCTCTTCTAATTTACCAAATTATATATAGTATAAAAAATAAATATAATTTTTTATTAACTTATATAATATAGGTTATATTGTTTTTATATTAAAGATACTGCACGAATAAATTTTGGTATAATTTTATTTTGTTTTCCGGTAACTTATGATAAGTGGAGTGAACGGATAAGGAATTCTACTATGAAGATTATCGATTTTTTCAAAGCCGACTCACCTAGGCCCCCTATTGTAGATAAGAAAACGATTCAAAGGAAGTACTCCTACTGGCGGCTGCGTGTTTTTTATTCGATTTATATCGGCTACGCCCTCTTCTATTTCACGCGCAAAAGCTTTGTCTTTGCCATGCCTGCTCTGATTGATCAACTTGGGTTTGATAAAGGGCAGTTGGGCATTTTGAGCAGCCTTCTCGCGGTCTCTTATGGGGTGAGTAAATTTTTTAGTGGAGTCATTTCCGATAAGGCCAATCTCCGTTATTTTATGGGTATAGGATTGATCATGACGGGGATATCCAATATCCTTTTTGGGTTTTCTTCTTCCGTGATTCTCTTTGGGCTTTTTTTAATCATGAATGGATTTTTTCAGGGGTGGAGTTCGCCCCCATGTGCCCGTTTGCTCACCCACTGGTATTCTCAAAGCGAAAGGGGCCGTTGGTGGGGTGTTTGGAATACATCCCACAACATAGGAGGAGCGCTGATTCCACTTGTTTGCGCTTTTGCAATTAAATTATATGGTTGGCGCTATGCAATGCATCTTCCCGGTTTGCTCGCAGTTTTTTTGGGATGTTTTCTGATCAACCGCATTCGAGATAGTCCAAGCACCTTGGGCCTTCCCCCTATCGAAGCCTACCGAAACGACTTTGCAAATAAGCTCGATCTATCTTGCGCAAAAAAGGGGGGATCGAAGGGGTATACATCTCGCCAAATTTTAAAAGAGTATGTTTTGGCAAACAAATCGATTTGGATCCTCGCGCTCTCTTTTTTCTTTGTTTATGTGATCAGAACGGCGATCAATGATTGGGCACAGATCTACTTAATCGAGACCAAGGGGTTTTCTCTGATGTCTTCCGCATCCTGTGTGTTTTGGTTTGAGATAGGTGGTATTTTTGGTAGCTTAGGAGCTGGGTGGCTTTCTGACACCATTTTTAAGGGTAATCGAGGACCCGTAAACGTGCTCTTTAGTGTGGGCATCCTCGTGAGTTTATCCGCTTTTTGGATCATCCCCACTGGGAGCGTTTTATTCATTTCGATTTTGATGTGTTTGATTGGACTTTTGGTATTTGGACCGCAGATGCTCATTGGCATGGCAGCAGCTGAAATTGCTGGGAAAAAAGCTTCCGGTTCTGCCACCGGTTTCACGGGGTTGTTTGCTTATATGGGCGCGGCATCGGCAGGCTATCCATTTGGACAAATCATCCAATGGTATGGGTGGCAAGGATTTTTTACCTTGCTCATTTCTTGCGCTTTGATTGCAGTTTCCATGCTACTCCCCCTTTGGAATAGAAAATCAGGCACCGAAGTTTTGACGAGCTAAACCGATATGAAGTGGGTTCCCCTCCGCGTTCACTCTCATTATTCTATTCTCGAATCCACCCTGTCCATTCAGGCTTTGACGGAGCGTGCAAAAAAAGACCAGCTCTCATCCGTAGCGCTGACAGATTTAGGTCATATGCATGGAGCTATCGATTTTTTTAAGAGCTGTCAAGCTGCAAAAGTCAAGCCGATCTTGGGAATTGAGATTGGAGTGGCCCCGTTTTCCCGTTTTGAGAAAAAAAAGGTGGCCAATCATGCAACGAGTTATCCACTGATTTTACTGGCCAAGGGGCCTGAAGGGTATCAAAACCTTTGCAAAATTGCATCGATCGCATCAATAGAAGGGTTTTATTATCAGCCGCGCGTCGACAGGGAAGTGTTAGAAAAATATGCTAAGGATTTGATTTGCTTGTCGGGCCCGGTCCAAAGCTATGTAGCACAGATGATGATTCAAGAAAGGGAAGAGGAGCTGAAAAAAGGGATCGAGTGGGCTCTTTCCGTGTATGGTGATCGCTTTTATTTGGAAATAGAGCGGAGTCAAATGACCCCTGAAAAGATTAGTCAAGATGGCATTGACCAAGAGTCGTGGCTATATCAAAGCTATCTTAGCCATATTAAAGCGCAAGACAAAGTGATCGAGCGCTCTGTTTTGCTTTCAAAAGAGCAAGGGATCCCATATGTTGCCACGCATGATATTCGATATTTACGCATAGAAGATTGGAAAGCACATGAAATCCTTATGAATGTGCAGTCGGGACAACCTTGCGAGCGATTAGAAAGGGATAGCTATGGAAACATCAAGCAAAGGAGTCCAAACCCCAAACGGAAAACCATGCCGACGCACGAACTTTATTTTAAATCAAATGAGCAGATGCAAGCGCTGTTCTTTGATCTGCCAGAGGCCATTTCCAATACGGATCACATTGCAAAAAAGTGCACCTTCACACTCGACTTTAAAACAAAACACTACCCGATCTTTATCCCACCCCATTTGGAGGGTAAGCCATTTGATGAGAAAACGCGTGTCAGAGAGGCGGAAAAATTTCTCCGCACACTTTGTGAAGAGGCCGTTTCCAAACGCTACAATGAAAAAAGATTGGCACATGTGCAAAGGCTCTACCCAAATCGAGATCCCCTAGATGTAGTAAACGAGCGGCTAACATATGAACTTGAAATCATCATTTCTAAAGGAATGAGTGATTACTTGCTTATTGTATACGATTTTATTGCTTGGGCTAAAGCGCAAAAAATTCCAGTTGGCCCTGGACGTGGCTCCGGTGCGGGCTCCATCATTTTGTATTTGATTGGGATTACTGACATAGAGCCCCTCCGGTTTCAACTCTTTTTTGAGCGGTTTATCAACCCCGAAAGGGTATCTTATCCAGATATTGATGTGGATATTTGTATGGATCGTCGATGTGAAGTGATTGAATACACTGTGAAAAAGTATGGAAAGGAAAAGGTATCCCAAATCATTACTTTTGGAAAAATGAAGGCAAAAATGGGGATCAGAGATGTGGGAAGAGTTTTAAACATCCCCCTGTCAAAAGTGAATAAAATTGCCAAACTCATTCCCGATCACCCCCAAATGACTTTGAAACATGCCCTGGAAATAGATCCCGAGCTCCGATCTATGAAGCAAGAGGACGAAGAGGTTGAAAAGCTTCTTGAGTTTGCGCAAAAGCTCGAAGGATCAGTGCGGAGTAAAGGGGTACACGCAGCGGGCCTTATTATCTGCGGAAAGCCTCTGACCGACCACATTCCCCTATGCTTGGCCAAAGGTTCTGAGATGGCCGTCACCCAATATGCAATGAAGCCACTCGAAGATTTAGGAATGTTAAAGATCGATTTTTTGGGCCTCAAAACGTTGACATCAATCCAAAAAACGGTTGATGCCGTTGAGATGGCGAATCGAGAAACGATCAATTGGGCCGATCTCCCCCTTGACGATGAAAAAACCTTTCAATTGCTCAACCAAGGAAATACGCAAGGAGTATTTCAACTAGAATCTTCTGGGATGAAAGAGTTGGCAAAACAACTCTCTATCGATAAATTTGAGGAGATTATCGCCGTTGGCGCTTTGTACAGACCGGGCCCCATGGAGATGATTCCGGCTTTTATCGATCGTAAACACAAGCGCGCATCCATTGAAATTGATCACCCCATGATGGAAGAAATTATTAAAGAAACCTATGGAATCATGGTCTACCAAGAGCAAGTGATGCAGATTGCGCAAAAATTAGCCAATTACTCACTCGGAGAGGGGGATGTACTGCGCAGAGCGATGGGTAAAAAAGATCTCTGCGAAATGGCGCGTCAACGGGAAAAATTTCAAAAAGGGGCATTGGAGAACGGGATTGAACGGGGCAAAGCGATCGAAATCTTCAACAAAATTGAAAAATTTGCCTCTTATGGATTTAATAAATCGCATGCAGCGGCTTATGGGTACTTGAGTTATGTCACCGCTTTTTTAAAAGCCAATTATCCGAAAGAGTGGCTGGCTGCCCTTATGACATGTGACCGGGATGATCTTTCAAAAGTAGCAAAACATATCCACGAGGCAAAGAGTATGGGGGTTCGGATTCTTCCACCCGATATTAATGAAGCGGACTTAGAGTTTAGGGCGACTCCCGAGGGAATCCGTTTTGCCATGTCTGGAATCAAGGGAGTGGGGCAAGGCGCTGTGGATGGCATTGTCAAAGAAAGAGAGAAAAACGGACCTTTCCGATCGATTAGCAATCTGTTTGAGAGAATTGATGGGTCAATCATCGGGAAAAAAACGGCGGAAAGTCTCATCGAAGCGGGGAGCTTTGATTTTATAAAGATGTCTCGTCAAAGGCTTTTAATGAGCGTTGCCCCTCTATTTGAACGGGCGCGCCTTAAACGGAAAGAAAAAGCGCGGGGAGTCATGGATTTTTTTCCCTATATAGAGGAAAAAGAGATATTGCAAAATGTATCTTCAACTGATATGGAGACTCCTAAAGAGAAAATATGGGCCAAAGAAAAGGAATTACTCGGTTTTTACCTCACAGGTCATCCGATGGACGCCTACCGAGAAAGGATGGCCGAGTTAAATGCGCAACCTTTTCACGACATCAAAAAGCTCGCCCACCAAGCCGTTTGTCAAACCGCGTTTATTATTGAGAGTGTGAAAATGCGCATCTCCTCAAAAACAAAGCGCAAATTTGCAATCTTGACGATTTCAGATGGAAGTGATCGATTAGAACTTCCCATTTGGCCTGACTTGTATGAAGCAAAAGGGGAGCTTTTTAGTGAAACCCAAATCCTATTTGGCGCACTGCAAGTGGATAGAGGGCACGACTCTCTACGTCTTAAATGCCTCGGTGTATATGAATTAAGTAGCTTAAGTGATGCGCAAATTGAAACGCTCCAGACAGTAACTGAGTATGCAAAAAAAATGGCGCAATCAAAGATCGAACAAAAGGAGAAAAATCGAATAGTCATGCAAAAACTTTACCTTACTCTCGATGTGAATCAAACCCGATTTAGTCAAGTTATTGCGCTCAAAGAACTGTTTCATCAGTTTGGGGGAGAGCATCCCATTGACATCCTCTTTCACTCAAAAGGGAAAAAAGTGGGAACACTTGAGATCGATTCTCAGTGGGGCGTTTGCCTGGATGATAAGCTAAAAAAAGAGCTTGAGAACCTGCCTTTCATTCAATCCTTTTCTTTTGGAGAGTAAATCCTTATAATCGGGAAACTATTTGCTTAGAGTATTTAGTATGAAATATATCAAGACGCCACTTTTTATCTACATCGTTTTTTTTGCCTTTGTGCCTCTGCTTTGGACCAATCCCCTTGATCCCACAGTAAGAGCCAACACCTCTGCGGAAGACTACTACAATAAAGTGGTAGAGTGCTTGCAAAATAGCGAATGGAAAAAACTTGTGTGGCATGCCCAGATGCTTAAAGAGAGTTTTCCCCATTCCCCCCTTACCCAAGAGGTCCACTATTACGAGGGGAAGGCATTTTATGAGATGTCCGAACTCGAAAGAGCAAATGCCGCATTTTCTATCTATTTGAAACAAGCAGTGACTCCTCAGTTTTTTGATGAAACAATCCATTATAAATTTGAAATTGCCTGCCGTTTTCAAGATGGGGCCCGCCGCCGCCTTTTCCATGCCCGCCGCCTTCCAAAATGGGTGCGTAATTATGAAAAAGCGATCGAACTCTTTGATGAAGTGATTACGACGATGCCATGCAGTGAATTGGCAGCTCTATCCCTTCATCGACAAGGGAAGCTCTACCTTGTAATGAAAAAATATGATAAAAGCATCTCCTCTTTCGAGACATTTATCCGCCGTTTTCCAACCCACTTTCTTGCTCCTGATAGCTATCTCAGTGTTGGGGAGGCTTACTTAATGCGGTGTAAAAAACAGTATGCGGCCGATCTGCATTTGGACTGTGCAAAGATCAACTTGGCTAAATTTCGCGCCCAATTTCCTACTGAACCTCGCTTAGAAAAAGCGGAGCGTCAGATTGTGCACATAGAAAATGTAATGGCGGCTAGCCTCTTAGAGGCTGGGGAATTTTATCGGAAAAAAAAGAAATGGAAAGCAGCCGCTCTTTATTACCGCAGCATCCTGAAAAAATACCCAAATGCACCAGCAGCCCGCATATCAAAAAAATATTTAATAGAGCAGAATCTCGAGCAAAAACATGAAATAGTTGTAGAAAAAGAGCAGCGCGTCTAGGAACAGCTTTGAACTATTTTCTTCTATTTTTTCACCTTCTTTTGTGCGGCTTGATGGGTTGTGGGTATCGATATGAAGGGGCTTTGGGGCCATTTGGCGGTGAATACACTCTGTTTGTTCCTTATGTAGGCGGTGATCGAGAAGGAATTTTGACTGATGAGCTAGTCAAAGCGATCACCCTTTCAAGCCGGTTTACCTATGCTAGACAAGGAGCGCTTACCCTCCAAGGGAAGATCATCGATGATCAGCAAGAATCGATTGGTTGGCAATATGAGCATGTCCCCAAAACAGGAAGTAGATTGAACCAATTGACCCCAAGCGAAGAGAGAAGGGAGGTTGCAGCGGAATTTGTTCTTATCTCCAGCCGAACTGGCAAAGTGGTTTATGGCCCGTTTATTGTCAAAGCGCACTCCGATTATGACTTCATAGACCCCGATTCTCCCCTAGATACTTCTTTTGAAACAAAAACAGCTCGGCGCTTTTCTACCCTTTCTTTTTCCTTGGGACAACTCAGCTCAATGCAAGATGCGCGCAGTGCAGCTCTAAAGCCTATTTACCGCGCACTTGCTCACAAAGTGATTGCTGGTATCGAAAGAATCTCTTTGGATGCAGACTAAAGGCGCGCGTGCTTGTTTTTGCCTTGCAATCAAGATCAAAAAAACTGCGCTATCATGGCAAATGATAAGCTCTGTGACAGCTCAACAAAGCGCTAGGATAGGCATTTTCCTATTTTTCAAACATTGCCTAAGAGCATCATTTCCGCTATCAAAAGGAAAAGAGTGGATTGGGAAAATCGATCATTTTTGTATATGATGTAAAATTTATTTAATTTTAACCTAAGTATAGGTATGCACTCACCCATACAAAGCGCTGTCTCACATTTTCCCGCAAAACTTGCCTCTTTGCATGCGATGCTCAATTGGGTGCGCTGTCAATTTGGATTGGATGATTTTACCTCTCAAGATCTGCAGCATATTGAAATTGCCCTGGAAGAGGCTTTTGTCAATATTATTCGGTATGCATATCGAGATGAATCTGGAGCGGTAGAGATCACGTGCAATTATCACCCAAACGTGCATGTTGAAATCATTTTGAAGGACTACGGGAGACCTTTCAATCCAATCGAGGGGCGCAAGGAGGTGGATCGCTCAACAAGTTTGGAAGATCGACAAGTGGGAGGGCTCGGCATCCCATTTATTGAAACGTTCATGGATCAGATTGAATACTTTCGAAAGGGGAAGGCGAATATTCTTAGACTCAAGAAGAATTGCCGGATTTAAAAAATGCAGCCTCATGCTCTTTGCAACAAAGCAAATAAGAAATGCCCATTTCTTACTCAATGACTGTCTTTGTCAATGGAAGAGATTTCTTCTTCTGTGTCGAGCACTTCTGAAAGATAATGCTTTAAAAGTTTGAGGACAAATTTAGGCGTATTGTATACCCCTTGCGTTGAAAAAACAATTTCAAGGTGGGGGTGATTTTGATGTAAAAGGGAGATCAAGACGATCGTCGTGGGGGTTTCATCGACTATTTTTGGAACGATCCAGATCGCAAATTGATGGTTAAACAGGGTAACGCGGTCCGTTGTTTCAATGACGTGAAAATAGTGAGGAAGCTGCTCGGCGCTTTGGTTCTCTTCGAAAGACTTGTGCTTTAAAAGACCTATTTTTTCCAAAAGCTCAATATTGACTTCGATGATCCCCTCGGGAATCCAGCTCGCTAAATTTGAGATGAATTCGTTATATGCTTGATCGAGTTGGATGGGATCCATAATATGCCTTTTTTAAGGTACCTAATTCTTCTTCATACTTATGAAAATTATTTTTTTAAAGTATCTCTGATATATTTTATTTTTATTTTTTTATTAAATGGTTGACGTTGAATTCAGTGTGTTTCAAAAAACATAAAATCTAAGATTTATTTTATTTTTATATTTTATTTTCTAATTATTTTTTCTTTAGAAGGTATTTGATACCTCTAACTGGGAAAGTTTTTTAGATCCGGTCCGGATATATGGCAATGAATTTTAAATAAGTAAGGTGCTCCGTAATCATTGCAAAAACCGTATCTGGTAATAAGTCAACAATAGATCAAAGCGGTCAAATTTTAGTCTCTTCTTAGCAAAGAGGAGGGAGCAAATGCTGTGGAGAAGCTCGTTTTTTTGTATCCGTTCATTGGGGGGTATCCCTTGTATGGAAGGGGGGAAGAGTATTAGATTGAAGGAGCTTGGATCTTAGAATTACATGTTGACGAGTAGGTGCCTACGAAAAAAGCTAAGCTGTAATAAACAAGACATAATCGGACAGTTATGGTAAAACATAACAAAAAAAAATAGGTTGCAAAGACCGAAGCCAAGCCGCCATTTAAGTGGCTGGGCTTGGTTTCGGCGAGTAACCAAAAGATAAAAAGAAAATTCGATATGTCAAATACATCAGATAGAAAAAAGTCATTAAAAACAAGCTCGGACTTCTGAAGTTTGCGGAAACTCTCGGGAATGTCACCGAGGCTTGTAGAGTAATGGGATATTCTAGAGACAGTTTTTACCGCTTTAAGGAACTGTATGAAACGGGCGGAGAAGAAGCTCTTAGAGATCTTTCTCGCAGAAAACCATGTCCTAAAAATCGTGCTCACCAAATGGTCGAAGATGCTGTTGTGGCATTTGCCCTTGAAAAACCTGCTTATGGACAAGTACGAGTCTCAAATGAGCTAAGAAGACAAGCAATTTCCGTCTCTGCTGGAGGAGTGCGCTCTATCTGGCTCAGGCATGATTTGGAAACCTTCCAAAAACGATTAAAAGCCCTTGAAGCTAAGGTAGCACAGGAAGGGTTAATTTTGACTGAGGATCAAGTCCGAGCCTTAGAAAAAGAGTCTCGGGGAGGAATTGAAACTGAGCACCCCGGCTATCTTCTTGGCCAAGATACCTACTATGTGGGAACCATCCAAGGGAGTGGAAAGGATTTATGAGCAAACTGTGATTGATACTTACTCACGAGTGGCTTTTGCAAAGTTGTATGACAGAAAAAATGCACTCGTAGCTGCGGAAGTGCTCAATGATAAAGTTGTCCCTTGGTTTGAAGAGCAGGATGTGCGAATTCTACAAACTTTAACGGATAGAGGAACAGAATATTTTGGAAAGAAAGAAAGCTACAAATATGAGCTTTATCTTTCATTAGAAGATATAGATCATACCAGGAAAAAAGCAAAATCTCCTCAAACAAATGGGATATGCGAACGGTTTCATCAAACAATTCAAAATGAGTTCTATGCGACGGCATTTAGAAAGAAAAGTTACTCTAGCATAGAAGAATTGCAAGAAGATGTAGAAAAATGGATGAAAGAGTACAATGAAGATCGCCTTCATAGTGGAAAGTATTGCTATGGTAAAACACCTTGGCAAACTTTTAAAGAGTCAAAGCGCACTAAGCACAAGATAAAATGCTTATGCGAAATACATCTGACAGAAAGTACTGTTGGATAGTAGATGACTGTAAGGTGAAGTCTTGTTTAGGACATCTGAAGGGACTCAAACCGCCGTTTTAGACAATGCCCTTTCTTCCAAAAAAACTTTCACAGTGTTGCGATGTAAAAGTAGACAGCATTGACTTGATTGTGTTTAGATTATTTGATATATACTTACGTTGCGCTCTGTCGGGGGGCATTTTTAATTGCTTTCCCAGTATTTTTCGAAGCTACCGCAGCACCTTTCAAAATTGCTACTCCAACACCTTCCGCAATTGCTGCTCCAACCCTGTTCGCAATGCCTATCCCGACATTTTTCAAAATTTTTATTAATATTGGAACAATGTAATCTGAGGTATATTTAAAAATTTTTGCACTAATTTTTTCCCTATTTGGCAATTCTTTGCACTTTTGATATTTATCAAATAACTTTTGATGGTTATCATGTAACTTTTTATCGCTATGATATATCTTTTGAAGATTATCATATCTTTTTTGAAGATTATCATATTCTTTTTGAAGATTATCATATATTTGTTGACGATTATCATATAATTTTTGAAAAATATCATATATTTTTTGATAGGTATCACTTGTATTTTGATCTTCATCACGTATTTTTTGATAGGCATCATCAATCTGTTTATTTTCATCACGTATCTTTTGATAGGCACCACGCATCTGTTGATATTGATCACGTACCTTTCGATAGAGATCACGAATCTTTTGATCTGCATCATGTGTCCGTTGATATGCATCACGCACCTTTCGATAGATATCAAATCTCTTTTGATAGTTAAAATATAACTTTTGAAAATTATCATATAAATTTTGATAGGTACCATTTATTTCTTCATAGATATGAACTCTCTCTTTACAGTTATCGTCTATCTTTTGATAGGTAGTGTCTATCTTGTCATATGTAGTGTCTATCTTTTCATAGATATTACATATCTTTTGATGGAGCTCAAATATCTTTTGATAGGTATCGTGTTTCTTTCGATCTGTTGGGTGTATTAGAGACTGATCCCTCGCCCAAAACTGGGTATTGTCCATTCCTGTTGAAGATACGGAATTTGTTGCAGCAGTCATAGTTTAAAACCTTATTTATGTGACATGTACTTTTTTTAAAAAATTGGAAAAAATTTACCAATAAATAGAAATTAAGTCAAACAAACATTTGCAAGAGGATGCAATCAAAGCTGAATTTTGGGGATTTTTTCCCCAAGCCAAGCCGCTTTGCGCGTCTTGTGGATGAAATCAAAAAAAGGGGAGGTTCAAGAGGTATATTTGACAAGTGGATGGATATGCGCCCTTTCTCCCAAAAAAACTTTCACAATGTTGCGATGTAAAAGTAGACAGCATTGACTTGATTGTGTTTAGATTATTTGACACATATTTACGTTGTGCTCTGTCGGGGGGGCATTGTTAGTTGCTGCTACAACATTTTCCGAAGTTTCTGTCCCAACATTTCCCAAAATTTCCGAAGTTTCTGTCCCAACATTTCCCAAAATTTTTGTTATTGTCGGAAGAATATACTCTAAATATTCTAAAGTATATTTCAAAGATTCTGAACTATTTGCTTCCCTAAATGGGGGATAAGATATAAATAAGACGGTTTCCGTGCCAATTGTTGTTTCCATCGATACAGCTTTTAACATTACAATGTTTTTTGAGATTTTAGCTGAGCCTTCACGTCTGTCTTTAAGTGCTTCAACAGCAGCCTGAGGGAGTTCAAAAGAAGTATCCAAAAATTTCATTGGTATAATAAACTGGCTTAAAACAGGTAAGATTTTATCTTTTGTAGTTTTAACTAGTTTCCCATCTTTACTTATTTGGATGATTGCATCTGACCCTTCTGCCAATTCTTTGCACTTTTGGTAGCTATCATGTATTGTTTGATAACTATCATGTATCTTTTGATAGTCACCACGGAGCTTTTGATAATCATCATGTATTATTTGATAGTTATCATGTGCCTGTTGATATTGAGCATGCATCCTTTGATATCTACCATGGAACTTTTGATAGAAATCACGTTTCTGGCTGTGATTACGTAACCTTTGATAGTTATCATGTAACATTTGATAGCCACCATGGAACTTTTGATAGCCATCACGTGCCATTTGATGGCCATCACGTCTGGTGTGATATCCATCAAGGAACTTTTGATAGTCATCATGTAACTTTTGACAGTTATGATCTATCTTTCGATAGATACCATCTATCTTTTGATAGTCACCATGTAACTTTTGAAAGATATCATCTGCCTTTTGAAAGATATCATGTAATTTTTGATGGTCATCACGTACCTTTTGAAAGATATCATCTATCTGTTGATCTGTTGGGTTCGTTAGAGATTGATAACTTGCCGAAAACTGGGTATTGTCCATTGCTGTTGAAGATGCGGAATTTGTTGGAGTTGTCATAATTGAAAACCTATTTTGTAAACATTTTATAAATAAATAGAAATTAATTAATAATTTAAAACCTTGTTTTGTGAACATTTTATAAATAAACAGCAATTAAGTCAACTTAAGGAGCTGATGCGGTGGGAGTGTTCTTTAACTGCGTAATAGATAAAATTTGAAAGCAAAATAAACTATTTTCCCCCCTCGAGAATGGGGTCTGGGGCATAGCCTTAGGATAACTGCAGACGCGTTCTATACGCAACTGGAGCTCTTATGACAGACTGTGTTGAAAAAACCGGTAAAAAAAAACTTCTAAAAATTCCTTAAAAAAGAGAATCTTCTTATCTAAAATTCAAAATGAACAAAGAGCCTCCCATGCAAAAACGCACTTGGAAAGCGTATAACAAGAACTTAGTTGCAAAAGAGGGTATCACTTTTTTCATTGACGAAGAGGTACTTCAGGCCACTCGACGGCTTAAAAAGATAAAAGAGGACGCCCCTTAGTTATTTTCTTTAGTGCTAGGTTACATGATGAAAGCTTTTTTTCTATTGCTTGTTTTTCTAAGTAAATTGATGAGTGCTGAGACATTGCAACTAAAAGTAGAGGCAAAAGCGGCGATGTTGATGAACGCAGAGACGGGCATGATTCTCTACGCAAAAAACCCCCACCATTTGAAATACCCAGCCGATATCACACAAATGGCGACTTTTCTATATGCCCTCAAAAAGGGGCTTAGAGGGGCGGATGAAATTGTTATATGCCCCCGTCATTGCCTCAAGCGGATTACACCTAAAAAAGCATGCGATCATCAGATTAAACCAGGAAAAAAAATTTCCTTGCAAGAGCTCTTTAACCACATGCTGCACACTTCAGGTCATGTTGCGGCCCATTGCATTGCGCATCATGTTGGGGGCACTACTTCGCAATTTGTGCAAGGGATGAATGAGTATCTCAAAGAGATAGGGTGCAAAAATACCCACTTTCTCAATCCCCACGGCGCATATAGCCCAAAGCATGTGACCACGGCCTACGATATGGCAGTGGTCATGAGAGAAATTCTGAAAAATCGGTGCGCTTTTGACATGGGACCGATGAGATGCTCTACGCTTTTTCAGGAATTTGTGCGAAGTAAAAACACACCGATACAAACAGGGCAATTTTTCTATCCCAATGTTTTGGCTACAAAAAATGGATGGCATAAAAGTGGCAATTATACCTTTGTGGGAGTAGCTGAGCAAAAAGGGCGCACTCTGATTGCCGTTTTGATGGATTCTACGGGTTCTAGTCAAAGGGATCGGGATGCCACTCGCCTTTTTGAAGCCGCTTTTTCAGAAAAAGAGAGGGTAAGGCCCCTTTTTAACAGAAAAGAAACCTTGTTTGAGCGAAAGGGGAAACAAGGGCAGGCAGAGATCACCGCTCTACTTGACCAAGACATTTTCATCCGTTATTACCCTTCAGAAGAGCCCTCGATTCGAGTTGAATTGAAATGGAGGGAAAAAGCGCCCCCCATCCAA
Source organism: Simkania sp. (assembly GCA_027942475.1). GTDB lineage: Bacteria > Chlamydiota > Chlamydiia > Chlamydiales > Simkaniaceae > JANQSR01. The sequence continues at coordinate 45,370 of JAQFVP010000002.1, read as the reverse complement.
AAAGGGGAACTTTTAGGAGAGGTGCATATTCTCAATGAAAACGGGACTCTAATTGAAAAAGCCCCTGTGTACGCTGCAAAAGAAGTACAAGGAAGGGGAGGTGTTGTGTCAATCCTTTTGAAAGGTGGGCTCGCTTTCCTTTTCTTTGCGAGCACCACATCTTCTGTGTATTGCCTTGTTCGGTATCTCAAGAAAAAAGGCCCACCGATGTAAAAAAGGTAGAGGAGCGAACAGGTAAGAAGCGGGGGTGGCTTTTAAGAATCGGTTTTGCTTGCAGAAGCGTCAGATAGATCTGATTGTTTATTTTCAAAAGAGCGAACTTCTGAAATTGCACCCTTGAGAACCTCTATTTTTGCTCCTTCGATCATTTTCAAGACTACTGTTTTTTCCTTGAGCTGGCTGACTGTGCCCACCATGCCCATGGCGGTAACATGATCCCCTTTTGAGAGGTTGGTTTGGAGTTGTTCCATTTTTTTACGTCGCTTTTGTTCAGGGCGCAATAAAACGAAGTACATAAGAGCAAAAAAGGCACCACATATGATGAGCATTTTAGGCATTCCTTGAGCAGACAAAGGGCCGGAGGCTCCATCCGCAAGAAGGGGGGAAGAGGAGAGTAAAGAAAATAGTAATAATGATTTTTTCATAAATAGCCTCTGTATAATCAAAAAATTTTATGAGCTTATCGAAATTATACTAAAACAGATATTTATTTTTCTAGTAGTGAAATGATTTCAATGTGGGGGGTGTGGGGAAATTGATCAATGGGTTGAATAGATTGTAATCGATACCCATACCGAGTAAGTTCTAATATATTTTTGCTTTGCGTAAACATATTGCAGGAAATATAAATAATTTTTTTACATCCAAGCTGCGCAAGTTGCTCTATGGCCAATTTATCAAGACCTGAGCGGGGTGGGTTGAGAATAACAAGATCGGCGGGCCGTCTTATCTCTTCGGATAGGATATCACCGACATCACCACACAAAACTGTCACATTGTCTAGTTTGTTGGCGGCGATATTTACTTTTGCATCACAAACGGCATATGCACATTGCTCAATTCCCAAGACTTTTTTGACAAAAGGGGCAAAGACCATACCGATCGATCCGCACCCCGCGTAGAAATCATAGATGCGCATCGATGGGTGGGGGGAGGCTAAACTAAGAACCTTTTTGTAGAGTTTTTCTGCCTGCAACGTGTTGGGTTGGAAAAATGAAGCCGGACTGATGTAAAAGTGCACTGCCCGTCCATTAATATGGAGCGTTTCGTGTAGAGAGTTAGGTCCGTGTAAATGAATTTCGTAAAAAGTGGTAGGGCGGTTTTTTTTTGCCTGCTGAATGCGGACATAAATTGTAGGGTCTTCTCCGGGCAAAGCCTGTAAAATTGCCTGTTTGAAACCCATCAAATCGGAGTTTTTCACAAAATATTCGTGGTTGCCAGAAATGGTTAGAAAGACCATTTTCTTCCCCGTCCTCATCCCTTCACGCAAAGTCAGCGTGCGCAACGTACCTCTTTCTGATGGGGGGTGAAACGAGTGCAAAGAGGAGGCCTTCCACCAATCAATGACCGCCCGAGTGACTTGAATAAACCAAGGGGAAACGAGGTGACACTGATCTAAGTTCATCACTTGTTTGCGCGAGTAGGTCTTGATTAGGCCCAAAAATTTTTCTCCCTCCTTACTTTCGGAAAAAGAAAATTCCATTTTGTTGCGATAACGCCAAAAGGGTGTAGCGGGAATGATGGGGTGAAAAACAGCGTTTGAAAAGTGGGAAAATTGGTTTTGCACCCATTTTTCTTTTTGGCTAAGTTGAGATGGATAATCGATGTGTTGCCAGCTGCATCCACCACAGAGCTTTGCATGTGCACACCGAGCTTCGGTGCGCACATCCGAACCTCGTACAACTCTTACAAGCTTAGCCCGTCGCAATCCACCTTTTTTTTGTTTGGTCAGTGCTATCTCTACTTGATCGCCTACACTCGTCGAAGGGACCTCTACTTGAATCGGGGCGGCCCCTTCTCTAAGGGGCATAAAAGCTGTCCCATGCCCTTTTTTAGAGTAGTCTGTGATCCTGATTTCAAAGGTGCGTTCTGGGGAAAATCGATGATTTGACATCGGGTTTTTCTCACTTTTTCATTGCTCTTTTTACCACAAAAAAAGGATACACAGTTTACCTCTTATTTGCTCCAGATCGTGAGTTAGAAAGTTGCAAAGTCTGCTGCGTATACAATCGGAAATATTGGATCAGCTCTTTGATCAAAGGGTGTATGGGCAGTTTTTTTTGATCAATTTGCACTACTGGGACGACCTGTTTACTGCTCGAGGTGATAAAAGCCCCGTCAAAACTCTGCACTTCTCGATAGGACATGGTGCGCACTTCACAGGGAATTTTTTTCGCCTTGAGAAGCTCTAAAACCACTTGGCGAGTCACGCCTGTGATGATCCCTGTTTTAGAAGTGACGACCTTCCCTTTTATAACCCCAAAAAAATTAGCAGATCCCGTTTCGAGGATTTCGTTTCGATGGTTCAAAAAAAGCACATCATGTGCTCCTTGCTTTTGCGCGCGGCGTAAAGCGACAATCGAGGTTAAATAGTGAATACTTTTACAAGATGGATAGGGTCTTTCGTAGATACTGCTCGTCAGTGTGATCCCATCAGAATAGATCTGTTTTGGTGGGGATTGGATCGGATAGACGAAGGCAAAAAATAGGGGGCGATCTTCTGGGGTGAATTGATCGCTCGACTCTCCACCAGTGAGAAAGATTTTAATGTTCGCTTCTGAATAGGGAGCCTGCGCAAGCAACCGATCGATGATGTCTGCGATTTCATCGATTGAAAGGGGCATGGGCAAACCCACTGTTTCTGCCGATGCTGAGAATCGGTTGAGGTGGTCCCAAAGCCGAAACGGTTGTCCCTGATAAGTGCGCATGAAATCAAAGACGGCATATCCCCTACAGACACTGAGGTCAAAAACGGAAATTTTTGCTTTTTCTTCGGGAACAATTTGGCCATCGATGTAGACAAGAGCTTGCATAATTTTTAGCCTAAATCAGTCTTAGTTATTTTGCTGCTTAAAATTAAATATTTCAATTTATGATCAAGCCAATAGGGCTCTTTACAGCTGAAAGCAGAGTGAAATTTCTAATTTTTTCCAGTATACAAACAATGTTGAGGATGAGGGAAGCTTTTTTAGCTTCCCTCAAGACTCGTAAAATTACTTCTCGTCGTCAACAACCTCCACTTCGGCGTCTTCTATATCCTTACTTTCCCCTTTGCCCTGTGAGGCATTAGATGTATTTGATTGAGGATTCGCATCTTGCGTCTGAGAGGCCGATTGCTGGTTTTGCTGCATCTCTGCCCCAATCTTTTGGATGTGGGCACTAAGATCATCGGTTGCCGCTTTGATCGCGGTGCTTTCACCGGCGCTGATTGTTTTTTTCAAAGCATCAACTTTGCCCTGAATCTCTTTGGTCAGCTCCTTTGAAATTTTATCTTTGTGCTCTTTGAGCGCTTTTTCCGCTTGGAACACGAGGCTTTCTGCTTGGTTTTTAACTGCCACTTGCTCGTGCCGTTTTTGATCCTCTTCAGCATGCTCTTCCGCATCTTTGACCATACGGTTGATTTCGCTTTCAGAAAGCCCCGATTTTGCCTCGATCCGAATTTTTTGCTCCTTACCCGTTCCTAAATCTTTGGCCGAAACGTGCAAAATAGCATCTGCATCGATATCAAAGCTCACTTCGATTTGTGGTGTTCCCCTAGGTGAGGGGGGGATATCTGTCAAATCAAAACGACCAATCTCTTTATTGTCTGACGCCATTTTACGCTCCCCTTGCAAGACGATGATCGTCACTGCAGGCTGATTATCGACCGCTGTCGAAAATGTCTGTTTTTTTTGCGTTGGGATTGTGGTGTTTCGTTCGACAAGCGGTGTCATCACGCCGCCTAAGGTCTCGATGCCCAAAGTCAGGGGAATGACATCGAGTAGCAAAACATCTTTGACGTCGCCAGAAAGGACCCCACCTTGAATAGCGGCACCAGTGGCGACCACTTCATCCGGATTCACCCCTTTATGGGGTTCTTTGCCAAAGATCTCTTTGACTTTCTCCTGGACGGCGGGCATACGACTCATCCCTCCGACGAGTAAAACGTCATGAATTTGATCTTGCGTGAGGTTGGCGTCTTTCATTGCCTTGTGACAAGGTTCTATGCATCGCTGAATCAAGTGGGAGGCAAGCCCCTCTAGCTTTGGGCGACTCAGCGTAAGTGAAAGGTGTTTGGGACCACTTGCGTCCATCGTGATGAAGGGTTGATTGATCTCGGTTTGCTGTGTGCCCGAAAGCTCAATTTTTGCTTTTTCTGCGGCATCTTTAATGCGCTGGAGGGCCATCTTGTCTTTAGACAAATCGATCCCGTGCTCTTTTTTGAACTCTTCGAGAATCCATTTAATGACCACAGTATCGAAGTCATCACCACCCAAGTGGGTGTCCCCATTGGTGGAGAGAACTTCAAAAACGCCATCTCCAATTTCTAGAATTGAGATGTCAAAAGTTCCTCCCCCTAAATCAAACACAGCAATTTTTTGATCTGTGTTTTTTTTGTCGAGGCCATAGGCCAAGGCGGCGGCTGTTGGTTCGGGAATAATCCGTTTTACATCAAGACCCGCAATGCGCCCCGCATCTTTTGTCGATTGCCTCTGCGCGTCATCAAAATAGGCGGGGACCGTAATCACAGCTTCCGTCACTTTCTCTCCGAGGTATTCCTCGGCGGTTTCTTTCATTTTGATGAGCACTTGCGCACCCACTTCTTCCGGTTTTAGAGTCTTGTCATCCACTTTGAAAATGACATCTCCGTTACTGTTTGCCGCTACATGGTAGGGAACCGTCTTGATTTCCTCGGCCACTTCGGCATGTTTGCGTCCAATAAAACGCTTGGTTGAAAAAAGGGTTTTTTCGGGATTGGTCACCGCTTGTCGTTTGGCGGGAATTCCCACGAGACGTTCCCCATCCTTGTACGAGACAATGGAAGGGGTTGTTCTCGTCCCTTCGGCGTTTGCGATGACCTCTGCAGAGCCGCCTTCCATCACGGCAACGCAGGAATTTGTTGTTCCCAAATCAATTCCAATGACTTTGCTTTTCTTTTGCGTCATGTTTACTCTTCTCCTTCGATTTGTTCTTTTACTTTGTCTTCACTCTGTTTATCTTCTTTTGCTGGTTGCTTCGCCACCTTCACTCTAGCGGGGCGAAGGACCCGATCACCACATTTGTACCCACGTACAAATTCTTGGATGACCATTTCTTCTTTGTATTGTTCTGTTTCTTCAATCTCAATGACATCGTGTAGGTGTGGATCGAACTGCGTTCCTTCGGATAAAAATGGAGTGACGTGATGATTGGATAAAATCTCTTTAAACTGACCGAGGATCATTTCAAACCCTTTTGCCCAATTTTTTACCTCTTCAGATGCTTGATGCGTAAAATTGCACGCATTTTCAAAATTATCCATAGGCTCCAAGAATTCCCCGATTACGTTTTCCACTGCAAAGCGGGCGGTGTCCTGTTTGTCTTTTTGCATTCGCTTGCGCACATTTTCCATCTCTGCTAAGAGACGGAGGTTTTTCTCTTGCTGACTGCGCAGTGCAGATTGCAGTTCTTCAGATGTGGGCAAACTCTCTTTTTCGTCCAACTCTTCCACGGGTTTTCCTTTTTCTTCTTTCTGATTTTCGGGTTTCATTAATTCTCCTTAACTTTGGTCCTCCAAGAGCAGGTGTTGCGCTTGGGTTAAATAAATGAGATCTTTTGTGTCCATATCGATTGCCCGATTTTGTGGTTGTCGGTAGGTGATTTTGTATTTGCTCAAGTTGCGTGTCAATGTGTCACTTAAAATGGTTGAAAAAGCCTTTATGATGCCAAACATCTTGGGGTAAGACATGCGGGTGGGGCCGAGCAAGGCGACCGATCCCACGGGCTTGCCATGGATAAAATAGGGGATGGCAATGACGCTTGTATGCGCACTGCCGCGGATCAAATCCTCTCCAATCCAAAAACAAAGCTGGGCAGAGTCGGTGCACTGTTTGAGCAGATGTCTCATGTAAAACATATCTTCAAAAAGGGAAAGCCCTGTTGCCAATACGGCTGCATCCCGAAATTCGGAAAAATGCAACAGTTTTGCAAATCCGGTTTTGTATACATCTTCTGCACTAAAGTTTGAATAGTCTACGATATGTCGAAGTAATATTTCATTGTAAAAGTCGGAGGCAATGCGCTTTTCCTGCATATTCAGCTCTGGCCTTTCCAAACCGGTCATGCGAAAGTAAAAATATTTTTCTATTCTCTTTAGGGTGAAACTGCTGATTTTTTTGGGCGAATGCAACACCTCGGTATGGATAAGACCAAAATCGGTGACGAGCACGCACAAATAACGCCTCTTATCAATTGCTATGAGCTTGACACTTAGAATCAAATCCTTATCAAATCTCGGAGAGGAGAGGAAAACGGCGCTTGTCGTGAGATTGCTGAAAAGTTCAGAGGCATCTTGGAGGTATTTGACCACTTCGCTGCTCTCTTTGGTCAACCCTTTTTTTAGCTCTTGAAGGGTTTTGGATTCGATTGCCGTTGCTTGGATGTGTTGTTTGGCGTAGTACTTGTAGGCTGAGGCGGTGGGTATTCTCCCACCCGATGTGTGTTTTTGGCGTAAAAAACCCTCTTTTTCTAGCCTGGTAAAGTAGTTGCGGATGGTCGCTGAACTAAAGCGATTAAACCCTTTCTCTTTTAAGGTTTTAGATCCAATTGGTTCCCCCGTAACGATATAAAGATCGATGAGCTCCATTAAAATCATCTTTTCTTGTGTATCTCTTTGTTGCTTTTTGGAAGTCATCAAATGGTGATCGTCTTATTTTTGTTTCGACCTTACTATAGCAAACAAGTAGAAAAGTTAGCAACAATTTTTAGCACTATCCTATTAAGAGTGCTTATTTTTTGTATTAAACATCTTATAATAAGCAGGTTAAATTTTAAAAAAGGGATCTGATATCATGTCCTCTCAAGGAAAGGGCAGAGGTGATCGTAGGGTCAGAGGCGATGAGAGGGAGCACATCGACGATGGAGGGGGACCATTGCAGCCCTTTTTTATAGACAATCTGAGAGGCGAGGTGACAAGCAATCATTGCTTTTTTGTGGAGAATGGGCAATTTTTGGATGATGCGCTCTCGATATTTTGAGGCGAGAAGGGGAGGGCAGATCCCGAGCAAAGCTTTAACCAGAGGATCGTCTGGGTGAGAGGGCAAAATCATTTTGTCTAGATGATCGAGTAAATCGTAGGTATAGGTATTGATTTTTTTTGAAATTTGATCTGAAATCTCTGTGAGAAAATCCCCTGTTTGGCTGCGCGTTTTGAGTAGTAGCTCCCCTTCGTTTTCTGCTTTTTTCTCAATGATCGCAAGAATTTCCTCCATCAGTCTTGGCTTTTCTCGCAAAAACTCCTCTTTGCTCAGGATTAAGCTCGCTAAAACTTCCATCGAAGAACAAATCACCCCCCCTTTGTTGGCGGAGCTGTCTTTGATGATCAGCGCACCGAGATTTTCTAGGGCGCGACGCGCACTAGGTGTGAAATACAAGTTTGCTCCTTCAATAATTACTTTAGAAGAAGGGTTTCCTTCGGCATCGAGAAATTCGGTATAATTCTTTTTGTTCAAGGTATTAGGACGCCCTCCTGCAGGAATAAAGATGTCTGTTTTGACCCGATGGAGGTGGTGGTGAAACAGCTCATTCATTTCGCTACCCGCGAGCCACGTTTTGTATAGTTTTTTCCCTTTCTTCCTCCAACAAAGGGTTTTCGCTGCATAAATAGACTCCTCTTTCTTTGTCTTGAGATCGAGCAAAAAACCACCTTCATGAAGCTCTTCGGGAGGATAAAAGGCGAGGGGAACTCCATTTTCAAACAGTTGTACCATGGTCAAAAGGTCTAACCCTTCGGGATCATAAATGGTTCCGGAGATGTCAGTTACGGTGAGTAATTTGGCTGTTTTTGGGGCCAAGCGATATAGATTTAAGATCTGATTTCCAGCAACGTCTCCGTCCGGACCCCCCGACATTTTAATTGTGAACCGATCTGTCTTGGGGTTGACATTGAGATGCTTTAACGTGGTTTGCATGTAGATGTTGACGCCGAGGGAGGTCACTCCGTACTCTTTGTGGTTGATTCCGTAGGTTGGTTTGCTCGAAATAAATGCGCTTCCCGGCTTGTACCCAACTGTTTGACTGTAATGAGCAATCCAACGAATCATGTCGTTGTGCATGTTTTCATCCGGTCCGAGGTAGATGTATTCCGGTTTTCTCCAATAATCAACAACATCTTTTGATTTCAATGTCCCATCTTCATGGCAGTTCACGAGGGTCATCAAACTATGGATAAATGTGCGTTGCGTCTGATAGAGGTACTGCCTTTTCTGCTGCTTTTTGAATTTTTCAATCGCTTTGCCAATCTCTTCTTCCGAAACGCCGCCCCGTTTGAGCTCTTTGCTCAGCACATCCGATTCTGAAAAAAGCCGTTCGTATGGCTCTAAAAAAATCACCCCCTTGGAGCCCCCTTCCGGAATGTCTTTGTTCTTTTTTTGTTGGGTATAAGCGAGGTGGTAGCATTCGGAAAATACATCATTTCGCTCGGAGGCCATCTGTTCAAAGCGCTGGGGAAACACGGTTCTAAGGCCTCCACGAGATAAGTCTTTAAATCGGATGTGAAACCCGATGAAATACATTCCTTGTACAAAGAAAATGGCATGGGGCAGCTCCGGAAAATGAACAAATCGATCGTAGGGAACTAGGTTTAGGTAACTGGGGTCTAGTCGAAATGAAAAAGAGCTTTTATTATTTCTAAAAAAGTTGTTTTTTAGCGTGTAATCGACGAAATAAATCGCCATTTTGAGAATATTTTTCCGTCGTGTATCATTGTGCTCATGTCCTGTATCTAAATGTTCTACAAGAGAGAAAAGCTCCCCTCTCTCTTTCTTGTATCCCTTTTCATCCTGCTTTTGGGGATGAAATTTCAAATAAAATGCTTTGACAATACGCATTGTCAGTTCGGGGTGGCGACATAGCCCCTCTTCCACGTTGAGTAAACTGTATTGGTTCATATCTGCATGCACCAGCATTTGGTGCACAAAACTCACCATGACTCTGATTAGGCTTCCCTGATTCCCAGTGACAATTTTGGGCCCGACAAATATCCGTTCAATTTGATCAGTATCTGGGAAGCATTTGAGGGTAACGAGCTCTTTTAAGAAATCGGGCATATCCGCTTCTTCCCAAGCAGCCTTGCCTTCGATCCCATGCAAACCCCAGACATGACCAAAATGCTATTTTTTTCATAAGGTTGAACATAGGCCGCCGTCACGCGGACCATATTTAACTGATGACGAAAGATCATTTTGGCCAAGAGATAAATAAAACGGTATTTGGGCGTATTGCGCCAGGCAAATACAATTTGCACAGAGGGTGTGCTTTTCCCTTTTTTCTTCCAATCTTCGTTGTAGCGAATCTCATATTGGCAGTGGTCTCTATCGCGGGCCCTAAAAAACATCAAAAGGGCTAAAACGAGCCGATCATGTGTCAGGCTGCGCAAAAAACGGCTATCTATCCCACAGATGAGCTGATTAAACTCCTCTAAATCGATTTCCACATTCTGTTTTTTCACGCATTTGAATAGATCCTCTCGCTGCTCTTTAGAAATGCGCAGATCGCATGTTGTTTCAACCTGTTCGGTGCACGAGGTAAAAACGACCATTGCGACTCTGAGTTTTTGTTTGAGCCCCTTGAATGGGGGAGGTGCATTTGAAACAAAAGTCTGATAATTGCGAATCCCATAGAAATGAAATTTTTTTAACACCTTTAGATCAGCATCAGGACTATCCAAGATCAAGACAAAAGCGCGATCCTTGAGTTGAATGTGGCACAGATAGTCTTGCAAGTCAAAGCCCATCAAGTAGTGGGTGACTAATGTAAGCTGATTTGGATTGATCTCTTCAAAAAATCCATCCGGCATGTGGTTTTGAAGCCACAGATAATATTTTTCAAATTGCTCACTTTCAAATGTAATAGCGCTTTTTCTGGCTTGCTTTTCTTCTGTCTGTGGTCTTTTCACTGTTTCCTAAGCTGACTAGATTATAAAACGCAAAGGGCGCGGGGTTGCAAATCTTTAGTCTGCAACCGCGACGTGCCCCTTATAAAAAATAAAAATACAAATTTGCTCTTTTTTTTCAAACAAAGCAAAAAAAGGTTATTTTTTAAGGAGTCGTAGACCATTTAAAGCCACGAGAACCGTACCCCCTTCATGAACAAGGACGGCGAGCCATAGGGGAATCCACCCCATCACCGCGGGCAGGGTCGCCGAGCAGATCATCATCAGGGCAAAAAAGAGATTTTCCCGCACAATCCGAGTGGTTTTGCGCGCTTTGAGATACAGCCAATCGAGGCAATTAAGATCATTTTGTAAAAAAACCACATCAGAAGCATCGATGGCCATGGAGCTGCCCTCCTTTCCCATGGAAATGCCCACTGTAGCACGCGCCAAAGAAGGAGCATCATTCATCCCATCTCCGACCATGGCGAGGTTACTTGCATATGAGAGATCGGAAACCTTGTGCAATTTATGTTCGGGGTTGAGCTCAGCAAAAAATGTTTCGATGCCGAGCAGATTTGCCACTGCAGCGCAGTTCACAAGACCATCTCCCGTCAAAATGGCCAAATCGAGTTTGTGTATTTCTTGCAAACGGCGCACCGCTGCTAAGGCTTCGGGGCGGATGGTATCTTTAAAGCAAAAAAGAAAAAGGGATTGCTCTACAAGCAAAAAAGTTGTGGAATATTCCCCCTGCTTTGCAAGGGATGTCAAATCCCTTTTAATAGCGAGTTTTTCATGAATAAAGGGCGCACTTCCAATCGAGACTAGGCGCTTTTCGATCCGACCCGTCAAGCCAAAGCCCGCTATACATTGAAAATCTTCGACCTCTTGAATCGAGAGATTTTTCCCTTTTGCAAGAGCTCTAATCGCCCTTCCCATGGGGTGGGTCGCGTGCTTTTCCAAGGATGCTGCCATTTGGATCGCTTGATCAACGGTGCAAACGGGGTCTTTGGATACACAAAACAGATCTTCGCACGATAGTTGCCCGGTTGTAAGGGTGCCTGTTTTATCAAAAGCAATTGTTTTGCAGCTTGCCAGGGCATCGAGTATGACCCCCCCCTTGAGAAGAATTCCCTTGCGAGCGCAGGCGCTGATCGCGCTCAAATAGGCGATGGGGGTGGCGATAATCAAAGCGCAAGGGGAGGCGGCGATCAAAAAGGTCAAAGCCCGGTAGAAAGATCCTTGAATGCCAAAATAAGGGATCGGAAATGCCCAAGGCAAACCGAGCGCAAAAAGAAAAAAAAGTGCAATAATAGCTGTGGCATATCTTTGGGTAAAACGATCGAGAACGCGTTGTACGCGCGGTTTCATGTTTTGGGCGCGGCTTATCAGCTCAATGAGTTTAGATAGAGTGGAATCCTCATTTTTGCACGTTACGCAAATAGTCAATGTGCCGTCTAAGTTGCGACTTCCCGCTTTGACTTCATCCCCTTTGGACTTGGATACGGGGATACTCTCCCCAGTCAAGTGCTGCAAATTCACAAAAGAGCTCCCTGAAACGACAAGCCCATCTAGAGGAACGATTTCCCCTGCCTGAATCAAGATTTGGCTTCCGATCTCAATTTCAGAAACCGATTTTTGAAAACAGTTTCCCTTTTCTCCCACCACGGTGGCAAGGGTAGGGGAAAGTTTGCTCAAAAGAAATAGAGCCCCCTTTGCTTTTTTGGAAACGGTTTCTTCCAAAGTGCCAGACAGGGAAAACAAGACGAGAAGAAGCCCTCCCTCCATCTGGCTGCCCACTGAGAAAGAGAGAAAAGCGGCCAAAGTCATGAGAACATCGATGTTTATTTCGAGACTTTTCACATCTTCCACTGCATTTTGAAGCGCAGGTGTTCCAGACAAAAAGTAGACAAAAAGGAGAAGTACATTTGATAGGGGAGCAAAGTAAAAGGAGGTGAAAAAAGCACTGCATAAAAAAAGAGCGGATAATAAAGAAGTTTTTAATCCTAAATTTTTTGCCCATTTGCGCGAGCTTTTTGTAAGAAACGGGCTGATGCTCTCCTCTTTTCCCGAGGTAAAAAATTCGTCAAAGATATAAGGGGTCAAATGATCTGTCCCCATTTTGCTGTGAGATAGATCGTTCCCATGGCAAGCACAGCCACTGCGAGGTTCCAGATCATCGATTTTACAGAGAATTGCTCCTCTTTTTTTAAGAGAACCCAAGTGGCCGTTGCAAACAATGCAAGCGACATAAAAACAACTCCCCAAGTGTTTCCGATAAAAGCTCCTACCAAAACACTGCCGGCCGCAAGAAATGCGCCACATGCAGCGCCGCACGCGTGTTTTAGGGGGTGTTCGTGCGTTTCTAAAGAGAGTCCGAGCTCTTCTTCGAGCATGACGAGAAGCAAACGGTTGTTATCGGCCATGAGCACCTCTACCACTTGATCTAACAAGGCGCCTGAAAACCCTTTTTTTGCATACATAGATCGCAGCTCCTCTTTTTCTTGTGACCGGTGGTGCTGAATTTCGTATCTCTCTTGTTCAATGAGCTGGTGGAGATGCTCTAGTCGTTCCCAACTGGAAAGAGCGGCCCGCCCCCCTTTCCAAAGAATCCAACCAACAGAGAAAATAGCGAGGATAGAAAAAGCGGAGGGGACCTGAAAAGCAAAAAGCAATACCCAAAACCCGAGCAGCAGTATGGACGTTTCTTTGATGCTATCGATGCATGCGGCAAAAGGCTCGGGGGCTTTTGTGGCATGCACCTCTTCCCCCCTTTCTCTTGCGTCTTGGAGGTGCTCATCTACGCTCTTGCCTTTAAAATGTTCAGATTTTCCAGTCATTGTCAAATTCTCCCCGATTCAAGATATTAAACATCTTTTGCTTAAGCTTCAAGAGCGGAGCTCGCCTTGACTTTACGGTTTGTTCTTGTAAAACACTTTTCGAAAATAACCCTCGGGCTAGATGGTTTGGGTGTCAATCCTTAAGAAGCCTTTGCCTTTAGGCAGGAGAGTAGTCACGATAAAAGTGCGTACATGCACACAAAAAAATTTTTTTAGATACACATGTTGGGGTTCACTTTCCATCTAATCGCTAATAGATTGGAAGGCAAGGGGTAAAATCTTTGAGAGTCAATGAGAGCGTGGAGAAAAAGCATTGTCAAGAGCTAAAATCAACGCTCGATCACTGGCGTAGCAAAAAATTAAAAGTGCAAGAAAAGTAAAAAAGATGCTTTTTCAAATCGTGCAAAAAGACTGCATAAACCGTTTTGTGCCCGATTCTTAGAATAGGATATTCCCAAAAATCGATAATTTTAAGGAAATTTATTGGTTTTTAGGTGTGCTTTCTCTTAATACAATCTCTTCTCTTTATCGGCCTTGATAAGACTTTCATAAGTTAAGGATTATCGGATATTTTCCAAGTTAGCCTCTTTTTCTTCGATGGGCTAGTGCTAAGCGTTACTTTGCCTCCATTTTTAAAAGAACTTTTTGCAAATGGCAAGACTGTGTTGAAAAAATTGATGAAAAAACTTCCAAAAATTCATTCAAACTGAACAAGGAGCCACTCATTCCTCCTCAAAAAAATGCAAAAAAGGGTCTATCTACGGAAAGGAACGTGCACAATTCAAAGAGCACAAGGTGTGTTTAAAAGAGAACTTTCAGCGAAAATTGTTCCTCTCGCTATTTTATTTTTTTACCTCGGCCTTGCTTAGACGCAATTTCTCTTCGTGCAATCTCCTTTATTGTCTCTTGATTGGCCTTGATACGACTTTCAAAAGAAGGATGAGTGGAAATCTCCCAACTTCGCATCTTTTTAGCCCATGGGCCAACCATCGGATTGTTTTCGAATTCATTTTTCAGGACTTTTTGCAAAGTAAGAGATCCCTTTGTGTTGTAGCCTGCCTTGTGTATGAGCTCAATTCCATATTTATCCGCCTCTCTTTCCGCTTCTTGCTGCACATTCAACTTGTTAATGCAAGAAAAAATGCAGTAAAAAGGGAGAAATGCGATCCCGTTTAGGATAGAAAGAGTGCCAGTAAAATAAGCAACTGCAGTAGTTAGAAGAGAGAAAAGAGACTCTCCCGCGATTACTTGCGCCGTGCATTTGGTTAGATGATCTATGTCTGCATGGGCCATTTCATGTCCGAGAGCAGCCGCCAACACGTCCTCTTTTGTGACCCCTTCCTCTTTGGAATAATCCCAGGCATCAATACTCTCAATAAGCTCTTTTGAAAAGATGATTCTACCTCCGAACAAGGTCATAGCTTGTAAAGGGAGACTGTTTCCTAAATTTGGGTTCCGGGTGGTGAACTTTTTTGAGCTGAAGATAAAGGGTTTGTTGATTTGCTTGTTTGATACATGCAAGAAGAGAGAATCGAAAATTTTTTCAAAGCGATTTTCCATTTCCTTGTCAAAATGTCGATATACACGCATGTAGTTATACAAATTGTTAGCGGCATCTTCCTGCTTTTCACTGATGAATTTTGGCAAATACCCAAACTCACGACTGTTTGTAGCGACATTGATTGGGAAAACAGTGTCGTATATTTCCGAGAAGCGACCGTACATACTACGGGGTAAAGAATAGGTAGAAGATGTGTTTTGCATTGCCGTATTGGCATGATGTGCTCTATCCTCGCTTATAGATATTGAATAATTCACGTAATATTCCCCTCTCTTATTTTTATATAAAAATAGTTTTTTAATTATCGATTAATTATACGAGTCTTTTAGTTTCATTTCAAATGATAAATAAAATTATATTAAAAATATATTGAAAAATTATAATTTATAAAATATTTTTTTTTTACCGTACTGTATTAAAAAATCGATTCTATAAGCAGAGCACTGCTATCCGATTATTAATTAAATGAAATCTTTTATTAAATAATGACAAATAAATTTTTTAGATAAAAAAAGAGAAGCCCTAGCAAGATAGGCTCAGATTTGAAAGGGACCGTAAAATGCGCAACCACATTTCGGATTATAAAAAATGCGCCTTGATTCCGGGAAAGGCAGACCTGACAAGTCAAGAAAAATGGAATACACCGAGCTAAAAAACACCCTTTTCGGATTCAACACATGCGAATGCGAGCTTTCTTAATGCAATCTTTTGTATTGTCTCTTTATTGGCCTTGATACGGCTTTCATAAGAAGGATGACCGGTAACCCCCGAATCCATCATCTTTTTCATCTGTGGGGTGGTTTTCGGATTTTTTTCGAAACTGTTTTTACAAATTTTTTGCAAAGTAAGAGCCCCCTCCATATTGTACCTTGCCTTGTGCATGAGCTCAATTCCATATTCATCCGCTTCCCTCTCAGCTTTGTGACTTCCACGCAAATCCATAATCCAAAAGAAAGATGCGCAAAGGGGGAAAAGTTTGACCGCGTCAACAAGAAAAAGAGGGGTGCCAGTATAATAAATTGCACTAAGTAGAAGATAGAAAATAGTTTCTCCCGCGATTTTTTTATCCACCAAGTCCTTAATGCGAGAAAAAGTACTGTGAACAAGGAAAAGTTTGATTGCGTTAAAAGTAGCAAGAGAGGCAGTAGTACAATACATTGAACTAAGTAGAGGATACACAATAACTTTTATCGCGATGTTTTGCGCCGTGCGTTTGCCCGGATGACCTATTTCTAGATGGGCGATTTCATGTCCGAGAGCAGCTGCCAAAACGTCCTCTTTTGTGACTTTTCCCTCTTTGGAATAATCCCAGGCGTCAACATTTTCGATAAACTCTTTTGAAATGATGAGTCTACCCCCGAACAAAGACAGAGCGTCTGAACCAGGTAATTGTTTTGTTAAATACGGGTCCTCGGCGGCGCACTTTTTCGAGTCCACAATAAGGGGCCTGTTGATTTGCTTGTTTGATACATGCAAAAAAATGGAATCAAAAATTTTTCCGAGGCGATCTTCCATCTCCTCGTTGCGGTGTCGATATGTATGCGCGATTTGATACAAATCGGTAGCGATATTCTCCAAGGTTTTACTTGCAAATTTCGGCAAATACCCGAACTCACGCCTGTTTGTAGCGATATTGATTGGGAAAACAGTGTCGTATACTTGCAAAAAGCGCTCGTACATCCTACGGGACAAAGAGTAGATCGAAGACCCGTTTTGAGTGACTGTGTTAATGCTGTATGCCGCATCCCCGCTCGTCGGTGTTACATAATTCATGTAATGGTTCCCTTATCTTGTTTTTATTTAAATTTTTTTATTGAACACTTTAACGTTTATAAAATTTTTTTGCCAATCAAAAAATTTATGCGTTTGATTTTTAAATAAAAAATGTTATACCCTGCCTTTGCGTACAAAAAAAATCTAAAACCGTATCTTTGGGTAGTCAAAAATATTTAGAGCTGCCTAGTTTGGATCCAAAAAAGGATCGTAAAGCACACTATAAATGGACAAAGGGGTGTCTCATTAGATTTTGGTTGGAACCTTTCCACAAGTTTTTTCTCTCAAGAAAATCAAAATGAAGAATTATCTTGAATTTATTTTGGGAGTTTCATATTGTTTCTTCTAATTACTGAATTTTATTAAACACATAATTTCGAAGGCTATGGCTAATAATATAAATAATACAAATGTTTTTAGCCCTTTAATGGGCACATCCAATGGAAATGCAGGTTATGGAAGTTCCGATAACACTAAATTTTCGGTAGACCCAAAGGTTTTATCTCGCATGATCTATCTGCGTGCGGACCAAATCCAGACCTACTTGGGCAGTCAAGCAAACCTAGAGCCGTCTGGGACAGATTCTACAGAGAGGGCAAACCGCACTATATTTATTCCGGCTACAGATACCTTTCCGGAGGGGCGGTATGTAGGGGAAGTGAAAGAGGGTAAACCGCATGGAAGAGGAGTTGCGACTTACAAGCGTCACCCAGAGCGGAAGAACTGGAAACGGTACGAAGGTGATTGGGAAAATGGACAATTTCATGGGCTTGGACTTCTCACATTGAGAAATGGATCCACGTATGACGGGCAGTGGCAATCGGGGCTACTTCATGGTCGCGCCACTACGTTTGAAGCTACCCGATATGAAAAGAGGTATGAAGGGGAATTTGCTTATGGGAAAAAACAGGGATATGGTCGGGAAACATACGTAAACGGAGAATTTTTGGTATACGAAGGGAATTGGCAAGAGGACAAATTTCATGGCCCTGGCCGCCTTGTCAATGTATTTGGCGATACTTATGAGGGGAATTTTGAAGAATCAATGGTTGCGGGGCGTGGAACAATCACATGGGAAAATGGAGATGTGTATGAAGGGGAGTGCAGTTCTAAACAAGAGGAGAACCTCTCGGGCTGTTGGTTGATTAATTTTCGCAAATTTATGAGGGGAGAGGGCACACTCAGAGAAAAAGATAGGGTGCTCACCGGTTTTTGGAGAGACGGAGCTTTGTGGTCGGGAACTATGTCGACTAATTATGCGCAATACACAGTGATCGAAGGGGATAGGTGGTTAGGAAACCGAAAAGTCCCTGAATTAGAAACGATGTACACCTGCTTTCCCTGTTCTATTTTGTAGTACCTAAACTGTGTCCCCTACGAGATATGAAAAATTTTAGCAAAGCTTGCTTGGCAAAAGTTATTTAGTACGACTTCCAAAATAGGCGTGAGGGTTTACGCCTCGAAGCAAAACCAAAAAGCGATCGAGCATACCCTTTTTTTAATTTAAGAAGAGTGGGGCTGCTAAAACCCCCCGGATAAAAAAAATGAGGTTTAACATGAACATTTCTTTTCCTACTTCCTTTGATCACTCGCAACCCCTTACCACTATTATAGTAGAGGAAGATGCAACGGCTTCAAATGCAATGAGAGTGGAACCCCAATTACTTACCACTGTACTAGAGGAAGATGAAACGGCTTCAAATGCAATGAGAGTGGAACCCCAACTACTTTCTCGCGTTGTAGAGATCGCTGCACATACTTTGGCTGCGCAAAACCAGCAAACAATGGAATTTCCTTCCAGTTTTCCGACAAAAAATGTCACGCTGGATCTTGTAGATGGCCTGTACGTAGGAGAGGTTAAAGAAGAAGAGCCCCACCGTGGAGAGCCCCATGGAAGGGGAGTGCTCACATATTACCCCGCCTCATATAGATTAAGATATGAAGGGCAATGGAAGGAGGGGGAGTTCGACGGGAAGGGGCTCCTTATCCATGCAAATGGAGATGAATATGAGGGGGAATGGAAAAACGGGTTGGCCCACGGGCATGGTGTTTTCAAAGAATTCAGTGAGCGCTGGGTTACAACAGGGGATTGGAAATTTAATAGATTATTTGGCAAGTCAAAAGAGGAAAAGCTTGATGAAAACGGGCGGCCAACAAATACATTCATCGTAAACCTGGTCGCCGGGCACCGACATGGCATAATCGGTTCGGAAAACTTTCGAGGGGGCACTCGGCACGAAACGTGCTATAATGGAGATATTTATGATCATGGCGTTTTGGTAGAGGGGAAAGACACAAACTCGAGTGGTGACAGATGGGAACAAGGGATCTTTAAAGATAAAAAGCTTTGGGAAGGTAGGTGTCTGCGTGCCTTCGACGACTTGGACGAAACACTTATTTGCCGTGTGAAAGATGGCGTTGTATATCGTGAGGTCAATCTTTGTGGGAGGGTCGTAAAAAAAATCCGAAGCATTCCCAGCCTGGTTTGTCTCATCTTTGTCTCTGTTGTGTGCGGCGGAATGGCCCCTTTCTTGTGCTGGGCAACTGGGGACCTGGGCCACAAGTAAAAAAAACGCGCCCCTGCCCTGGCAGCCCCTTGCTTACCTCGGTTTAAGGGCATAAGCCTAAATGAGGCTGGTGTTTTTGATCATCCCTTTTTGGTAGGGAAAAAAAAGAAAGGGCTTTCAAAATAATCTGTAGAGATGGGATACCTTGAAAAGTTTTTTACAAGTAGGGGAGGATTGCCCTAGCGCAATATAGTGTGAGATAGGTCCTTGTGCGCAAGCCTATCGAACTTCTCTGTGATTTCTTAATCTCCTGGTTTTATACGCCCCGGGGTTTAAGCGCCTATTTCTTCCTACACCGAGATTAAATGTAAAATGCACTAACTAAAGAGCGAAATTTATGTCTATTTCACCACTCAGTAAACAAGGAATTAGTTCGCACTCTTCTCATATTGATGAAGAGGCAAAATGCCTTTTGATGGCCCTACAATCGGGGCCTGCGGGGCCTAACGCTTTGCTTGAGACCTCCTCAACCGTGGACGCAGAGGCGCACCATCTTTTGCAGCGTCTTAACTTGGGCGCTTCACACGACAACTTTGTTTTTCAAAATACCGCCACCCTCTCTTTGTTACGCATCGATACATCGGGCGTTTCAGGAGCAGATGGGCGAAAGGGTGTGACTTCTTTTGCTCAAGCCAAATTCCGGGCAATAGATGGCACTCGGGGAGGCAATGCGAAAAATATCCATCTATATCTGAAAGTAAATCAAAAAAAGATTGAAGCTAGATGGGAAGATGGAGCTGCTTTGCTTGAATTGGGAGACCCTTTTGCTTCGATTGTTTTACGCGCCGTTGGGGGCAGTGGAGGAAGTGGAGGGATTGGGGTAAACGGGCGAAAGGGAAAGAGCGGGAGAGATGGAAGAGATGCGCGCCTATATTCTTCGGCAAAAGATGGAGAAAAAGGGGAAAGGGGGATCAACGGATCAGATGGAGGGGACGGGGGAAATGGAGGAAATGGGGGAAATATCAAACTCTTTCTTAGCTCCCGAGATACCGATGTACTGATGCTCTTGGATCATTTAGATGTTGCGGGTGGAGCTGGAGGGCGCCCAGGTGAAGGGGGCGAGGGAGGCGAGGGAGGCTCTGGGGGAAAAGGGGGTAGAGGTTCGTATGAATCAGAGTGTCACACTGTTTCGCATATGTATACGGACAAGTGCCCTGGGCGGACGGAACATATAACGCGCACAACAACGACCTTTTTACCCATTACTCGTAGCAAAGGACTGCACGGGAGTCAGGGGGAAAAAGGAAATAATGGTCGCACTGGGCGTTTGGGAGCAGCGGGGGAACGGGGCTCTTTTTCTATGATTGTAGATGGCGCTCCTTATACGCGCCTTTATGACGTTCTCATAAACCTATCAAAGGTAGTAAGCGCTGCCGAGGACCGTTTCTTAAGCTTTTATGAGCCCGGACAAGAGGTTTGTCTTGCGGCCACAGTGACCAATGTAGGGGGAATGCCCACTCCAACGCAGGGCATTGAGTTTTCTTTGCAGTCCGCAGATTGGTTTGAGCCAAATCGCTCTTCTCTCGTTTTATCTCGGGAATTGAAGGCCGGCGTATCTTATCGATTTCCTCAGCCCTTTTCCTTCAAAATCAAAGAGCGCCCTGTGGGCGAAGAGCCCTTGCACCAAATTGTTTCTCTCAAATGCCAGGGTCTAGTCCTTCGGGTAAACAAAATGTTTTCTCGGATAATTGACCAAGAAATTACCCTAGCATATCCGGTGCAGCTCTTTTCTTTTTCAAAAGTCATCGGCTCTCGAGATAGAGAAAATGACTTGCCCATCAGATTGAGCATAACAATTAAAAATCTTTCGCATATGGGAATAGGAAAAAATAGCCCGACAAAACGGCGGGTGTGCGTTATGTTTGAGATCAAACAAAGGGATGCAAATCAGCCGAAAGAAAAGATGCAACAAGCGGAGGGCTTTTGCGCAGCAAAGAGAACAATAAAAAAGAAATTTGAATTGGATGAGATTCCTCCGAGCAGCGAAAGACAGATCGAGTACTCTTTTCACATATCTCAAGCAAAACAAGTGGAAGCGACTGCTCTTCTTTATCTCGACTCCATCGATCGAGATCAAGGCATGCGGCCTATTCAGCAAAAGTGCATTTTTTTGCCTTCTGTGTAATTTAGCGCCCCATTTGCACATATCTATTGGGGCATAATTGCTTCCATGCCCCCCAAGTAGCTTTGAAGTGCACTTGGGATCGCAATCGAACCATCCTCTTTTTGATTATTTTCAAGCAAAGCTACCATCAAACGGGAGGTCGCAAGTCCAGATCCGTTCAGAGTGTGGCAAAGACGGGGTTTTTCTGCGCCCTCTTTATAGCGGATCTTTGAGCGACGAGCCTGGAAATCGGTGCAATGAGACACAGAGGAGACTTCATAATACCGGTTTTGACCGGGAAGCCAAACTTCGAGATCGATTGTCTTTGCAGCGGCAAATGACATATCTCCCGTGACAAGCAGCATTATGCGGTAGTGTATGTTGAGCTTTTGTAAAACGGTTTGTGCACTCTGCAGCATTTCTTCGTACAATCGGGGGCTGTCTTGGGGGTAAGTGACACAAAAAAGCTCCACTTTGTTGAATTGGTGTGTGCGAATAAGCCCCCTTTCTTGGGAGCCCGCTGCTCCCGATTCACGGCGAAAACAGGGGGTGAACGCGGTGTATTTACGCGGCAAACACTTTTTATCGAGAATCTCATCGTAGTGAAGGCCGTTTAAAACCGCTTCCGATGTGGGGATCAAGTAAAGGTCGTGTTCCTCTTGCTTGATTTTGTAGAGTTGATCTTCAAATTTGGGTAGAT
This sequence comes from Simkania sp., assembly GCA_027942475.1. Lineage (GTDB taxonomy): Bacteria > Chlamydiota > Chlamydiia > Chlamydiales > Simkaniaceae > JANQSR01. Next base: position 23,717 of record JAQFVP010000002.1, on the reverse strand, counting down.
GCGCTGAACCATACATAATGTCTTGGCGGCAAGCGAGGGGGAGAATCCACATTTCAAATCCGTTTTTTACATGGATATCAATCATACATTGAATCAGTGCCCACTCGAGGCGTGCGCCCAAACCGCGGTAGCAAGGCCAGTTGGCTCCCCCAATTTTTGCCCCCCTCTCAAAATCAAAGAGCCCAAGCGTTTGGTTTAATTCAAGATGGTTTTTTGGGGTAAAAGAAAAAGAGGGCTTTGCCCCCACCTGTTTGAGACACACATTTTCTTTTGGATCCAAGGATGATTTTATCCCTTCCATGGGGAGATTGGGGAGGCGGGCGAGCTCTTCATGTAGATTTTTTTCTAGATGCGTTCTTTGTCTATCTAATTTTTGAATTTTCTGGCCAAGGCAGGTGGCTTCGCGCATGAGCGTTTCCGTATCCTCCTTGTTTTGCTTTCTTTTTCCCACCTCTTTGGCATATTGATTTTTTGTATTTTTCAGCTTTTCTGCTTCATTTTTGAGCGCGCAGACCTTTTGATCCATTTGTAATAGGGGCGTAAGAGCCACTGTTTGGTCCTTTGTTTGTAGACGCGCCTCTATTTGCTTGGGATCTTTTCGAATTAGTTTTATATCGAGCATCAACTTTCCCTTAGTAAAAATGAGGTTATACTAACAGAGGGGGGGTTTTCCTTGAAAGGAACGATTTTTACTGTTAGAATAAAGCTCCTAAGCGTAACCTCAACGAGAGGTTGGACTTATGCCCAACAAAAAACAATTGAAAGCACAGAATCCACTGATTCTCCGGTTTCATCGTCTTATGGATGCTTTTGCCAAATCTGATGATGAAAGAGATTTTTATCTAGATCGACTTGAAGGTTTTATTATTTTCGCTGATTTGGATAAGGGGCTCGAACGAATTGATCAACTCGAAGAGGAGATCAAGAGAAATCGTGAGCGTTACTGTTTAGTTCCCAAAATGACTTTTTATGAAACAAAAAAATTCATGGAGGGGTTTGTCAACGAAAAAATTTATGATATCGACACTAAAGAAAAACTTTTTGATATCATTCAATCAAAAGAAGCTCGCGAAAATTTCCTCGAGTTTATTTACGACAGTTTGACAGATCTGGAAAAATGGCAGCAATACTACCACGAGAGGTCCCGTATCCGGGTGATCGAGTGGCTGAGAAATGAAGGGTTTTCCTTCGTGTTTGAAGAAGACTTAGATCTGTCAAAGCAAGCCTTAGAAAAAGTCAAACAACACCTTTTCCAGGCAAAAGTACCTCGGGATGTGGAAGCAATGCGCGATACAATTGCAGCGAAAGCAAAGACCTATTATTCAAATGAGGCATTAAATCCAAGGCCCAAGCGGGGGCGCCCCCCTAAACAAGCGGCGAAAGTGGATGTGGAACCCCATTATACGCTCGATATTTATGAAACTGCATCACCCGAAGTCCACCCTTTTCTGTATATCCCAGATTTCACGAGCACGTCGGTCACGTTTTCAGCGAAATTTGATACCGAAGCGCAATTTATTGCGAGTTTGCGGGGGAGCTCTCGGGTTAAGATCGATTCCCGCCTAGAAGTTCTTTCTCAACGCCTCGAGTCTCTTCGCTACCTCTCTGATCGCCTCCGCTCTGCTTCTAAATTCGACCTGTCAAAAGAGGGAAAACTGTTTGAAGCCATCAGCACGCAGAAAGCTGCTTCAAAAGAAGAGAAGGTGACCGGAGTCGTCAAGAGTTTGTTGCCAAAAAAGCAGGCACATGGACCTAAAAAGAAGGGAGAAATCCAGGAGATCATCAAGAAAAAACGAGCGGCAGGTATCAAGCAAGTCACCCAGATCAAGGGTAGGAAGAAAAAGTGAGCATTGTGCGAAAAGGGGCTCTTACGCTCCCTGTCCAAAGACCAAAAAGGACAATCTATCTTCGCGCACTGCAGGTTATGCTTCGCTGTCGCTATACCGATGATAAGATGCAAAAACTCGTGCGTCAAAATAAGGGAGCTACGTTTCATCTGTGCGTCAATGGGCATGAGATGATCGGCGCTGTCAGCGCTCTTTGTCTAGAACCTGGGAAAGACTGGGGGTTACCCTATTACCGAGATCGTGCATTTAGTCTAGGTCTTGGGTGCACATTAAAAGAGCTTTTTGGGTCTTTTTTAGCCCGAGAGGTACAGCACCACTCGGGAGGGCGTATGATGCCTGAGCATTTTTCTCACAAAACATTGCGCATTCCCTGTCAATCAAGTGTAGTGGGTTCCCAATTTTTGCATGCCGTTGGGATCGCCAAGGCATCCCGTCTTGCTAAAAAAAATGAAGTCGTCTACGTGTCGGCAGGAGATGGGGCCACTTCGCAAGGGGATTTTCACGAAGCGTTAAATTTTAGCTGTCTAAATAATCTGAGCGTGATTTTTGTGATCCAAGATAACGGATGGGCTATTTCGGTCCCCGTAGAAGAGCAAACAGCGGGGGGATCGATTGCCCCCATCGCTAAGGGGTACCCCGGTTTAAGTGTGCACGAGATTGATGGATGTGACTTTGAACAGGTCTTAAATGCTTTGCATGTTTCTGTGGCAAAAGGGCGAATGGGTTTAGGGCCATCTCTCGTAGTTGCCAAGGTGCCCCGTTTGGGAGGACACAGCAGTAGTGATGATCCCAAGAAATATAGGACTGATGAATCGCTCGAGCAGGATAAAAACCTCGATCCGCTTCCCCGTTTTGAAAATTGGTTGATTGAAAAGGGAGTGATGCACGCAGATGAGATAGAATCAATGCATACCAAGGTCAAAGAGGAGGTAGAAAGGGCCGCGAAAGCGGCGGATCAAATCCCATTCCAGAATCCGGATCAGATTCTTAGCCACCTCTACAAGCCGTTTGCTCTTGAGCCCCCGGCACATCAGATCAAGCGGGGTGAACCGGTCGTGATCGTGGATGCCCTCAACCACGCCCTGGATGAGGAAATGGAAAGGGATCCGGGCGTTTTGGTGTTTGGGCAAGATGTTGCAGATGGTAAGGGGGGCGTTTTTGGTATTACGCGAGATCTGACGAAAAAACATGGTCGGGATCGGTGCTTCAATTCCCCTCTTGCGGAATCAACCATTATTGGATCTGCCATTGGCATTTCTATTCACAGCCATTTTAAACCGGTTGTCGAGATTCAGTTTTGTGATTATATCTGGACGGGCATCAATCAATTGTTTAATGAGCTTTCTAGCTTTCACTACCGCTCTAATGGGGAGTGGAATTGTCCAGTCGTAATCCGTACCCCCGTGGGAGGGTATATTCAAGGGGGACCTTATCACTCCCAGAGCATTGAGGCGTTTTTATCCCATTGCCCAGGTCTTAAAGTGGTGATGCCGAGCAATGCGGCTGACGCTAAAATGTTGTTAAAAAGTGCGATCCGAGATCCCAATCCGGTTATTTTTCTCGAGCACAAAGGTCTGTATCGTCAAAGGGTGTTTTGTGCAAGACCGGAACCGTCCAAAGAAGAGCTTTTGCAAATGGGCAAAGCAAAGATCGTGCGCCCCGGATCAGATGTAACAATTATCTGTTATGGAGCGATGGTTGCGCTTTGCCATGACAGTGCGATGCAACTCGAAAATGTGGATGCCGAAATTATCGACCTCCGCACACTGATCCCTTTTGATCGGGAGACGGTGCTCAGTTCGGTGAAAAAAACGGGCAAAGTATTGATTGTGCACGAAGCCCCACTCACATGTGGTTTTGGCGCAGAAATAGCGGCTCAAATCGGAGAAAAAGGGTTTGAGTTTCTCGATGCCCCTATCAAGCGTTTGGGGGGGCTCGATGTTTGTGTTCCTTATTGCAAGTCTTTAGAAGAGCGAGTCCTTCCCCAAAAATCGGACATTATTTCTGCTGTTCAATCACTTGCTTTCTATTAATTAACTGAAGTTACACCTATTTATTTGACATTTTTTTTTACTGCTATTTATACATAGAATTATGTGTACAAAACAGACAGATGAATGGAAGTAAGAAAACAACTGCTCGACAAAATGAATGATACCCTTGATAAGCTTATTGAAAATAGGCATTTAATCAAGCAGATCATTTCGGATCCTTGTTTAAAAGTCGAACTCACAGCACTTGAAAAAACGCAAGAAAGCTTGCTTGCCCGTCTCGCTCATCTGCACACCTATTTGCAAGAACAAAAAAAGATCTCTCCCAAAGTGCGCCTAGCGCACCCCAAGAAAAGATATCGCTCACGTGTACAACGCCTTTCAAAAACAAAACAAGTGGCGACTTTGTGACTACTCGCTTGCCTAAACGGTTTTCGCACTTTCAACACTAACGGGTGGGTTTGCGCTCGCCTAAGATAAAATAAAATAGCGTTTAGCACTCCCTTTGTGTTACAACTGTTTCGTATGAAAGGTTTTTGTCCCCTCGCCTCTGGTTCCAAAGGAAATGCCCTTTATCTCGGTACAGCAGAAACAAAGCTGCTCATCGATGTTGGGATTAGCTGCAGAGCGTTGAAACAAAAATTGAGTGAAATCGGCGTTGCTATCGAAGAGATAGATGCCGCATTGGTAACGCATGAGCATGTGGACCATGTCCGTGGCTTAAAAAAGCTCTGTTCTACCTTACAGATTCCCGTTTTGGCCAATGGTGAGACGGCAAAGATGATCATCCACTCTTTAAAGGTGCCGCTCAAGTTCAAAATTTTTTCGACTGGAGAACCCTTTGTGTTCAAAGATATTGAGGTTTCCCCATTTAGCATACAACACGACACTCTCGATCCCGTGGCTTTTACATTTTCTGCAATGGGCGCAAAATTGGGGGTGTGTACTGATTTAGGATTTGTAACCACCCTCGTGACATCTCATTTGCGCGGGTGTGACTATTTGTATATAGAAGCCAATCACGATCCCTCAATGGTCCACGCTTCTTCCCGCCCATTTGTGTATAAAAAGCGGGTTTTGGGAAGGTGGGGGCACTTATCAAATGAGGCGTGTGCTCAGCTCATCAAAGAGATTAAACACCCCCACCTCAAACATGTGTATCTCGCCCATCTTTCCAAAGATTGCAACCACCCCGAACTGGCACTTAAAAAAGTGCGTGAACATCTAGGCAAAGAGATCCCACTTTCCATTGCCTACCAAGATAAAATTAGCGCGCATATTCTGTTTGGGTCTTGATTTTTCAGTTTATAATAGGTTTTAAATTTAATGAGTATTTTCTTTGTAAGAGAAAATACACGCGCGTTTTCTTGTATAAAAGACAGCTCTTTGAAGTAAGAAAAAACATAGAAAATTAGCTGTTGCTTCTGTAAAATAAAAAAATCCAACTAAATCTATTTAAAATAGGGGAATATGGCATCCGGAATTTCCTTCCCAAACGGGGCCACTGCTGCAGAGCAATTGAAAAGAAACACTTCTTCTGCCCCGGGGTTGCCTCCTACGTGCAACCAGATCTATCCAGGGGATAAAATAACCTCCAACAAGGTTACATCCATGCCCAATGAGCTCCTTTTGGAAATCATTTCATGGATTCCCATTGTTACTCATGACATGAGAGAGGCGATCGATAGCTTCAAAGCGTTGAGCAAAACAAATAAAATATTTAATCTTATTTGTAATAAAAAATACACGCGCGCAGTTTTATACAAAGGAATATTAGAAAATAATACACATCAATACATTGATATTGCAAAAACAGCCCGCAAAAGTTCGGTATATTTCGACCTTACCGTAATAAAAATGGGGTATAGGATGCATATCAAAGAACATTTGCACCGCCAATTGACTAAAATTTTTGATTTAGACCGCCAGCTTATCAAACTAGTGTCCACTTTGGTTCAAAGTGCAAATGCGCTGTTTAAAGGGGGGCATTCCACGCATTATACCTTGGAGAATGGTGATAAAAGAGCAATCACCTGGATATTTACTTCTCCAATACAAATAAATGATTTGTTTATTCGTGTAAGCTGCGTGGAGGTCGAAATCTTGACCTGTTTTACATCAATTCTGATTCAGAAAGGATATCCCAAAAACCGATTCAAAAAATTTTTATACAGTACTGTCCACCTACCTGTATTAGCTATAGCTGAGACATTGGTTCACCGTTTGGGCGCTACCCTTGTGCACGCGCACAATTTACATCAGTGTTTCGAACTTTCGGGATCCGGTCTGTCTCACCATCAGATAAGAAAAATCACCGATCAGGATCTAAAAAACATTTCTAATCAGGACATAAACAGCGTAATTAATACCCAAAAAGTAATTGTTCCACTTACAGAGCTTACAATTTGTTCAAATTGGTACAAGATAGGAAAAGTGGGGAAAACGGCCTTAGATTCATCAAAGCAAAAATATGTATACTCCCATACTACGTTGGACGAAATCTGTGCTGTATTCAAACAAAACCGTATCGGTTAAAGAGAGGTATCTGGCTTAAGGGGTGCAGGGGAGAGAGGCACTGTGAGTCCATCGTGGGCGATCATCACCTGCATGTCGATGTCACACTCCTTGATCACCTCTTCGTGCAGCCGCAGCTTGATTTCTAAATCTGTATCTTTGTGGTTTGGATCATGATGAGTGATAATCCATTTTTTGCACCCTGTATATTTCATGAAAACGGTGGCATTGGACACTGAAGAATGACCCCAACCCACTTTTTTGCGGTATTCTGCAGGAAAAAACTGTGCTTCGTGGATGATCAAATCGCATCCTTGAAGAAATTGGATCAATTCTATGTGTGGCGTTAGAAGAGGGTGCGTTTGATCGATACTCTTTGGGTGGCCATGGTATCCGGTCAGAACTTCGTTGTCCGTGATATACCCAATGGTCTGTCCAGATACATTGATTTTAAAGCCCATCGTCAAGCCAGGGTGACTGGTAAAGTGGCTGCTTACTGTGATATCTCCTATCGAAATGGGGACGCTTCCATATACATCTTTGAAGGTGACGCACGCTTTCATCTCGTCGAGACGCACCGGAAAGTAGGCGTACGCAAGCATATCATTAAAGAGTTCTTGTGTGCTTTTTTCAAATCCAAATGGGGAATAGACAACCACATTACAATTCTTTTGATAGAGGGGTCTAAAAAAAGGGAAACCGGTAATGTGGTCCCAGTGCGTATGAGAAATAAAAAGGGGAATGAGGGCTTCATCTGCGATATCAATTGCATCTCCCAGCTCGCGGATGCCCGTGCCGGCGTCGATGATGACCGTGGTTTGATTGTGGAAGATTTCCAAACATGAGGTATTTCCCCCGTATCTGATATATTGGGAACCGGATACAGGGCTTGACCCACGAGTTCCCCAAAACCGGAGATAAGAAGTCACAACAGAATATTTCGGGTGATAGCAATGGCCTTGAGGAGCGGGGGTTTGCTTGATCATGTCAAATGGTTTTGGTTTTAAGCCTTGGGAAAAGTAGCGTTGGATGAGTGCAAATAGCTTTGCGGCTTCAAAGGGTTTGGTGAGAAAATAGGTGGCACCATTTTCTATGGCCGCGCGGTAATGTTGGAGTGTGACTTGATAGGAGGTGATCACTACGCCGATTTGCGCAGTAAGCAAGTGAGACTTGATGGTTTTGAGAATTTCAATGCCATGAACATGGGGCATCATGAGGTCAATGATTGCAAGCTGAGGCAGGATGTCATTGATTTTTTCAATGCACTCAGTGCCTGTATGTGCAAAGGTAATCTCATAATCCTCGGCCTCTTTGGCCGCCAAAAGAGTTTTGAGAAAAGCAGTTGATGGATCTGCAATCACAATCTGTTTTTTTTTCTTGTTCGCAGAAAAGTTTTTTTTGGTACTTTTCTCTAGCAAATCTACGGAAATGGTTATACCTCTTTTTTTGTTGCGCCCTGTAACACGCGCCTGCAGCGATTGCCGTCTTTGGGGCCGATCACACCGCGTGATTCCATTTGGTCCATCAACGCAGCAGCTCTGGGATAACTTATTTTCAATTTTCTCTGTAAAAAAGTGGTGGCTGCGTTGCCCGTTTGTGTGACAATTTCGTAAGCCTGGCGGTAAAGTTCATCGTCCGATCCCTCGTCCCCCTCTCCCCCCTCTTCAGGGCTCATGTGATCAAACGATTTGATGAGATATTCTACATGAGCTTGCCCTTGAATGTAGGAGATGACCCGGTTGATGTCCTCGTCTCTAATGAAAACACCTTGTGCTCGCGTTAAATTAGACGCATCCGGGGGCATGAAGAGAAGGTCCCCATTTCCGAGAAGACTTTCGGCTCCGTTTTCATCAAGAATGATTTGGCTATTCACTCTGCTCGCTACTTTGAAAGCGATCCGTGAGGGGAAGTTTGCTTTAATCAGACCCGTAATGACTTCCCGTGAAGGGCGTTGCGTTGCCAAGATGAGATGGATCCCCACGGCACGTGCCATTTGAGCAATCCGGGCGATAGGTGTTTCTAAGTCTGTGCTAGAGACCATCATAAGATCGGCAAATTCATCCACAATCGCAACGAAGTAAGGCATTTTACGGGGCACTCCACATGGGAGGGTTGCCTCTTTTTCCAAATCTACTTTTCTGCTGTTGAATGCGTGGACATTTCTCAGCCCTAAATATTTGAGAATCTCATACCGGCTTTGCATTTCTTTGACGAGCCAATTGAGTGCGGCATACGCTCCATGCGCTTCGGTAATCACTGGGGCAATCATGTGGGGCAGGGAGGTGTAAGAACTGAGTTCCACTTTTTTGGGATCAATCAAGAGAAGGCGCACTTCATCGGGGCGAGCCGTCATGATGATCGACATCACGATGCTATTAATACAGACCGACTTGCCCGATCCGGTCGCACCGGCAACGATGCAGTGGGGCATTCTAGTGAGATCAGAGACGATGTTGTCCCCTGTGACAGTTTGCCCGAGCAAAACGGGAATACGCAGCTTCTTGCTTTTAATGTATTCACTGAGCATTTCTCTAAAACTTACTTCTTGTGGATAGGGGGAGGGAATTTCGACACCGACGACCGCTTTTCCAGGGATGGGGGCAATGATTCGGATAGAAGATGCTTGGAGGTTCAAGGCGATGTCGTTTTCAAGCACTTTGATTTTTTGTACTTTAACACCGGTTGGAGGGTGCACTTCAAATGAGGTGATTGTCGGTCCGCAATTGATCTCACCTACTCTGGCTTGGATCCCAAAACTTTCGAGTGTTTCTTCGAGCATTTTTGCTTGTTTTCGGAGATCTTTTTTCAAAGTGGGTTTATCTACTTTTTTAGCATGGGTCAAAAGGTGCAAGGGAGGGAGCCTGTACGTTTTATAGCTCCCCTCATATAGGGTCTGTTTTGACCGGGAAGAAGTGTGGGATGAAGCTCTTTTGTCGAGTAGGGTTGTCACTTTGACGGTTTGACTTTCTTCTTGTCTCCCTTCAAAGGGCCCCCTTTCAAAAAGGGATTGAGAGGGCAGAGGGGAAGAAAAAGGGGAAAGCAACTCTTTTTGGGTTGCTTTCGGCGTTACTTGGTGTGGTTTGCTTTGCATATCTTTGATCACTCGGAGGCAAAAAGCGCGTGATCCACTGAAAAAGGCAAGACATTTTTTCACCAAAAGGGGGACTTGGGTGTTTGTAAATAGAAACAAGGAAAATAGGCTAGTGATCGAAAATGTAATACAAACACCTGTATTACCGAGTAAATGCTGCAAATTAAAGGTCGGTACATCGTGGTACAGATAATAGAGAGGAACCCCACCCAAGTTACACCGAACGGCCCGATGGAAAATGGGGTTACTACTAGAATAGGTTTCGGAAAAGACCCGCTTTTGAAAACAAGAAAACAGTGCGCCATGCGTTTCTGCGAGCAGGTTCAAGATGAGACAAAATGAAAAGAGAAAAAGTGCAAAGTATACCGTTTTAGCGCGCAGTTTTGGTTTCTCATCATTTGTCAAAAATTTCCATCCAATCCAACCGAGATAACCCATCAAAAGGTAGCTCCCAAGACCGAGCGTGTAGGTCAAACTCAAAGCGATAAAATAACCGATGAGTCCGAGCCAATTTGCGGCGGGAACCCCTTGAACAAAACTAACAGTGGTTAGAAACAGAAGTAGAGTGGAAAAGAGGATCAAAAGTCCCGTGACTTCGGAATGGGCTTTTATTTTTGGTGGCTCAGACATGCAAAGGCCTTGGCATCCTACTTATCTGACGTTGTGAAAAATAGCGATTTCAATCAACTTTTATGATTTGTATCAAACTCATGTATATGCACAACCGAGAATTGATTGCGCGCATTCAAAACCTTTTTTCACGTTCTTGATAAAAAGGGGTGAACTCAAGTCCGCGCGCTCCCCTCAGTCTATAACAAGAAAAGAGAAAAGTATACCGAAATGTAGTTAGGCTATTTATCAGTCGTTGCGCTGACCTTACTCAAAGAATGGGGCGAACGACGGGATTCGAACCCGCGACCTCCGGAACCACAATCCAGCGCTCTAACCAACTGAGCTACGATCGCCAAAGAGTTGAGGCACCATTCTTGCCAATCAACTTGTTTTAGGTCAATCCCCATTTTTGTCGAGATACAAATATTGACGCTCTTAGCGCCCAAGCCTTTGCAAGCGTGCAAAATGGAGAAAGATACCCCACAAAAAAGGGATAACAAAAGCGCCGCAAGCAATAATCTGGGGAAAGGAGGAATAACCGAGGGAGAATAAAAGTTTTTTAGGAGCGTAGAAAACGAGTCGTAACAAAAAGGAAGTGTACATTTCCAAAGCGGGAAAAAGAAAAGGGATTGCAAAACTCAAAATGATAAACGGGATCAGTAGGCTAAATAGTAGGGGGAAGAAAAGGTTATAGAAAAAGCTTATAGGGGTAAATTGGTGAAAATGAAACAAAACAATGGGCAGCGTGAATAAAAACACACTCAAATTGAGTGATAACACCTTTCTTAGATAGGTGGAGAGCAGGCTGCCACACCGGTCGATCACACTTAGCTTTTTTAACGTAATTAGTGCCCTTTTGGGAAAAAATTGGCGTAACCAGTTTTCGAAGGGGGAGTAGAGCAAAAGGATGCCAAACGTTGCGGAAAAACTTAATTGGAACCCAACATCCAAAACGATCATCGGCTGACTTGTGAGTGCAAAGAGTAGAGTTACTCCGAGAGCGTTGAGTGGGGATTTTTTTCTCTCGAGCACTGCTCCGCCCAGATAGACCAAAATTCCGATATAAGATCGAATAGTGGAGGCAGTTTCCCCTATGTATAAAAAATAAAGTGACATACAACATATTACGCAGCAAAAGAGAATTTTTCTGGGCAAAAATGTTTTGAGTAAAACAAAACAAAGGCCGGATAAAATGGCAAAATGAAACCCAGAGATGACGAGCAAATGACTTAAACCCAGCTTTTCAAATTGAAATGATTGCAACTGATTTTGTTTTTGACCTATGAGAAGACCGGTGATCAAATGTTTGACTGCTCGATTTTGAAAATGTGTGCGCGCCCATGTGCGCATTTTCTCTTTGATCTGAAACCTCCATTCGGCAAGGCTTCTCCCCTTAAGGGGGGTCCACGTGCTGTTTTTACCCATCTTCAAGGTAAAAAAATGGGGTCTTTTTTGACGTAAAGAGAGATGAGAGATGAGGTAATCATGCGTTCCAAGGGGGCGGTTTTTTGTAGATTTTATACGAACCTGGCAATCTAACCGATGAAATATATTTTGCCCAGTGTGAAATGTGAGTAGCGTTCCCCTATAGAGTAGCGCAGAGCCAAAACAGGTTTGAGACCTCTTGACTTCTCGGATGCGAAATACGCCCGTCCCCCATGTTTCATCGACGCATTGGAAATCGGGATATAAAAAGAGGGAATAAAAGTAAGCAAACCCCACGATGAGCAAAGAAAATCTTTTATATGCCAAAGCAGCGAGCAAAAGGTAGGCGCAGTGGAAGCGGGAGCAAATGCCGATGAGAAAGGTTAGGCCATATTCAAGGGAGGGGTAGTGCCTCCAAAAGTGAGCCAGAGCGTCTGCGTAGCGGGTATACATTTTTTTGCAAAAAGTCACTCTTTGACCCTGGCAAAACCATTTGCTTACGTATTGTTTTTTTCCTTTTTGGATATTTTATCCCCTTGATCGAGGGCACTATGAATCAAACGCGCTCCCCTGAGTCCGGTCAAATAATGGAAAAGCCAGTTGAGCATCACTGTAAATCGACTTCGATAACTAACGAGATAAAACACATGAATAAAACCCCAAATAATCCAAGCAAAAAATCCAGAGATGAGCGTCTTCCCAATGTAACCAACTGCTTTATTTGTTCCAATTGTCGCAATGCTCCCCTTGTCGAGATATCGGAAGGGACGCCTTTTTTCCTTGGGAGTCCGTTTTTTGATTAATTTCGAAACGTAGCGTCCCATTTGGATCGCTGTAGGGGCAATAGCTGGGAGTGGTTTGTTATTTTTGCCGAGTACGCAAGCGGCGTCCCCAATGACAAACAGTTCTGCATGCTCTTTGATCGTCAAATCGGGCTCTACAATGACCCGCCCTTGACGATCAAGGGGGACATCGAGCGTTTGTAAAACGGGAGCAGCCCGATTGCCCGCCGCCCAAACGATGTTATGAGAGGGAATAAACCTCTCACCGACTCGGACCCCTTGGTCTGTAATTTGCTCTACACTGTTTCCCGTCAACACGCAGACGCCCATCTCTTCGAGGTTTTTTTTCGCCTTGATCGAAAGTTTTTCTGGGTAAGGAGGCAAGAGTCGAGGTGAGCCTTCAATCAGATAGACGTTAGACTTTTCCGGTTTAATATAACGAAAATTTTTAAAAAGGGTCCGGTGGGCGATCTCAGCAATGGCACCTGCCATTTCAACCCCTGTTGGCCCTCCACCAATGATTACAAAATTAAGAAACTTTTCAGCCTCCTTGTCATTTCCGATTCGCTCTGCTTTTTCAAAAGAAAGGAGGATATTCTCCCGAATCCTCAAAGCATCCGGAATGGTCTTTAATCCAGGAGCAAATGACTTCCACTCATCATGCCCAAAGTAAGAGTAACAAGCACCTGGCGCGACGACCAAATAGTCATAGGGAATCGAGTCCCCATCGGACAAAGTCACTCGTCTTTGTCTTTTTTCAATCTTTTCCACGGTTCCCATAACCACGGAAGTGTTGGTTTGTGTGCTGAGAATCTCTCGCAAAGGTGTTGCGATATCTGCCGGAGAAAGAGCCGCACTGGCCACTTGATAGAGAAGGGGTTGAAAGAGATGATGATTTTTTTGATCGATGAGTAGAATTTCCAGAGCTGCTTTGGACAGGGATTGTACCAAATTGAGCCCTGCAAATCCTCCACCAATCACGACTACTTTTGCAGGATCCACGACATCCTCTTATTGTGAAAAAAGGCAAAAAGTGCTCACCTAATCTAAGATGGCGATCTAATCGGGATATTATCGAAAAATGGTGCTTTTCGTAAAGCACGCACATAAGGTCGGATTTGTTGAAAAAATCGGGAGAAAAAGGGTTTAAAGGGGAAACAAAAAGCGCAACTCAAGGATCTCTTGGTCTCTGAATGCAGAGTCACTTTGTTTTTCTCTGTTAAAAAACTTCTTTATTCCGTAATATATATCCCTTGAAGAGTTTCTTTTGCTTGAAGTTTAAAGGTGTTTTACTCCTTTTAGCAAAGAAGAGGATTTCACGTTGTGATGAATATCAGATCATCGAAAAGAGGCTGATTGTGAAAACATTAGATCAAGAAGTCTCGTTTTTCTGGAGGGTTGTTTGCTTTCCGGATACCCATTTTCAAAACATGCCCTTTGATTTTTTGCTCGGTTTTTTAAGGCTTAGAGCGAGGCAATCTTCTCTATGAACCGCTTTTCTTTTCGATCAACTCAGTTTCTATCTAAGGTAGACCGTGCGTAAAAAATCAATACTTGTACAAGACCTTTTTGATCGGTTTAAAAAAAATCTCAAATTGTCTGTGGAGGGAACGCAAAAAGGGATGAAAAAGCGCATTTTAGTTCCCGAAGTGCAACGCCCGAGCCTTGCACTGACGGGGCATACCAAGCGTAAACTCAGCAAGAGAATTCTCCTATTTGGTCGCTCTGAACTCGGTTATGTGTGCGACCTCGATCCCAAAGATAGGAAAAAACAGATTGAGCAGGTGGTCAACAGGCAGGTTCCAGCTGTTATGTTAGCGCACCGTTTATCACCTCCAAAAGAGCTTGTCGAAGTGTGTCAAAGCATGAAGATTCCCATCTTGCAGAGCCATGAAAAGACGATGGCTCTTTTTACAAAACTCACGCTGATCTTGTTAGAGGAATTTGCTCCGTTAGAAAGTATGCACGGCACTCTTGTAGAAGTGTTCGGAATTGGAGTTTTGATCCAGGGAGACTCTTCTGTAGGAAAGAGTGAAGCGGCCTTGGGTCTGATTGAGAGGGGGCATCGCCTTATATCGGATGATGTGGTGCATTTAAAGAAAAAGGAAAACCGTTATTTAGAAGGGTCAGGTCCCGAATTAACCCGTCATTTACTCGAAATCCGTGGAATTGGGATCATCAACATTGCTCACCTTTATGGCGCCGTTTCCGTGCGTCAAAATGTGCGCGTGGATGTGGTTATGAAATTGGAAGAATGGGATGATGCTCATTATTACGATCGGATCGGGCTTGAGGAACCATTCAAAGAAATTTTGGGATTGCATGTGCCTCTCTACGTTTTGCCGGTCAAGCCCGGTCGAGAAGTCGCACTGCTTATCGAAACGACCGTATTAAATCACCGTCTCAAAGATATGGGGTACCACTCAGCCAAAGAATTCAATACGAAGTTATTAGACACCATCGGGGCAAAAACGAAAAAAAAGAGAGTAAAAATTGGATGAGAGGCTAGAAGCAGTGCTCAAAGTAAAAAATAATATGGGGCTCCATGTCAGGCCCGCCTCTTATATTGCCAAGGTGCTCGAAGAGAGTCGATCCAAAGTGACCATGACCTACAAAGGGGAATCAATCAATGCGCGTAGCATCATGAGCATTATGATTTTGGCTGCCCCTAAAAATGCAAAGATTCACATCTGCGTTGAAGGGGGAGACGCGAGGGAAACTATGGAGCTGCTCGCGCGCGCATTTGAGACCCAATTCGGGGAAAAAACCGTATAAAAATTATGAAAAAAATCTTCAAAGAAATCTCATTGAAGGGGGACACAATTAGTAAAGGAATCTCTTCGGGCACATTGACTTTTCTCGAGGACTTTCCGGGAGATGTTATCCCCGAATTTCCGGTGCAATCTACCGATATTGAACATGAGGTGGCTCGGTACCGACACGCTTTGTTCTCAAGTAAAGAGGATCTTTCGAGTTTAGAGCGGTATTTAGCAAAAGAAGGATCGCAAGAGGCTGCGTCTATTATTCATACTCATATTCAAATGCTCAAAGACCCCCTAATGACTACTTTTGTCGAAGAAAAGATCCGGCAGATGATGAAAAACACCGAATCGGTTTTTCGCAGCGTCATGGGTGATTACGAAAAAGAGTTTACAAAAAACAAAGGCAACGCCCATAGCCAGCGTTGGCTCGATGTGAAGGATCTTTCAAATCGTATTTTGCGTCATTTATCTTCCCATCAGCACATGAACTTGGTTACCCTTCCCAAGGATATTGTCATCTTTACCAAGGAATTAGTCCCTTCTCTCGCTTCTGAAGCCACATGCGCTCAAGTCAAAGGGTTTGTGACTGGAATAGGGGGTGATACTTCACATGCCGCTTTGATTACCCGTTCGAAGGGGATCCCCTATATTTCTAATGTCAACATTCAAGCTCTGCACCGTTATCAAGGATGTCACGTGATTGTAGACACTGATCAAAATAGTGTGATCATTAACCCCTCATCCCGAACCCGTATGCGCTATGAAGTGAAGCAAAATCGGATGAAAGTATACACAAATGGGATCAATGTAG
Organism: Simkania sp.; assembly: GCA_027942475.1. Taxonomy (GTDB): domain Bacteria; phylum Chlamydiota; class Chlamydiia; order Chlamydiales; family Simkaniaceae; genus JANQSR01. Next base: position 7,882 of record JAQFVP010000002.1, on the reverse strand, counting down.
GTGGGGTGCAAACAGCAGATGGATGCCCACTTACCCTCTTAACCAATATTGACAGTATTGATGACTTGGAGTTGGCAAGCCAATGCGGTGCTCATGGTATAGGGCTGGTTCGTTCAGAATTTCTCTCTACTGGGAAAACCTTGTCCCTTTCGGAAGAGGATCAGTACACAATTTATCGGCAGGTGGTGCAAAAAACAAAAGGGAAACCATTGACGGTCCGTCTATTTGATATAGGTGGGGATAAAGGGGATACTCATGGCTATGAATTTGAACCAAATCCCGCACTTGGCTGCCGAGCGATCCGTTTTCTTCTCCGTTACCCAGAAATGCTACTCAAACAGTTGCGCGCTTTGCTGCGCGTGAGCTTTAACGGTGATTTGCGCATTCTCTTGCCATTTATTTCGGACGTCACTGAGGTAGTCGAGGTCAAGAATCTGATGAAAAAGGTCGCTTGTGCACTGTGTGAAGAGGGGTATCAAATTGCAAAGCGTATCCCCGTTGGTGTGATGATTGAGGTCCCTTCTGCTGTGATTGCGTGTGATTTGATTGCAAAAGAGTGCGATTTTTTTGCCATTGGTACGAACGATTTAACCCAATACACTCTTGCAATAGACAGAACTCGTCAAGACCTGGACTCTTTTTATAAACCAATCCATCCAAGCGTGATACGAATGATCCAAGAAATTGTCATAGAAGGGGATAAGTCTAATATCTCCGTGAGTATATGCGGTGAAATGGCAGCAGAACCGTTGATGATCCCCTTGCTTTTAGGGCTGGGGATTCGGATATTTTCCTGCGCTCCTCGCCATATTTCTATCGTTAAAAAAATGGTTAGCAAGGTCGTGCTTAAAAGATGTCAGGCCCAGGTGACAGAGATTATGCAGATGGGAAGCGGCGCTGAGGTGGGTGAGTACTTGCGCGAGAAGTATGGAAAAATGATTAACGAAATTATATGCTGATACCAAGCAAATCTCTGCTCACTTTTTAATGCAGCCGTTTAATTCGACACTGGCAAAGTGCATGATTTTTTCGTGGGCAATCTTTTCGCGCACATTATCTTGCTCTTTATCCAAGGATGGAGATTTTTTTTGGCACACATTATTTGGCTGGACCAAGGCAGACTTTTGCTCAGCAGAATTTTGGAAAGCAACCGATTCTTTGAGTTTGACGAGTTGATCGACAAGCGTTTCAAGAGGCATCTTTTTCATACACCGAATGATCTGAAGCAAGAGAATTTCGAGGTCTACTCTTTTAAAAAGATGGTTACATCTCTTGTCAGTTCGGGAGTGAAGAAGATCGAGAATGTCTAGCACTTGCCGCTCGGTATAGAGCTTGCTCGCATCGATATACCCCCTTTTATCGGAATCAGAAAACAGGGAAATGCGACTGCATGTGTGTCCGAGCTGTGTAGACAAGATCGTGTGATAATGCTCAATCAAGTCTTCTAGGAAGTATTTGATATCGATCTCCCCCTCACATACCTCTTGTGTGAGATCAAAGGCAAAAAAGAGATGGTTTTTACTCGCCGCTTTGTCTAGTCTAAAAAAAATTTCGCGAGGAGGGATTCCGAGTGATTCTTCGATGTTGTTCGCTGTGATCTTTCCGTTGCACAGGCAAAAAAGACGGTCTAAGAGCAATTCACCGTCGCGCAAGCTGCCGTCTGCACGGTATGCAATGAGCTCAAGGGCCCTTTTTTCTGCTGTGCAACCGAGATCTTGGAGAATATGCCCAAGCTTGGCGACAATTTTTTCCGAAGAAATAGGGCGTAAATCAAAACGCTGGCAACGACTAAGAATTGTTTCAGGCATTTTTTCGGGCTGTGTGGTCGCGAAAAAAAACATCACGTGTTTTGGGGGTTCTTCCAAAGTTTTGAGCAAAGCGTTGAAAGCCTCTTTCGTGAGCATGTGGACTTCATCAATAATATACACTTTGCTCGTTTCCAAAGAGGTCGCATAGATGACCGTTTCATTCAGAGTGCGGATGTCGTCGATGCCCCGATGAGAGGCTCCATCCACTTCGATGACATGAAGCGCATGATTAGACTGAATGTCTCGACAAGATCTACATTCACAGCAAGGCTCCATTTCCTCGGAGAGTTTTTGACAATTGACCCCTTTTGCAAAAAGGCGTGCGAGGGTTGTTTTACCCGTGCCCCGTGTCCCACAAAACAAATAGGCATGGCCTACTTGTTGTAATCGAAGTGCATTTTTGATCGTTTGCACTATGGGGTCTTGCCCTAAAACCTCAGAAAATATTTGAGGGCGATATTTATTTGCTAAACTCTGATAAGAGGGCATGTCACCTCAGATGTGAAGAGTCACTTACCATTCTCACCAGTAGGGGTAAAAATGACAAGCATTATTGCTCAGCTAATCGCGTTTGTTTGGGTAAGACATATATATTGTGCACACATGTCTCAATTTTTGCAAAGCGAATGCAAAAGGCCTTGTGCAAAGTGACCACTCGCCTAAAGGCAAAGGCTGCTAGGAGGCCCTAGTCCGAGGGCCAAAATATTCTGACGATAGCTATCAATCGCCTTGGTGGGTAAAAATAGCTTCCAAACCCCAGGGATACTTGAGGTGGAGGGGAGCATCGACAAATTCGCGCAGTATATCGACATAACATATGCCCCCCGATTTCCCGATTACTTCCGGCAGTAATATATTAAAGTATTTTCCCTTGCTATCAGCCTGAACTTCACTAGATATGACCTCATGATAAGAAGTAAGAATGAATTTTAGATTTTCATTGGGTTCAAACCCCTTCCCGTATAAAACACACATGGAATTCTTCACTCTCATACCACCTTTTTCGATCACTTTCGCCGTTGCCCCATCTACCGCTACGGCTTTGGCAAGCACTATACCTTCGGTTGGTTGGTGCGTCACTTTTTCTTGATGTACAGATAGATCGCTCTTTGATTTAGAATTGGCTGTCTGTTCAATTATCTGATCAGCAACTCTTTCGTGATCCGTAGATCGAGAACTGAAAGCGAAAGGAACGTGTAATAAAAACATCGATAAATAAAAAAAACGTTTCATTGGAATCCTCCGTATTGTAGGTTTCTATGTGCATCGTAACCCTATAAAAGACGGCACTGCGTCACAACTGATGATACACATAAGCGGTTTAGCCCAGTTGATTTTTGCAGTGCGGCCGATCGCGGCGATAACTATCAATCGCTTTGGTGGGTAAAAATAGCGTCCGAGCCCCAGGGATACCTGAGGTGGAGGGGAGCATCGACAAATTCGCGGATTATATTGACATGACATACGCCGCCCGATTTTCCGATCACTTCTGGCGCCAATCCGGCAAAGAACTCTCCCTTGCTATCAGCCTGAATTTTGAAAGGCAAGACCTCATCAGACGAAGTAGAAGCGACTTTTAGGTTCTCATTGGGTTCAAACCCCTTCCCGTACAAGAAACATATAGAATTCTTCACTCTAACAGAACCTTTTGCGACCACTTTCGCCGTTGCCCCATCTACCGCTACGACTTCGGCAACTACTATGTCTTCGCTTGCTTGATGAGTCACCTTTTCTTGATGTGCAGATGGATCGCTCTTTGATTTAGAATTAGCTGTTTGTTCAGTTACCTGATCAGCAACTTTTTTGTGATCTGATTGATGGTCCGTAGACCGAGAGCTGAAAGCAAAAGGAACGTGTAATAAAAACACCGATAAATAAAAAAAATATTTCATTAGAATCCTCCGTATTGTAGTGTTCTATGTGTATCTACTTGTGGCGAGTCCCCCTTCTACCTAAAAAGTAGGAAGTTTTTCTCTAAAGCGCAAGTGCGTTCGGGCGGTCTTTTTGCAGCGTTGCAAATTCTCTTAGTTGCGCTAGAATCATAAATAGCGCAGAGCATAATTGAGACTACTTGCTTGCCTAAAGGCAAAGGTTTATAAGGATTGACTCCCAAACCATTCTAGCCCGAAGGTTATTTGAAAAACATATTTTACAAGAAAGAATCTTAAAGTCAAGGAAAGCTTTCATTTCACCTTTGAACGGGTGAGTTTTCCCGCTCGCCTAGGAAAAAAGAGGGCGCTGCATCACAACTGATAATAAACATAAACAGTTTAATTCAGTTGGTTTTTGCAGCGCGGCTGATCGCGACGATAGCTATCAATAGCTCCAGGGATAATTGAAAATAGCTTCCACGCCCCAGGGATACCTGAGGTGGAGGGGAGCATCGACAAATTCGCGCAGTATAGCGACATAACATACACCGCCCGGTTGCCCGAACCCGATTATTTCTTCTACTGACAATGTGGCAAAGAACTCTCCCTTGCTATCAGCCTGAACTTCGAAAGACAAGGTCTTACCACACGAAGTAGGAGCGACAACTTCAAAAGATAAGGGCTCATCGCATGAAGTAGAAGCGACTGTTAGATTCTCATTGGGTCGAAACCCCTTTCCGTATAAAAAACATACGGAATTCTGCACTCTAATGGAATTTTTTGCGATAACTCTCGCTGTTGCCCCATCTTCCGCTACGGCTTCGGCAATTGTTATATCTTGGCTTGCTTGATGAGCAGATGGATAGCTCTCTGATCCAGAATAAGCGGGCTCTTCAATTATCAGATCATCAACTTCTTCGTGATCTGATAATTGATTTTCCATAGATAAAGAGCTAAAAGCAAAAGGAACGTGTAATAAAAACACCGATAAATAAAAAAAATATTTCATTGGAATTCTCCGTATTTAAGAAGTCTTTCTTCTGTAGCGCAGGTGCGTTTGACTGCTTGCTTGCCTAAAGGGGAAGGGGTCTCGGGATTAACACCCACACCATCTATCTCAAAGACATTTCAAAGATTATTTTAGAAGAAAAAACCTTAAAGTCAAGGCGAGCTTTTATCCCACCCCTAAAAGGGTGGGTTTTTCCGCTCGCCTAAGATGAAGGACGGCGCTGCGTCACAACTGGTAATAAACATAAGTGGTTTAATTCAGTTAGTTTTTGCAGCGCGGCTGATCGCAATGATAGATATCAATCGCTTTGGTTGGTAAAAATAACTTCCGAGCCCCAGGGATACTTGAGGTGGAGGGGAGCATCGACAAATTCGCGCAGTATATCAATATGACATACACCACCCGATTTCTCGCTTACTTCTGGCGCCAATCCGGCAAAGAACTCTCCCTTGTTATCAGCCTGAATTTCGAAAGACAAGGCCTCACAACAGGAAGTAGAAGCGATTTTTAGATTCTCATTGGGTCGAAACCCCTTCCCGTATAAAAAACATATGGCATTCTTCACTTTAACAGGGTTTTTTGCGATAACTCTCGCTGTTGCCCCATCTTCCGCTACGGCTTCGGCAATTACTATATTTTTGCTTGCTGGCTCCATCGCTTCTTCTTGATTTACAGATAGCTGATCATCAACTTTTTCGTGATCTGATAATTGATGGTCCATAGATAGAGAGCTGAAAGCGAAAGGAACGTGTAATAAAAACACCGATAAATAAAAAAAATGTTTCATTGGAATTCTCCGTATTTTAGTTTTCTATGTGCATCTACTTGTGATGAGTTCTCCCCTTATCCTGAAAAGTTGGGAAGTTTTTCTCTAAAGCTCAGGTGCATCTAAAGCAACTTTTTTCCACCGCTTTTGAGTAAACCCACTTGTACGGGTCGAACGCGGATTTGTTTTAGTTGCGCTAGAATCACAAAGTAAAGGCAAAATTATAAGCAGCTACTCCCTTGCCTAAAAAGCAAAGGCTTTTAGGGATTGACACCCAAACCATCTAGCCTGAGGGTTGTTTTCGGAAAGAAATTTTACAAGAAAAAATCTTAAAGTCAAGGCGAGCTTTCATTGCGCGAAAAATATTTTAAGAAATAAGGCTCAAACGGGGGGCATCCCCCTGAATGAGGTTTTAGTGTAGCGACGGGGCACAAGCTATGCAGTTTCTTTGCAAAATAAAAGTTCTTTACAGACCTTTCATAGAAAATGCTTTGGAAAAAATCTACCCAAAAATAAGGGGGAGTGAGAAAATGGGGATGAGGGAGCTGAAAAGCATTTTTTGGAAGGCGTTGTCTTTAATGACCGAAAAACCCAAGGAAAAATCGAGTTGGAGCCGTTATTTCGGTGAGGACCACTTGGGCTTAAAAATTGTGCTCGCCCTGTGTCTTATTTTCTCTTTAACCTTTTTTATTTACTCCCAAGGATGGTGGTTGAGTGCTTTACCAACTGATTCCTCAGACCAAAATCCGCTTGAACAAGCTGGTGAGAAAGAGCGCACTTCAAGCGGTGCTCACCTCGATCTATTTAGCGATCTTGAGGAAGATACCTCCATTCGGGATCACTTAGCAGAAATAGCTCTGAGCGAGCAGGTGGCATTAACCGACACGCTCGACCAAAAAAAAGGTTTAGAAATACCGCGCATCACCATCCATCGCTCTTTGAAAGAAAACAGCTTTGAAAAGGGAGAGCTGAATCAGCCCCGTGTTTTACTTAGTAGCTTGATCTTCGCCATCCTCATCACTTTTCTGGGCTGGCTTTATATCGGGATAAGTCATAAAAAAATTGCCGAGTCGGCGCAAAAGCTCTGTCTTTATGTGACAATTATTATTCTTACCCTGTTTCTGTCAAAAATATCTGATTTTTTCCTGCCGCGCAATACAGATCTTTTTTCCATGATTCGGTATCCAATCTACGTTCCTTTTGCAGCCATTCTGATTTCAATTTTACTCAATTCTGAACTAGCCTTGTTTTCTGTTTTCGCTCTCACAGTCATTTTGGGCCTTTTTCTCGTTTCAGAGCCGAGCCATTTTATCATTTCAAATTTTACTGCGGGGATGGTTGCGATTTTGAATTGTAGGGGGCTGAGGAAAAGAAAAGAGGTCTTTGGTATTTGCACTAAAATTTGGGTAGTTTGCATCCTTGTCTTTTTTGCATATAATATTTCTTTCGATGGATTTTGGCTGTTCAATACCTTTACCGACTCGATCTTTGCGTTTGCTTACCTTTTTTTGATCTCCATTTTGATCATCGGTTTCCTGCCCATTTTTGAATCAGTTTTTGCTATTATGACCGATGCCGCTCTCATGAACTACATGAATCCAAATAATGAACTTTTACGAAGGCTGAGTATAGAGGCTCCGGGGACCTATCAACATTGTCTGGTGGTAGGCAGCATTGCGGAAGCCGCTGCGCAGGCAATTGGTGCAAATGGACTTTTTTGCCGCATTTCCACTCTTTATCACGATATCGGCAAACTCTTTAACCCACACTACTTTACTGAAAATCAGATGGGAGGGCTTAATATTCACCAGCTTTTGACCCCCCTCGAGTCGACGCAAGTCATCATCGACCATGTGCATCAAGGGGAAGCTTTGGCTCGCAAACATAGACTGCCTCAAAGTTTTATCGATGTGATCAAGGAGCACCACGGGCAGACCCTTGTTTACTATTTTTACTGCAAACAAGTAGAGCAGATGGGGGGGGACAAAAATGCTGTAGACGAAAACCAATTTCGATACCCAGGACCCAACCCATCTAGTAAAGAGTCGGCGATCATCATGATTGCCGATACCTTAGAAGCTGCGTCCCGCTCCCTTGAGACGGTCAGCGAAGAGTTGATTATTGAACTTGTCGAACGCCTCATCAAAGAAAAGTTGAGAGATGGTCAATTCAAAAATTGCGAACTTAACTTCAAAGAGCTCGAGATCATCAAACAAACCATGATCAAAACTCTCGTGGTCGCTCGTCATTTGCGCATCAAATATCCGGAGAAAAAATTTTAACAAGCAGAGAAAGTGTTAAGACAATTGCCCTCTTAGCGACTCTAACAGGTGACTTAGATAATGGTCACAGCTTTTAAGCCTTTCTTCAATCGCTTCCCCCTCCTTAAGGGGTTGGCGCATCATCCCATAGATTTTGACCTTGGTTT
>JAQFVP010000030.1 GCA_027942475.1 Simkania sp. | reverse complement strand
CATAGCACTGATTAAAAAACAGGCCTTCCATGTGAAAGAAAAAGTGGGTCGCCTAAACAAAAACACCGATCGTTATGAAGCAGGGCTGCTAATGTGTAATAAACAAGACATAATCGGACAGAAAGCAGTGCTTGGATAGCGCGGGTGACTGCGGGGTCAATTCTTGTTTAGGAGAGCTGATTTTATCAACCGATTTAGAGGTTGCCCATCGATCTTTCCTAATTCGGCTATCATCCTTTCGGCTGTTTCAACAGCTTGTTTGGAAAAACGGTCTAAATAGATTTCTTCTCCCCCTTCCTCCGAAACGCTATTTTGATCTATATGGTCCACAAGCTGTGATGCAGCTGGTATGATTGCGTTGATACCACTAATTTCTCGGGCTAAAGGAATCTGTCTATCTTGGTATTTTAATTGATTTATGATACGAAAATAGGGATTGGCTCTATTTGCCAAAGTGATCCCTTTGTAAAAGAGCATATCCCCCAATTCCATTCCCACATTTTTTTCTTGCACTGAAAGGGGGTCAACATTTCGAAAGTCAAGGTAACTTTTGCTCATACGGGAATCGACTTGGTACCAGCGCTTATCCCCTTCGAGCAGAAAATCAGAAAACTCTTGGGCGATTCTCAAGCTGAGCTGCTTTCGTATGACAACTGGATCGAGCAGATGCTCTTCGTGCACCGAAAATGAACGGTAGCGCATCATTTGCTCTTTATTTGCTGCTATGCGTAAAAATTCTTCCCGAGATACTGTCTCTTCGACTCCATCCCTTCTCAAAAGCCTTAGAGTCTTATCTGGCGCTATGCGTTCCTTTTTATAGGCATCAATATTGCACTTACTCAAGTAATATACTTTCCCCATTTCAAAGCCAAGGCCATTGAGTGCTCCTTCTTGGTCCGCCCTCATCAGAGCTTCTCGCAAGCTCACCGATTCCGGAGGTTGCACATCTACATCCCCTTCTCTCCCTCTTGAAGTCAGGACTACTTCTCGATGGCTTTGGATGATCCCAATCATGCACGCTACTTTTGAGTATTGCTGAATTTCTTTGAAGCGCTCAGCGAGTTCGTCCATTTCCCTTTTAATTCTAATTTTTTCTGCATCATCAATGTCAGGCTTGCTGCTTTCTATGCGCAATAAAGAGTGGCGGTGTTTTAGGTGTTTTTTCTCACCTTCTATGAGGTGGTGGGCTGCTAAGAGCTCTTTGAAGGCCCTACTTCCCCTTTCAGTGAATTCACCATCGGGGGTAACTAGCTTGTAGTCGGGACATAAAAACATTTTGCGCAGACCATTTGGGATAAAATGGGACTCTTTTAATGCCCTGTGGACCCGGAAGCTCGCTTGCAAAGGGTCTCTTACCCCAGAAAATGAATAGACGGACTGCATCGAATGCGCACTATTTCGGTGCTCAGAATCTATTTTTTTCATTAATCGCATCAAATCTTCGGCAATCTTGTCTAACTCCTGTTTGTGATCTGTAATATAGGTTTCTATCGTGTCTTTAGAAAACTCTTCATCAATCACTGCCATGTTGTCACTCATTAATCGAATCCATTCATCGCGCGCAAGCAAATTGTAGTGATGAGCCTCGGTTTGATTTCCTGTTTTTCGATATACTGTCAGAGTATCTATACAAATATCACCATCTTGATCATACCCTACCCATACATCAATACCGTCTTCTGTTCGAATGATATCGACAAGTTTTTGCAATGTGTTATTTAGATTTATTTGCTCGGTTTGTTCTTTAATAGCCAATGTGCGAGACGGCACATCGTTTCCTAATCCAAGCTGAATGCGTATAAACCCTTTTATTTTGGCATTAGAAACGCTTTCTTCTGCTCTTTCAACATCAATCTCAGAAACTTCTGATGGGCAGAGCGTGTCGCTGCTTGCGTCCGATGGGCAAAGCGTGTCGCTACTTGCATCCGAATCAATTGGGGAAAGGGTTCTATTAGGGAAAAAATCCTCATTTGAGTCCAAAAAAATAGGTTGGGTATCGGTTGTATCGTGCAAATCTAGGCCCCTTGCGCCATCGCCGGGGTCGGTGCTCAATTTGCCACGCAGCTCTACACTCTCTAGGCTATTGCCGCCGAGATTAGCGCTCAACTTGCCGCCAAGCTCTACGCCGCTTACGCCGCTACCGGGGTTGGCGCTCAACTTGCCACGCAATTCTACACCCTGCATAGGGGAAGCGCTAAGCACACCAAAGATCTGAGCCTCCAGTTGGGGAGGTATTTCGCTGCTCACATTGGAGGGGAAACTAACAATATGGCTCAGCCCTCCTTTTGATGCACCACCGATAGAGGTGTCTACAAAAGAATCATCAGCTACGCGAGAATTGCTTGTTTGATTTTGACTATTTACAAAGCCGCTTATACTACTCATTAGTGCTTTTTTTTAATTTACCTAATGTTTGCTATATTATAACTGAATTAAAATATTTTAACAATATAAAATAAACCTTTGAAAATAAACTATATAAGAACCATAATTAAAGCATTATAAATAGTAGAATCAAGCAAAAGTATTATCTTATTTTAAAGAGGAGCGTATCGGATTAATAATACTTAAGTATTTGATATTAAATAACATAATTTTTTCTATCTATCTAGCTAGAAAAGGGCGCTAGTAGGAAAACGGAAGGGGCCCGCGTTTTAGCGCAAAAGAGAGACTTCTAGGGGGAAAATATCCCCTAATCCGATGAATATAAACAAGATATGAAAATTTAGTACTCGACGAAAAGATCGCAAATATCTTCGGAATTTTTTGCCATCAACAAACCACAGCGCCTCTTTTCATCTTTGATCGCTGCGGTAAGTTGAGAGAGTATCTGTAGATACTCCGTTTGTTGATCTGCAGGGCCACCAATCATAAAAATGAGTTTGACAAAGGTCCCGTCAGGTGCGTTCCAATCGATGCCTTCCTTGGACCTTTGCACACCCACAGCGACAAAAAAGCGGTTTAGTCCCGCCAATCGCGCATGAGGGATGGCCACTCCCATTCCAATGCTCGTGGAAACAATTTTTTCCCTCTTCAAAACGGCATCAAAAAAAGCTTTTGCGTCTGGAATTTTACCCGAGCTAGAGAGCGCATCAACTAACAATTTGAGCACCTCATCTCGACGGTTGGACCGTAGAAAACAGACAACGCCATCCGATAGTAGTTCCGAGAGCCTCACATTCTCTCCTTTTTTGAAAAAATGATTAATGCGTTCCAGTATTGCCAAAACCGCTTTCTCCTCTTTTTGTGGTTGTGAGCTCTTTTTGAAGCGCAAAAATACCCCGACAGACGGGGGCGAGCACAATCTGCGCAATCCGCATTTGGGGGGTAATCGTGAAGGGTTTATCCCCATAATGTACAAGAATTACTTTTAATTCACCGCGGTAGTCAGAATCGAGGGTACCAGGGGCATTGAGAACGGTGATTCCATGCATTAAAGCCAAACCGCTGCGGGGTCTGATTTGCATTTCAAATCCCTTAGGAACTGCAAAGCGCACTCCGGTTCTAATCAGAGTGCGCTCTTTTGGATACATAATCAAGGGCTTTTCGATATAGGCACGTACATCTGCACCCGCAGCCTCTTTAGAAGCATAGAGAGGAAGACAATTTTTGTCTTCAATCACAGTGGGAACTTCACATTTATCCATCTATTACTCGCTTGGAACGATCGGTTGCCCCATAACCCCTACTAGAGGAGCTTGATTGCTCAGAAAAACCGTTTTGCCCGTCAAAGCAGCTTTTTCTCTCCTCTTTGGCAAGGGTTTGGTTGTTGGATAAAAAACGGAGAAAAAATCCCAGCTTTGCCCTCAGCTCTTCCCTCCGCACAATCAGATCAATCATCCCTTTTTCGAGGAGAAATTCCGATTTCTGCGCAGAGTCGGGTAGCTTTTGTCCAATTGTCTGTGCCACGACTCTAGGTCCCGCAAATCCAATCAACGCCTCTGGCTCCGCAATCATTACATCACCGAGAGAAGCAAAAGAGGCGGTGACACCCCCCGTTGTCGGGTGGGTAAGCACAGAAATATAGGGAAGCCCTCTTTCACTGAGTTTGGCAAATGCCGCAGAAGTCTTGGCCATCTGCATCAGAGAAAAAATAGATTCTTGCATCCTGGCCCCTCCGGAAGAAGAGACAAAAACGACCGGCAAATGGTGTGTAATCGCATACTCGACGAGAGAAGTGATCCGCTCACCTACAACAGAACCCATTGATCCACCCATAAACCCGAAATCCAAAACCCCAAAAGCGACTGAGATTGTTTCAATTGTGCACAGGCCAACGAGAACAGCTTCGCTCCGGCCCGTTTTTTTTTGTGCTTTTTTCAGCCGCTCTCCATAACTTTCCGAATCAAAAAAATTGAGGGGGTCAGTGGGCTGAATATCGGAAAAAAGCTCTTTAAATGAATCGGGGTCTACTAGGAGCTCGACCCGCTCTAACGCAGAAATTCGATAGTGGTGGTCACATTTGGGACAGCAGTTATGATGACTCTTGAGCTCACTTGCGTGGATCATATCCTCACATTTGGTGCACTTGACCCAACCGCTAAATCCATCTTTTTTAGCCGAGCCATCTTTAATTTTGGGTTTATGCCTCTTAAAGAGGCCCAAAAATTTCATCCCTTTACCTTATCGCGTCTAAGAAGCGATCTACCCACCTTATTGATAGAAACATCGAAGCTTAGCAAAGAGTTAAAAAGAAGACAAGTCCGATTCATATTAATTTAAAAATTATATTGAATAGCACGCACACGCACATTTTAAACCCTCCTCAAGAGCAAAGAAAAAGAGTAAAATATATAGTATGCATTAGTCTAAAAAAGTACAAACAAGGAACCTTTTTTTAAACAAGTGAGAATTCTCATTCATTTTTGATGAGTTGCTTCATGACATCTTCTAATCGAGAAATACCACATAGTTTTATCTTTTCTTTGAGCTTTTGATGCACCCCCTTTAGGTTTGCATGGGCGAGAAAACACCGAGTGAACCCCATGTGAAGCGCTTCTTTCACGCGGGTCTCGATGCGCGGCACGGACCGAATTTCACCCGCTAGCCCTACCTCGCCGACTACGACTGTATCGGATGGGAGGATCCGGTTGCAGTAAGAAGAGGCAATGGCGAGCACAACCCCTAAATCGACAGCCGGTTCCACAATGTGGAGACCGCCCACAACCGAGACAAAAACATCACGCATATGCAATCGGTAGGACATCCGCTTTTCTAAAATAGCGAGCAAAAGGGAGAGCCGCTTGGGGTCTAATCCCGTCGATCGCCTAGCGGGGGATGCAAAAGAGGAAGGAGCGACGAGAGCCTGCACTTCAACGAGCATGGCACGCGTACCCTCAAGTGTTGGAATGACGATTGATCCAGCTGCCTGATCTACCCGCTCTTGCATCAAAGTCAGCGAGGGGTTTAATATCTCCTGCAGCCCCTCTTCTTCCATTTGGAAAAGCGCAACCCCGTCGGTGGGACCAAAACGGTTTTTGATGCCTCTAAGCAGTCGGTGTCCATACTGACGGTCCCCCTCAAATTCAAAAACTGCGTCTACGATGTGCTCTAAAACGCGCGGCCCTGCGAGTTCACCACTTTTGGTAACATGTCCAACCAGAAATGTGGTGATTCCGAGCCCCTTGGCGAGGTGCATGCACTCCATGGAGACGGCGTGTATTTGCGTCACCGATCCGGGTGCGCTGGGCAGTTCTTCTTTGTAAACAATCTGGATCGAATCGATGATCAAGATGTCTGGGTGCACTTTTTTTACATGTTCACAAATAGCGGAAAAGTTCGTCTCGCCCAAGAGATAGATTGTATCACTTTGGATGTTGAGCCGCTTGGCTCGCAAAGAGGTCTGTTCGCTCGATTCTTCTCCGCACACATAGAGGACTAAAAGCCCTTGCAAAGCAAAGCCGTTTGCCATCTGCAAAAGAAGGGTCGATTTACCAATCCCCGGCTCTCCACCAATTAGGTTCAAGGACCCTTCGACCGCTCCTCCTCCCATCAATCTATCTAGCTCTTTACACTGCGTCTTGTGCCGCTTGAGATCTTGCTGACTTATATCCCGAATCAGGACCGGCTTAGCAAAGCGCATATTTTGCGCTGTAAACCGTTTTTTATTTTCTAACGTCTTTGTCTCTTCCTCAAACGTATTCCATTTATTGCACATCTTGCAGTGTCCCATCCACTTGGTCTGCTCATTGCCGCATTCTCGACAAACCCAAAACGATTTGGTCTTGCTCATCTGCTTTCTAAGGTTTGAATTGCTTGTCGCGCGCTCATTTGCCCGGCCTCTTTTTTAGATTTCCCCTTTCCCTGTCCCAAAATATGACCATCGAGTGTAACCGCCATATAAAAAGTTTTTTTATGGGAAGCGCCCCGCTCCTCTAAAATCTCATATTTGGGGTGCGCTTGGTACCGCTTTTGACAGTAGTCTTGGAGCTCATCTTTCCAATTACGCATCGGATTTTCGATTATTTTAAGCATGGTGCGTGTAAAATGAGTAAAAAAGAATTGATGGGCCGCTGTGACCCCTCCGTCTAGGTAGATGGCCCCCACAACGGCCTCAAAGAGGTTGGCTAAAATCGTAGTTCGCCCTCTGTTCGTATGCATTGCCTCCCCCTTGCCCATTAACACAAAGCTCTCTATGCCAATCACATTTATATAGGCGGCGCACGCCCCTTTTTCGACGAGAAGCGAACGTAAAAAAGAGAGCCTTCCCTCTACATCCTCGGGAAACTTTTTGTATAGAAAAAGGGTAACTAGGAGCTGTAAAACAGAATCACCTAAAAATTCAAGTCGCTCATTATTCGCTGCAACCGCCCGATTTTCGTGGTTAAACGAGCGGTGCACAAAGGCGGACAACAAGAGATTTTTATCTTTAAATTGGTACCCAATTTTTTTTTCAATCTGTGGAAGGGCCTTCCCCAGTTCTTCGAAAGTGCGCATCAGAATCTTCTAGATAACTCCTGGGAACTAGGATACAATGTCTGCAAATTAGATCAAGGGAAAATATGAAGTTGAGTATTGCAAAAGAGCATCTCTCTTTTTTCTATAAAAATAATTATATTGAGTTTGAGTCCCTTATTTCCCAAAAAGATCTCGACCTGCTCAAAGAGGAAATTCCGAGCATCATCGCCCTGCGCCTTAACGCGCAAAAAACCGATCTCTGCAGCGCATCGCAAAGCCGCCTCTACACGAGCAGTTTTGATATTTGGCGCGGTTCAAAAAAGCTCAAAAAAATTTTTTTGCGCCCCCATTTGGGCGAAATTGCCGCTACCCTCGTCAAGAGGAAAAAGGTGCGCATGGGGTTCGATCAAGTGTTTTATAAAACGCCCTGTTTGAAAAAAGAGTCCTCTTTTTTTATGGGTGAGCATTCACTCGCCTCTTTCGCCTGTGTGCAGGGGCTTGTGTGCGGGTTGCTTTTGCACATAGATGGGACCTTGCCCGACTTACCTCATCCGCCTTTAGACCGCAATGTAATTCCTTCGCCTCATAAGGGGGGAAACGGGGTCTTTTTTTTGCAAAATGCCCCCCTATCGCTCGCCCATCTCAGGGCATCATCGAATGGGGCATTGCAAATTTTAATCGCTTATGCGGGAGAAACCGCCATCTACCGCTATTCCAAAGAGCATATGAATACCCACGCCTACAAAAAGCTCGGTTATGTATTTGGTGATCGTCTGCAAAGAAACACCCACCCTTTTATCTATGAGAGCTAAAGGAAAAAGAGCGCGAGAAACCCAATTCCGATCAAGTATCCCACAAAAACGGGAACGGTCATTTTTTTTAGGTAAGACAGGAAGTCTACTTTTTCAAGCCCCATGAGGGCGACTCCCGCGGAAGACCCCATCACGAGAATACTCCCCCCCGTCCCAGCTGCATAGGCAATCAAAAGCCAAAAGGGAGAATCAACGGGCACAGCGGCTAGGCTATACATTCCCTTTGTCGCCACGACGAGGGGTACGTTGTCGATCACTGCAGAAATGATGCCGATGACGGTGGCAATGAGGAAATTGTTTTGAAAATGTTGATTTAAAGACTCGGCTGCTAATTTGAGTAACCCCATTGAATCGAGAGCATTCACACTGAGAACAATACCCAAAAAAAAGAGAACGCTCGAGACATCGATCTTGGTCAAGATATGGGGCACCTTCAGATGTTTGCTCTTTTCATCTTGTTGATGAATGATGTCTGTAATCAGCCACATAATAGCTAGAGCAATCAACATCCCCATGAAGGCGGGCATACCCGTCAACCATTTGAAAACGGGAACAAACAAGAAAAGTGTGATTCCAGCGAAAAAGATCAGATGAGCCCCCGGCTCCAGAGGCTCATCCCGGAAGTCAATCTCTGACCTGGGAAACTTCCCTTTGACAAAAAAAGAGTAAACGATCAGGGGAAATAGGACTGAGATCAAACTCGGAAGAAAAATAGCCTTCATCACTTTGAACGTCGTGATCTGCCCCCCAATCCAAAGCATGGTGGTTGTTACATCCCCAATAGGCGTCCAAGCACCCCCGGCATTTGCCGCGACAACAACGAGGTAAGAATAGAGCAGACGCTCTTTTCGGTGGGGGATGAGTTTGCGCAAAATAGAGATCATTAAAATGGTCGTGGTCAGGTTATCGAGAACAGCCGATAAGAAAAAGGAAATCAACGCGATCACCCACAGCATTTTCCTCTTAGACCGGGTATGCAAGTAATGAGTAAATGTGTGAAACCCTTTGTGCGAATCGATCAGTTCCACCAAGGTCATGGCCCCGATGAGGAAATAGAGAATTTCCGAGACCTTTCCGAGATGTCCGACAAGTTGATCTACACTCTCCCCCAGTGGCTGCATCTCTCCGGAGAAATAGACGAGCCAACACAAAACTGCCAATAAAAGAGAAACCGCCGTTTTATTCACCCGAATGGCAAATTCAAAAATGATCGCCAAATAGCCGAGGCAGAAGACGGCGATTAAGAGGGACTCTGAAAAAGGGACCAGTTTCATCTATCATCTCGCGTGAAAAGGGGAGAAATCAGCTCTGGATTAATTCGGTTCAAAAAACCGATTATTTCCATAAAAAGTAGATCTCGCATCGAGCGGATCCACTAGATTACCCTCTCTTTTGAATAAAAAACAACTGAATCAACAAAATGTCACTCATACCCAACTTATAATCGGGATCGCAGTCAAATTTCAATAAAGTGCTTTTTTCGTTGAGATTCTGAAGAAAATCTCAATATGTGTGAAGCCAATTTGACTGAAAAAGTAGTTTTTCAATAGAATTCGAAATATTTTTCCCATTTTTTCAATTTTATTGGGTAGTTTTTTTTCCGCTTGCGCTAAAAAATTAGCTAAAGAGATGGGACCGGAATAACCAAAGAGAGAAAAGAGTACAAATGAGTATCAATGCATTAGATAGTAGACAAGCTTTTAACCGTCCCCAATACGCATACGAAAGTGTAAGCCGTGAAAGGTGTTGGGAAATTATTGAAACCTGTTTTAATATCGTGGGATATATTCCTACTATCGCCCCCGTTTCGGGCTCAATGCGTTTCAGTTTCGGCACCTGCCAAGCGATAATGGGCGCCTCCTCAGCGATATTTTCAGGGGTTTTCGACCCTGATAGCGATCCACAAGGGGCAAGAAATCTTGCAGCATGTAAGCAGAATCTAGAGCAAATGTATCATGGGCTAGCGAACATGTTTCGCGGCTCTCTCGAGATGACTCCTGTCGTTCACCCTTTGATTAGGGCTGTTTATGACCTATCTGGGCTCCGTCTTGAATACACCGAAAACAATTCGTGACTACTTGCTCGCCCAAAGGCAAAAACCTTGCAAAAAACTCAAACCGCCCCAAAGCTTTTGATCAGCAAGTGACGTAGCTCCCGACGGACACTTTGCAATTCGACCTGAGTATACGGGGTCTTTAAAATAGGCAAGCTGTGCAACCGGATCGCTTCGATCACCTCAGCACCGGGCAAAAGCACCTCTTGGAGCGTTTGTTCGGGCAAAGCAATCGCAATGCTTCCCTGGTGGAGGTACCCCTGTTTCTGCCTTCTTTGCGCGGCTCCAGCAATCTTCTTCCCCCCGATCATCACGTCGTAAATGGTTGGCTTTGCCATGCAAAAATGGGAAGAAGGAAGGGCAGATGGAGAGGGATCTCGAGGCAAGAGAGCGGGAATTTGGGATGTATGAAAAAACATTTCGACCGCCTTTCGGACGTAATTGTTGATGAAACGGTAGTTATCTATGGTGCAAGGGGAAAATCCGGGGCACGTGGAGGGAACAATAGCCGAAAAAACCAGATCACAGAAGTGGAAGATAATCCCCCCTCCTGTCGGACGCCTGGCTAAACAAAGCCCCTTGGAGCGCGCTTTTTCGAGGTCTAGAAATTTTTTGATGTTCAAAAAATATCCATATGTCCCACTCGATTGTTCCCAATCGTAAAAATGGAGAAGCGGGGGGTCGTTTGGGCGGATTTGAGACAAAAGCGCAGCATCGATATCCATATTTTTTTGGGCAGAATTGACACCTGTATCCAAGATTTTCCACATTGTGCTTTCCTGTTTGCAAAAAGTTTGCAGCATGCCAGATTCGGTATAAATTTACAAAAAAAGGAATATTCCCCGATAATGTGGAGTAAGCACCTCTCTTGTAGGTAGGGGGCTTTTTTACCCCCTTTGGATGTGCAGATAAGCTCTTTCCTGCTCAAAGGCCTGCTTGAGCAGTGATATGAAGATTTTGCAGCTATTTTTTTGCGCGATAACGCGCAGGGTAAGCCTCTGCATAGATTTTGCTTATCTCACCTATTTTCAAGGGGATCGGGAAAAAAGGTTAATTATATGTTTGACAAATTTACCAACAGAGCCAAACAGGTCATTAAATTGGCCAAAAAAGAGTCGCAACGCCTCAACCACAATTATCTGGGGACAGAGCACATTTTGCTTGGTCTTCTAAAATTGGGGCAAGGCATTGCCGTAAATGTACTACGCAACCTCAGTGTGGACTACGAAACTGCTTTGAGTGAGGTGGAAAGGCTTGTCGGATTTGGCCCTGAGATCCAAGTGTATGGGGACCCCGCTTTGACCGGAAAGGTCAAAAAAGTATTTTCTTATGCAAACGAAGAGGCGGCCAGTCTCAATCACAACTACGTAGGCACAGAGCACCTTCTATTGGCGCTACTGCGCCAAACAGACGGGGTAGCTACGCAAATCCTAGAAAACCTGAGCATCAATCTCAAAGAGGTGAGAAAAGAGGTCCTAAGAGAGCTCGAAACCTTTAATTTGCAACTGCCTCCCATAGGGATATCGAGTCAAACAGGTTCCCGTCAAGAAAAGGTGTCCGCTTCTGTCGGTGCATCCGAAAAAATACCCGCACTTCGGGCCTATGGGCACGATTTGACCCAGCTTTGTCGAGAAAATAAACTGGATCCCGTGATCGGTCGCTTCCAAGAAGTGGAGAGGTTGATTCTCATTTTATGTCGTCGTCGAAAAAACAATCCGGTACTCATCGGAGAAGCAGGTGTGGGAAAAACAGCAATCGTCGAGGGGCTGGCCCATGCCATTGTCAAAGGGGAAGTGCCCGATCACTTGGCAAAGAAAAAACTCATCTCTCTCGACTTAACTCTGATGATCGCCGGGACAAAATATCGGGGACAGTTTGAAGAGCGGATCAAAGCGGTGATGGATGAGGTCAAGAAACATGGAAACATTTTACTTTTCATCGATGAATTGCACACAATTGTGGGTGCGGGCGCCGCAGAAGGGGCAATTGACGCTTCTAATATATTAAAACCTACCCTTTCTAGAGGGGAGATTCAGTGCATCGGCGCCACGACAATCGATGAGTATCGCAAACATATTGAAAAGGATGCCGCCCTGGAGAGGCGCTTCCAAAAGATCAACGTCTTCCCTCCTAGTCTCGAAGAAGCATTCCAGATTCTCATGGGGCTCAAACCCAAATATGAACAGCACCATAAATGCATTTACACAGAAGGTGCTATTCGCAGTGCGGTCTACTTCTCCGATCGCTACATCACCGGGCGGTTTCTTCCCGATAAAGCGATTGACTTGATCGATGAAGCGGGGGCTAAAGCGCGCATTTCGATGTTACATCAGCCCCAAGAAGTGCATCAACTTGAAAAGAAAATTGATGAACTCTGCAAATCAAAGGAAGCGTCAATTGGCAAGCAAGAATATGAAAAAGCTGCCAAATTGCGAGATCGAGAAAAAGCTCTGCGTCAAAAATTGCATCAAGTACACACAGACTGGGAAAAAAGGAAAGAGGAACACCAAGTTATTGTGGATGAAGATAACGTGGCAGCGATTGTGGCGAAACATACCGGCATTCCCATTGCGCGCATCACGGAGGAGGAGGCCACAAAGATTCTCAAGATGCAAGAATTGCTTATGCAAAGCATCGTGGGCCAAAAAAATGCCCTCGAGGTGATCTGTCGCTCTCTTAGAAGAAGTAAGGCGGACATCAAAGACCCAAATCGTCCCATTGGGGCTTTTCTTTTGCTCGGGCCAACAGGTGTGGGAAAAACACTTGTAGCCAAGCAACTGGCCGTGCATATGTTTGGAGGGGAAGATGCCCTCATTCAGGTCGATATGTCTGAGTACATGGAAAAGTTTGCCGCAAGTCGGATGACCGGATCCCCCCCAGGGTATGTGGGACATGAAGAAGGAGGACAGCTAACAGAACAAGTACGCCAACGCCCCTACTCTGTCGTGCTTTTCGATGAAATAGAAAAAGCCCACCCCGACGTGATGAACTTGCTTTTGCAAATCCTCGAATATGGGTATCTCACAGATTCTCTCGGACGCAAGATCAGCTTCCGCAATACGATCATTTTAATGACCTCCAACCTCGGATCTGATCTCATCCGTCACAGCACAGAAGTCGGTTTTGGCGCCGTGAGTGGAATGCCCGATTTCGAAACGATGAAAGAAAAGATCGACAAGGCAGTGAAAAAGCATTACAAGATTGAGTTTATCAATCGCCTGGACGATATGATCATCTTCAAGGCGCTTGATAAAAAAGATCTGACCAAAATTGTCGATCTAGAGGTGGATAAACTTAAACAGCGGCTTAAACGGAAAAACATTGAGATTACTCTAAGTGATGAGAGCAAACTATTTCTGGTCGACAAGGGGTATCAACCGGAAATGGGTGCGCGCACACTGCGCCGCACCATTGAGCAATGCGTGGAAGATCCCCTTGCGGAAAAACTGTTGAAAGAGGGGGATCAACCGCGACACATCTTGATTGGATACGAAGGGGGCAATTTGACCTTTACACAGAAAAATCTAATCGAAGAAAATAAGAGCAAGCTGGCCTCGACCTCTGCAAGTGCAAAACCTCCACAGGGGTGAGACAGACCCCGCTTTGACTCACCTCGAGATGCTCGCTTCCCATATTTTAATATAATTGAGCAGCTCTTTTTTTGGGGGCTGGGATTGTAAAAGACTCAAAGCGGTTTGATTGCGACTCAAATGCGCGAGCTTTGCCAGCAGGTGCAAATGCTTTTTGTTGTCGCAGGCAAAGAGAAAAAAGAGGGTATGGACCGGGTGAGAATCTAAAGCGCCCCAATCGATGGGCTCTTTTGGAAAAACGACCACCACAACATCTTGCGGCCCTTTTAAAAGCAGGTCTCTGGTATGTGGTACGGCAATTCCATTGCTCAGAGCTGTTGGCATGAGCTTTTCCCGATCAAGCAAAAGTTCACTTACCACGGTGGGGTCTAACGAGAGGTGATCAGCTACTTTTGCAGTTGTTTGTCTGATCAATGCTTCCTTGCTTTGGGAGCTGACCTTAGCAAGCACATCGCCGAGGTAAATGCTTCGATACAGCCCGAACTGCTGAATGCCCCCTTTTTGGGCACTAGTTAAGTGCATTTCTTTGCTTTCAAAGGCTAAACTTTTTCCTTCCTCCTCTCGCAATAGTCCCCCGTTTTCTTGTTTTACGCGGCAATTCATCATCCAATTTTCTATTTCGATCAAACTAAAACGGTATTGATGGTTGAGACGGTAGGCAGGGATCTTTCCTTCGGCTAACCATCTTCTGATTGTTGTTTCTGAAACATTAAGCAGTTCAGCGACATCTTTAATTTTAAGATCCAATGAATTACCTCATATACGTCCATTTGTCTTAGACAAAATTCTTTCTAAAACTATAATACCTCTGACTTTATTACAACATTTCGCCGAAAAATCTCAAAAATTTCTTTCTGATTTGGTTTTAAAAACAGACCGTTTTATAAAAAGAGAATGCTCGTTAGCCGCTCATCTATTTTGATAGTGTGTCAGTCAAAACTCTACTTTTTGTCTAAAAAAAACCATTTCTATATTGGTTTTTTGTGCATCGCTTGATATAAGTTTTGCTCCTGACTTTTTGTAACCTAAGCCGAAATTCCCAAACAAACCGGTATATTTGACTCTAGATATGCAAACACCACCTGCAAGGAAAAGCGGTGCAGTTGGATCCCCACTTTTAAAATCCGAAAAAAGGGGAACCGCGCCCTTTCTTATACTCTTACGCGCGCGCTCATCACCCCCCTCGTGCCTAACATTTTTGCAAAAAAATGGGGTAAATAAAAATTTTTTAAAAAATTTTTGGGAAAAAACATGCAAACATGTTATAAAGATGATTAAGTGAATGAATGAGGATTGATCTTCATCTTTCACAATAAAGCTTCCCCCTTCTTTTTCCAGACTGAAAGGTCTGGTCCCCGGCCGTTGTGCGAATGCACAACGGCCTTTTTCTTTGTATTGCAAAAAGGAAAAACCGGTTTGTCAAATCTAAGAAAAGGGAAGATACTTTTTACAGACCGAAGGGCAAAAGTTTTTTAAAAAAAAACCTTTAGCTTGTCCAAGAAAGACTTTTGTTTGGGAGAATTATCTGGCTGCTCTGTTGCACGGAATGCCTCGAGCATTTTTTTTTGCTCAATCGAGAGATTGACTGGTGTTTCCACCTGCACAGTGATGAGAAGATCCCCTTCCCCACGTCCGTGCACATTGGCAAGCCCCTCTTTTTTGACGCGAAGCACTTTTCCACTCTGCGTTCCTTCTGGAATTGTGACGCGCACCGGTTTTCCAGAAAAAAGGCGAGGGATCTCTTTCTTGCATCCGAGCGCAGCCTCTGTGAGATTTACTGGAATGGTGACCAAAAGATCGTCCCCTTCTCGCGAAAAAATAGGGTGGGGTTTTACATGAATCTGCACATAGAGATCACCGGAAGGGCCACCCCCTTCCCCCGCATCTCCATGGCCGGTCATTTTAAGACGCATCCCATCGTCAATCCCAGCGGGAATGGGAATTTTCACTTGTTCTTTCTTTTTGACTTTGCCAATGCCCTGACATGCAGGGCAAGCGACGGAAATCACTTTGCCCGCCCCGTGACAACGGGGACAGGTGGTCGACATACTAAAAAAACCGCGAGTTTGGTGCATAGAACCGCTTCCACGGCAAGTAGAGCAGGTTTTAATATCGCTTGCAGAGCGCGCGCCACACCCCTTGCAGCTCGCACAATGCACATATTTGGTAATCAGTAGGCTCTTTTCAATGCCCCGCGCTGCCTCTTCAAAAGAGAGGGTAAGATTTGTTTTTTTGCTT
>JAQFVP010000029.1 GCA_027942475.1 Simkania sp. | reverse complement strand
AATACGAGACAACATGTCTACAACCGGAGAAATCAAAAAACCAAGCACCAAAGTGCCATTCCTTTATACGTTTCGGTAGCCGTGTGCACGGGGTTCGTGATCAGATTTGCCGCAAATGAAACGAGCCCCTTTCCCGATTCATAAACCCCGATGGGGACGGCCTTTGCAAACCCTTTTCCCGATTCACAAATCTCTTTGGAAAGGGTTTTTGTAAAACCGAGGGTAAATTCCTCTTCCAAAGCTAAATGTTTTGATGGGTCTTCCTCACAGCGCGTGGTAAAATGGTTAAAATCTTCGATCGACTGATCGTATTGCCCCATTTCGAAATAGGTAGCGCTTCTCTCGAAATAAGGGTCTGGATTTGTCGGCTCTATTTCAATGGCCCGAGTGAGGTCGCAAAGAGATTGATCGTAATACCCGTAATCGCGAGCGACTTCTCCTCGGGTCTTGTAGGCGAGAGCACTTAAGTTCATTACTTGATTGGGATCTGAAAATATCGAAGAAAAATCATTGGAAAATCGCTCGTCAATTTCATGATGACTAAAATCTGTGGAGGCGTGCGCTATATCTAGAGGAAAGTAATGCCGCATGCCCTTTTGTTTCAACTCAAGGGCCAGTGAGCCGTCCGTTTCCACTTTTTCATTGATCCGATTTAGGCTGCTATGTGCAAAAAGAGACCCTATAACCCTGCCATTTTCCTCTATGGGCAGTCCCTGTCCAGAGAAGGGCTTAAAGAAGTCTTCTTCGGAAAGCTGTTTTTTAAACAAAGAGATTTCCTCTTTGATCGCAGATACAAGCAAGGGCATTTCAGCCTACTTCGCTTGTTTTCATTTATTTTAGTGATCACATTTTTTTCTAACAGCTTGCGAATACCGCGCTCAGCAGTAGTATAAGCGACTTTAAGCTTTTCGGAAATTTTTTTTACGGTGAGGTATGGATTGACTGCAAACTGCTCAACAATTTTCAGTGCAACACTGGATCCACCACCTGCAACTTGCAATTTCCATTTATTTAGCAGTTGATTGATTCTCTCCGCGCGGGATAAAGCATCTTCCGACTGCATAGCAACACCATTTAAAAAATATTGCAACCATTCTTGCCAATTGTTTTTACTACTTACCTCGAATAATCTTTGATAATATTCGGCGCGCGTCGCTTCAAAAAATGCACTCAAATAAAGAAGTGGAGAAGGAAGTATTTTTTGCTCAATCAATAACAAAATAATGAGCAAACGACCCAATCTCCCATTGCCATCCAAAAAGGGGTGAATTGCCTCAAATTGATAATGGCAGAGCGCAGCATGAACAAGTGGCGGTAATTGGCGGACATTTCCGGCCTAAGGCTTCTTAAGGATTGATACCCAAACCACCTAACTTGAGGATTATTTAAAAAAATTTTACTAGAAAAGGGCTTAACGTCAAAACGAGCTTGTATCCCACCCCTAAAGAGATGCGCCCCGCTAGGATAAATATCTCCTTTACCTAAAACCGGGAAAACCTGTTATAGTTCCCCCTTATGGATGCATTCGAGATTAAAGGTGGTACGCCCCTGTTGGGGGAAGTGCGAGCAGCGGGGGCTAAAAACGCCATCACGAAAATGCTCGTTGCCTCCCTGCTCTCTGATAAAAGGTGCATCTTTTTCAACGTTCCCAACATCTCCGAGGTCGAAATGACTGTTCAACTGTGCCGAGAAATCGGAATGGATGTAGCCTGGGATCGGGAGTTAGGCTCGATGGAAGTGGTCACCAAACAGATCAAAACCTCCTACATTCCGCTGCACTTTTCCGGATCCAACCGGATCCCGATTCTCACAATGGGCGCTCTGCTCAACCGGACTAAAGAACACATCATTGTGCCCACAGTGGGGGGGTGTAACATTGGGAAACGACCCGTTAATTTTCACATCGCCGCACTCCAAACACTCGGAGCCACCGTCGAAGAGCGATTGATCAAAAAAGATCGCACCTACTTTGTCTTTGCTCCTAACGGCCTCAAAGGGGCCCGCATTCGGTTTCCCTACCCGTCGGTGATGGCCACCGAAAATGCCATTTTAGCCGCCTGCTGCGCACGGGGTAAAACGATCATCGAAAATGCGGCCATCGAACCGGAAGTAAGCGATCTTATTTTGTTTTTACAAAAACTCGGCGTGATTATCCACGCGGATGTGAATCGCACCATCTACATCGAAGAAACCAAAACATTTTATCCCGTTGAACACACTGTGATCACAGACCGAATTGAAGCAGCCTCTTTCGGTATGGCGGCAATTAGCACCAAGGGAAGAGTGTTTGTCAAAGGAGCCAACCAAGCCGACATGGTCACCTTTTTGAACAAATTGCGCGCGATCAATGGGGGGTTTACCGTAAAAAAAGAGGGGATCGAATTTTTCTACCAAGGACCTTTAAAGGGAGGCCTCCATTTGGAGACAGATGTACACCCCGGTTTTTTAACCGACTGGCAACAGCCTTTTGTCGTACTTCTTACGCAAGCTTATGGGAGCTCAGTTGTGCATGAAACAGTGTATGAAAATCGGTTTGGTTATATCAAAACTCTCAGAGAAATGGGCGCAGATGTCGAACTGTTTACCCAATGCTTAGGAGACCGCCCCTGCCGCTTTGGAACCAAAAATTATGAGCACAGTCTTGTGGTCAAGGGGCCCACCACTTTTCTTGGTAAAAAAATCACAGTCCCCGATCTGCGAGCGGGATTCGCCTACCTCATGGCAGCTCTTATCGTCGAAGAAACCAGCCTTTTAACCGGTTTGCACTATTTAGAGAGGGGCTACGAAAACCTCGAAAAAAAACTGCAGGGACTGAGCGCCAATATCCGGCGCATTCCCTCGAAGCAAACCGAGAAAACATACGCCCCTGTGTAATTTTTACCGTTGAGATTATATGTTATTGCGCGTAGGGATTGGACAAGACAGTCACCGTTTTAAAAAAGAGGGGGGAGAGTGTATCATCGCCGGTTTGCCCTTTGCAGATGTGCCTTCAATGGAGGCGGATTCGGATGGGGATGTGGTTTTCCACGCGCTTTGCAATGCAATCTCTTCCCTTACCCATGTTTCGATTTTGGGCGAGGTGGCTCTTTACCTTTGTCATGAAAAGGGGATTCGAGACAGTCGGATTTATTTGAAAAAAGCTATAGAAACGCTCGGGGAGCAAAAACTCGTGCATATTGCACTTACCATCGAAGGCAAAAGGCCGAGGCTTCAACAGAAAATGCAAAAGATTCGCCAAAGTGTAGCAGATGCGACTGGCTTGCTCATCGAGCAGGTGGGGATCACAGTTACCTCGGGGGATGGGTTGACCTCTTTTGGAAGGGGAGAGGGGCTTGCCTGTTTTGCGGTGATTACGACCCGTCAATAGACATCGAGAAGTAGCTGCTGTTTCATCCGCATCTCCTTGATATATGCGCGCGCATTTTCCTTGGATATTTTCCCTTTTTGCTCTGCGATCTGCTCTAAGGTTGCCAAAACTTCCTTGGCCATGCAGCGTGCGTCTCCGCAGATGTAGATGATCGCCCCCTGCTCGATCCATCTCCAAATCTCATTTTGATGTTTCCACATCAGATGTTGTACATACACCTTCTCTTTTTGATCGCGGGAAAAGGCGCAATCAAGGCGGAGCGCCCCCTTTTCGACAAGACTTTGAAAAAATGGCTCGTAGTAAAAATCTTGCTCCCGATTCCTCTCTCCGAAAAATAACCAGTGCGTGCCCGACGCTTTTTGGATGATGCGCTCTTGGAGAAAGGCGCGATACGGAGCCACTCCCGTGCCAGGTCCGATCATAAGCAAAGGGGTGTTAAGGCAGCTGGGGATTTTAAATCGGGGGTTGGGGTGGTGGTAGAGGGGGATCGGGGTTACACCTATTCTTGCCTCTTTGCAAAGAAAGTCGCTACCGAGCCCTCCGCGCACTCTGCCTCCTCGCTTTGACTCAAATGTGACCACGAGAAGATCCACAGACGAGGGGGTCTTTTTTTGGGAAGAGGCTACCGAATAGAAACGGGGAAGCATGGGGGCTAAACTAGAAAGCAGGGCAGTGAGCGGAGCATTTGGAAGCTCATACTTTTCAAAAAGAGCAAGAATATCGTGGGCTTCGACAAATTGCTGCCGCTCATTTTTTGCATCCTGCGCATTCAAATGGGCAAGCTGGGCAAAGAGTGCGAGCATCTTGGGTGTGATCCGAAGCAAGTTGGCATGGCGTATGAGCAACTCTTTGAAAGAAAGAGCGGTTTTTTCATTTGGATGAATTACGATTTCTCTTCCTGTTTTTTTCATCAGTTTGAGGAGCCTCTCAACAAGCGAAGGGGGATTGGACGGCATTATGGCAATCGCATCCCCTGGCTCGTAAGAAATTTTAGAACCTTTCAAATCCAATTTGAGGTGATAGGTCCACTTGGAAGAGGTGGGATGGTTGAGCCGCTCCCTTTCGAGGATTTGGGAATAAAAAAGGGGACGCTGTTTCATATCTTAAGCGCTCTTTTCCCTTTGGATGTACGCGGGGACGTCTCACTTTTTACGCGAGCGAGGTGTGAAATAAAAAAATGCATGCCGATCGAGATCTCTTAGTTTTTTTTGGCCCAAAGCGCACAAGTGCCCGCTTTCCAGTCCTTTTCAAGTAGGTTTATTTTTTTACCTGAAATGCCCCCGAGGAAAAGAATTCCATTGAGCAGGCGCGCTCGGGTTTTGTCCCTTCCCAAGAGAGGGATCGAATCGAAAAGGGGGGGACCTTGATGGCGCCCTGTGATCACGGCAAAAAGAAGGCGCATCACACATTTTTTGTGATTGACACCAAACCGATCTGCGACTTCATGTGACGCAGCTTCAAACCCATCCCGCCCCCAGTCTTCGCTCTGATCCATGCTCCAAATCATGCACTGAAGCATCGCAGCCGCCGTTTGGGCTTTGATTTCCTGAGGGCAGAGCAGTGTTTCTTGCAAGTGAATGTGATTGATAAATAAAAAGTCGCATAGCTCAATGAACTCCCCAAAGGTCTTGATGCGGGTGTGCACAAGGGGCATGAGCTTTTCCATTTTCTCTTTGGGAAACCCCCACTCAGAAATCCTTTTCCAAAGCTGCTTTTCTGGAATCGAGTGAATGAGGTAGTGTTGGTTGATCCAATCCAATTTTTTTACATCGAAAAATGCCCCCGATACCCCGATCCGCTCGATTGAAAAATCTTTGATGATCGCATCGAGTGTATAAATTTCTTGATTTTGGAGCATACTGTAGCCCATCAACGTCAAAAAGTTGACAAACGCTTCAGGTAAATACCCACTTTCCCGATAGTAAAAGACAGAAGTGGGATTTTTCCGTTTTGAGAGTTTCTTCCCATCCGCTCCGACTAAAAGGGGCATATGCATGATCTTTGGTCTTTACCAACCAAACATGTCGTACAAAAGGGCGTGTTTTGGGGTAGAGCTCATCCATTCCTCCCCCCGAATCACATGTGTGATTCCCATCAAATAATCGTCTACTACATTTGCCAAGTGATAGGTCGGAAATCCATCCGATTTTAAGAGGACCTGATCATCCACGTCGGCCCAAGGAGAGGTGATGCGCCCTTTGATTTCATCTTGATATTCACATGTGCCGGTAAGGGAGACTTTGAGTCGAATGGTATAAACAAGCCCTTCCTCTTCCCGCTTTTTGATCTCTTCCGGGCTCAAGTTGCGATAGCGTCGGTCGTAGCCCGAGCGACTGCCCGTTTTACAGGCCACCTCCCGCATCTCTTTGAGCTCCTCTGGGGTGGCAAAGCACTTGTAGGCTTTGCCCGCATCAAGCAGCTTTTTTGCATACTTTTGATAGAGAAGAGTTCTTTCAGACTGGCGGTACGGACCGCTTGGCCCGCCCAAATCGGGTCCTTCATCCCACTCAATGCCCAGCCAACGAAGGGCGTCCATAATCCTTTTTTCATATTCGGGTTTGCTCCGATTTCTGTCCGTATCTTCAATGCGCAAGATGAACTTGCCCCCATGGTGTTTGGCAAAAATCAGATTGAAAAGGGCCATATAGGGGGTCCCCACATGGGGCTCTCCAGTGGGAGAGGGTGCAATGCGGGTGCGAATCTGTTTCATATTTCTCCTCAAAGGGGGGGGCAATGCCTATTTTCTAGGTTCTGCATTTAGATTTCAAGCTCTCTTTGGCCCGCGATAGGGGAGGAAGAGAGGGACCCGCTTGGTCCCCTTTTTTGATCAGCTGACGCACCCTTTCTAAAAGGGGGCTTATCCCCCTGTTTTTCAAAGCGGAGATGGGAAATAGTGTGTAGGGGGAAAAGGGGCGGTGGTTGGTAAAGGCGCTCAAATACTTATCGCTTTGCTCGCAATCAACTTTGTTTAAGGCAACGAGAAACGGCTTTTCTAAGATATGTGGAGAGTAATGAGCGATCTCCTTTTGAAGAAGTGCGAAATCTTTAGTGGGATCTCTCCCATCGGTAGCTGCAATGTCGATGACAAAAAGAAGCACTTGACATCGCTCAACGTGCCGTAAAAAAGAAAGGCCAAGTCCTCGGTTGTTATGAGCACCGGCGATCATGCCCGGAATGTCAGCGATGTAAATGCGGGAAAAGTCGTCGCAGGGGATATAGCTGACCTTGGGAGTGAGAGTGGTAAAGGGGTAGGCGCCTGTTTTGACTTGGACCTGAGCAATCTGATTTAAAAGGGTAGACTTTCCCGCATTGGGGCATCCGATCAGTCCCACATCTGCGATCAACTTCAGCTCTAGTTGTACATCGATCATTTCCCCTTCCAAACCCGGAGTACACCTCGAGGGAGCTTGCACCGTTGCACTTTTGAAAAATGCGTTTCCTTTCCCCCCTTTTCCCCCCAGACAAACTCGGACCGTCTGCCCGTGCTCGGTAAAATCGTAGATGAGAGCTTTTTTCTCTGCGCTCAAAAGGATTGTTCCGCAGGGAACTTTTAAAATTAGGTCTTTACCCCTTTTTCCCTGCCTACGCTGAGTCCCTCCCGGCAGCCCTTTGGGAGCTTGGATTTGAAAACGGTTGCGGAAAAAATCGAGTGAATGCACTGCTTTGTCGGCAGAGATAATAATCGAGCCTCCATGCCCCCCATTGCCCCCGAAAGGCCCCCCCTTGGGAAGGTGTCTTTCCCGGCGCCAGGCGACAATTCCACTGCCCCCTCTGCCTCCTATCAATCTGAGTTGGACGCGATCTGTAAACATTTTATTGGAAGATCAGCTGCGTTGCCTTTTAAAAATAGACAAAGCGCGTAAATCTTTACGTCTGTGTGATCGGGAGGACTGATACGCGGGTGCACTTCGCTTTTGTGTAGCGCACAACGCCCTGAACAAGGGCAAATAAGGTATCATCTTTTCCCTTTTTGACCCCCAAAGAGGGGTGATATTTTGTTCCGCGCTGTCGCACCAAAATAGACCCGGCTGATACAAAACTGCCATCACTTGCTTTGATGCCGAGACGCTTGGAGTGGGAATCACGCCCGTTGCGACTGGAGCCTTGCCCTTTTTTATGTGCCATGTTCTCGCCCTCTTACCTTAAGTTGAGATCTCTACAATCTTAACTTTTGTATATTTTTGTCTGTGCCCCACTTTCCGATGGTACCCCTTGCGCCGCTTGTACTTAAAAGCGACTACTTTAGGCCCCTTGGTCTCACCGATCACCTCCCCCTTGACGAGGCAACGCTCGACATAGGGAGCTCCTATTTCTTTGATCTGAGTATCGCCAAAAAGAAGTACCTCTTTAAATTCTACCAAAGCGCCACTCTCTTTGCCGAGAAGTTCAACTTGAATGGTATCCCCTTTAGCGACCCTATACTGTTTTCCACCTGTTTGGATAATGGCGTACATTGATATTTTTTTCTCTAATTTAGAAGATAATTCGCCTAAATATACACCCAAATCTTTTCAAAAGTCAATTGTAAAAAGGAGTTTTTTCCTTAGCACTTTTGGAAATTGCTTTTCTTATGCTTCGGAAATGGCTCGCGAAAACGGGCGGGCTAGATAAATATTCTCTTTTTCGTATACACTCCTGAGTCGTGAGATAAAATTTTTTTTAGTGTGCACATCGCTTGAGTAATCACAAAATTTAAACATGCGCGAACCAATAAAACGGTCTATTAGACAGGCAATTGAGGCCATTGAAACTCTTGAATCAAATCGGTGTTTTGACTTTTTAGAGGATTTGGCTCAAATGATTCTCACAACCTACCGGCAGGGGGGCAAGTTGCTCGTTGCGGGCAATGGGGGCAGCCTTTGTGATGCCATGCATTTTGCCGAGGAGATGACCGGATTTTTCCGCGCTCGCAGAACCGCTCTTCCCGCACTTGCTCTGTCAGACCCCGGACATATGAGTTGTGTGGCAAACGATTTATCTTATGACGCCGTGTTTGCGAGGGCAATCGAAGCCCATGGCAAAAGGGGAGACCTCTTCGTTGCCCTCACGACGAGTGGGAATTCCAACAATTTAATCAATGCGGTGATAGAAGCGCGAAATCGAGGGGTTAAAACCGCCGCGCTCCTTGGAAAAACGGGGGGAAAGCTCAAAGGGATGTGTGATTTGGAGTGGTTAGTTCCGAGCGTGCAGTACTCGGATCGGATTCAAGAGGTGCACATGACCATGATCCATATCATCGTCGAAAGAATAGAAGCAGCGCTCATGGAAATGCGCTCTCAGCCCCGGAAAATCGGTGAGCCAATGATATGATGCTCCCGCTTGAGTTGTATGTCTTAGATTACATGGAGGAGCGGCGCACCTCATTTTTCGTCCGCGGTTTGCTCCATTTGATAAGCAAGGGGTTTGCCTGTTTTGTGCACATGCGCAATTGGATGTTTGACTGCGGACTGATCGAGCAATTCAAAGCAGCGCTACCGGTCGTAAGCGTGGGTAATATCATCGCCGGTGGAGCGGGAAAGACCGCACTTGTTGAAAAGCTCGGAAGGGATTTGAGTCGTCAAAAAAAGGTGTGCGTTTTGCTCAGAGGCTACCGCTCCAAAATGGAAAAAAAAGGGGGAGGTATTCTTCCTACCGAATCTTTTAGCCCCAACTTAGCGCCTTTCGGAGATGAGGCCTGCTTGCTTAAAAAGCACCTTCCCCATTTGCTTTTTTTTGTAGGAAAAAACAGATGTCTCCACGCAAAAAAAGCAGCGTCACATGCGGTTGATCTGATCGTGCTCGATGACGGAATGCAATACAGGCGGCTGCATCGGGATCTCGAGCTGGCTGTGCTCCACGCAGAGGATCTATACGGGAAAGGGCACTTTTTACCGCGCGGCACATTGCGCGATTCGCCCAAGAGGCTCGCTCGAGCTGACTACATCTTCATCAATCATGTCAAAGATCAATCTCACTTTGACTCGTTGAGAAAAAAAGTAAAAAAGCGATTTTCTGTTCCAATAATCGGTGTGCGCATGCTTGCTCAGACCATCCGAGATCGGGAGGGAAAGGTCTGGGACTTTTCTGCAAACAGAGTAAGGGGCGCAATTTTTTGTGGACTGGGAAAGCCGCAGTCCTTTGTTCAGACGGTAGCCGAGACCGGGCTTGAAATAATTGAAAAGCGGATCTTGCCCGATCACAGCTCATTAGATGCAAAGCAGTTGACCATTTGGGCTCAAAGAGCTCGAGACAGAGGGTGTCAGATTCTCGTATGCTCTGAAAAGGATTGGGTAAAATTACCCCCCTTTGACTCTCTTTGCCTGCCCATTGCTCGCTTGGAGGCCAAGATGGAAGTGGTTTTTAATGCCCCTATTTATCAGGAGCTGCTAGATAAAATTTTACAAATAAAATGCACGGCCACGTCAAGGCGTGGCTTAAAGTAAGTGAGCTCGAGCAGATGGAAGAAAAGGATGTTGAAATTACACTTCCCAAGATTGGGGAGAGCATTGTAAGCGCTACCGTTGTGGCGTGGCTTAAAAAAGAGGGGGAGTTCGTCCATCTCGACGAACCTCTGCTTGAAGTATCTACCGATAAAGTCAATAGCGAAATCCCCTCACCCGTTGCGGGAACGCTCAAGAGTATCCATGCGAAGGTCGATGCGGAAATTGATGTGGGCGCTTTGATTGCCGTAATCACTACTTCGGCTCCCCCAGAAAAAGAGGAGGTGTCTTCCACTGCAACAAAAGAGGCAAGCCCGACTTCCGAGAGCGCTTCGATGAAGCAATTTTTCACTCCCGGTCTACTTAGATTTGCCAAGGAAAAGGGGGTGGCCTTAGATGAGCTCGAAACCATTTCTGCAACCGGGGCGGGAGGCAGGGTGTCCAAAAAAGATGTGGAAGAGTATTTGAGTAAAAAAAAGGCCCACCCAATTGCATCTGACTCTACAGAGGGGGGAAAGTGTGTGCGTCTCCCTTTGTCGCCCACACGAAGGAACATTGCAAAAAACATGGCTCGCTCTTATCGGGAAATCCCCCATGCCACATTAATTAGTGAAGTGGATATGACCGAAATTGTGCACAAACTCAAAAAGGCAAAGCAATCCTACATAGAAAAAAATCATTGCAAGCCCTCGATTACGAGCGTGATTGCAAAAGCTCTTGTAAAAGCGGTGCAAACGTACCCCCTGCTCAACTCATCTTTTGAAGAGGATGCAATTGTGCTCAAGCAATATGTTAACCTCGGCATTGCTGTGAGCGTTGAGGAAGGGGTCGTGGTTCCCGTGATTCAAAACTGTCAAAGCAAGAACCTTTTGGACATCGCCCGAGAGATAGCCGATCTGGCCGAAAAAGCCCGCACATCTAGGCTAAATCCCCAAGATGTGCAAGGGGGAACCATCACGCTCACAAACTTTGGCATGTCAGATGCACTCATTGGGCTACCGATCATCCGCTTTCCCGAGGTGGCTATTTTGGGCGTGGGCGCCGTGCAAAAAAAGGTGGCTTTGTTAGCGGAGCAGATAGTGATTCGCTCAATCATGACCCTTTCTTTGACCTTTGACCATAGGGTCTTTGATGGGATGTATGGGTGCGATTTTCTCAGAAAAATCAAGCGGGACTTAGAAGGGGAGGTCGACTACTTTGAGGAGGAGTAGCCCGCCTTTTGGTCGAACTTATAGAGATTTTCGGTTTTGATGATATCCCATTTGGCCTCGACCAAGCGATGCAGAAGGTCAATGATGTCCTTTTGGGTGCACCGGCACATAAACCGTACACGCCACTGATCGGTGCAACTCGTTTCTGGAATGCCACCTGGGTAAAGCTGAGCTCCTCGATTGGCAATCATTTCGAGCTCGAAAGGATTGTACCCCCCCCTTTTGATTTTCTTGTAGAACTCCTCAAATGAAAGATTTGCATACAGATAGACGTCTACTCCGACGAGTGTGCGCTTTTTTTCTTTTTCTTCGCTGACATATGAGAAAATCTCTTTGGGCTTTGCGTCGCTGTAGTCAACCGGTTTAAGTTTCTTTGGACTCTCGCCCAAATGGTTTGCAACGGCAAGGGCAAACTCTTTCGTCCCGACCTTTTTCTTGCTGACCCCCTCCTTAAAGATATCGTAGGTATGAATCCCCGCTTCTATTGTCTTCAGCCAAGCATTGTGGATGGCTGTGGCTTGTTTGGTTTGATTGATATAAGCGAGCATTAAGACCGACGCGATTATGAGTGCAGAGGGGTTCGCTTTGTTTTTTCCAGCGTGGCGGGGAGCAGAACCGTGAATAGCCTCAAACATAGCGCCGTGGTCTCCAATATTTGCCGAACCCACGATTCCCACAGATCCCGCAATCTGCCCTCCCACATCGGAGAGAATATCCCCGTAGAGATTGGGCATAACGATCACGTCAAATATTTCGGGGGTATTTGCCAGCTTGGCCGCACCGATGTCGACAATCCAACTTTCATGCTCGATATCGGGGTAGTCTTGCGCTATTTTGTTAAAGATGTCATGAAACATCCCGTCTGAGAGCTTCATGATGTTGTCTTTGACAAAACAGGTGACCTTTTTTCGATGGTATTGCGCGGCATACTCAAAGGCGTAACGCACAATTTTTTCCGTCCCCTTTTTGGAAATGAGCTTGATCGATGTGCAGACTTGGGGAGATTGCTGGTATTCGATGCCGCAGTAAAGGTCCTCTTCATTTTCTCTAATGATGACAACATCCATATCGGGATGTTTGGTGGCAACAAATGGATGATAGGAGATGCAAGGGCGGACATTGGCGTACAGACCGAGCATGGTGCGGATGGTGACATTCAGGCTTTTGAACCCTCCCCCTTGGGGGGTTGTAATGGGGGCTTTCAAAAACACTTTTGTCTTGCGAATGAGGTCCCAAGTCGTTTTGCTGATCCCGGTTTGATGTCCACTCAAGTAGACTTTTTCTCCGATATCCACTTCGTGATAATCGAGCTTGGCACCGGCTGCATCAAGCACGTGCAAGGTCGCCTCCATGATTTCGGGCCCAATTCCATCTCCACGCGCAATCGTAATAGAGGTTGCTTGCGTCACTCCTTTTCTCTTTCAAAATGCATTTCAGCCATTATATGATTTTGCTGCAAGAGATCAAGAAAAACTCAAATGTCTCATCTATTTTCCAAACCATGCCATCCCATCAGCAAGATGGGAATTCCCGCGTGTTTTTTTTAATAGATCATTGTATGATGTCGAAACTTCAGGTCGTGGGAAAGAGAATGTTAAAAGCACTTTTTAAAGAGTCCCAGAGTCATTTGGATTATTTTTTCCGCCATCTCAACCTTGAACAAGCGGAAGATATGTTCGACCTCTTTGTGCGCTGTCGAGGTAAACTCATCTTTACTGGCCTGGGTAAAAGTGGCATCGTTGCAAAAAAACTCTCGAGCACGATGATATCAACTGGAATTTCCTCTACTTACCTCTCTCCTACAGGTGGTTTGCACGGAGATATCGGACTGGTCGATCCAAGTGACCTTACCGTGTGTCTGAGTAAAAGTGGGGAAAGTCAAGAGTTATTAGACCTCGCCGCCTGTGTGAAAAAAAGGAAAAGCAAAGTGGTTGCATGGGTTTCCAACCCCTCTTGTCGCTTGATTCGTGCCAGCGACTTTGGCATTTATCTGCCTGTTGTCAAAGAGCTATGCCCTTTTAATTTAGCCCCCACTACCTCCGCAACGGTCCAACTCATTTTTGGAGATGTTTTAATGGTAGCGATGATGCAGGCCAAACAGTGTAGTTTAGCGGACTACGCCCTCAATCACCCGGCTGGGACAATTGGAAAAAAAACTGCGATTTACGTGCGGGATCTGATGTTAGTTGATCAGCGCTTGCCCATTTGTATCCCGATGAGTTGCTGCGCCAGGCGATTATCAAGCTGACCCGAAAAAGGTGTGGGTGCCTCTTGATCACAGAGGGAAAAGAGGATCTCAAAGGGATTTTCACAGATGGAGACTTGCGCCGTTCGATTGCGCGAAATGGATCAGAGGCATTTGAAAAACCGATGCGAGATCTAATGACCTCAGACTTTTTGACAATTGATGAGAATGCACTCGCTTGGCAAGCGTTGAATTTGATGCAAAAAAATTCAAATCAGCGGGTGATGATGCTCCCCGTTGTAGATGGAAAACGGCTTGTGGGGCTCGTACACATGCACGACATTGTTCAAGTGGGCATTTCCTAAGCTTTTTTTAAGGATGAGGCAAGGATAGTTTTTCTTCTACTCACCTTCTAAGCGCGCCTTTTGTTCCTGCTTGATTAGTGAAACGATGGTATCTATCGATGAATAGGGCCATATGGGCGCAGTTTTGAGCTCGGGCTGAGGCAACTCTTTTCCAGAGATAGAGCGCAAAGCATAGCAGCTCACGCAATGAATATACACCTCCAAGGACTGCAAGTTGGGCGTCCCCCCCTTTTTCAGCCTATTTTTTTTTGGTGCCCCGCGAGATGAAACGGCCGTCTGTATGGGAACAACCCATTCAAAATACTTACCCGAATCTTGCATTGGGACTATATGATTTTCAGAAATCTCAAATCTCCCCATAAAATTTCCGCCCAAGAGTTGTAACAGGGTTTGGGCAATTGAGAGAATTGATGTAGAGTAGCTAAGGTAAGACCAATGTATGTTGTAAATGGTCAGTGAACCAAACGGATGAGCCAACTTCAAATAGGCCCGATTGACATACATCAAAAACCCTTTTTTTGTTTGCAGTCGGCACGTTCCATAGGAGTCAAAATTTAGTGAAAATGCTCCGAGCCCACTCAGTTCGCCGAGATTGCCTCGTTCCTGCTCAAAGAGCTGGAAAGCAAGGCTCTTGATTTTTTCGGTCCAACCGTATGCTTCATGTAATTTCGCTTGGTGGATACGACTTTGAAGGAAACAGCGGGCCCCTGGGGTGTGCAACAAGACTGCGCACTCTTCTTCGCTTTTCTTATGCTGCTGGGCAAGAGCTTTTAAGAAAAGGTGTGTTATATAAAGTTGATTGCATTTTTGATACAAATCATAATTGAGCTGAGTTAGGTTTTGCATTGCTCTGATTGCACATGAAGGGTCTTTTGATGGTCCGCTGCAAAGATATTTTATAATATTTGCAAATATCTCATCGGGCAGACTTTCTATCGGAAAGGAGGCCTGCTTATCCGAGTAGGCAGTGCACGCATTGTTTTTAGAATCTAAAGAAAAGCATACAGACATATATGCTCTTTAATTTATCCAATTAACGAAAAATTATAAAATACAGGAAAGTTTTATATCAAGATTATACGAAATAGAGAGGACCTGGGCCTTGCAATGGCATGTCAAACAAATAGGATTTTTGAGCAAAAGCAATGCGCTTGTTTCCTCCAATTCGCTTGATTTGGCATTGCCCTTTGTATAAAATAAACGGGGTACAATCTCTTTTCGGATAAAAAAGAAAGATCAGGTGGTTTGTTTGCCCATGTCAAAAGAAAAAAAATCTGCGATCCAACCCACGCGCTCTGAAAATTATCAAAAATGGTATCAAGAATTGATCAAAGCTGCCGATCTGGCAGAAAGTTCCCCCGTGCGCGGCTGTATGGTGATCAAGCCTTGGGGGTACGCAATTTGGGAAAACATGCAGGCAATTTTAGACAAACGGTTCAAAGAAACCGGCCACCAAAATGCCTATTTCCCCCTATTTATTCCACTAAGTTATCTACAAAAAGAGGCGCAGCACGTCAAAGGGTTTGCCAAAGAGTGTGCCGTTGTCACGCACCACCGCCTCGTAAAAAATCAAGAGGGAACTCTCATCCCTGAAGGCAAGCTAGAAGAGCCACTGGTCGTGCGCCCTACCTCCGAAATGATCATTGGGCAGATGTTTTCCAAGTGGATTCAATCCCATCGGGACTTGCCCCTTCTGATCAATCAATGGGCGAATGTGGTGCGTTGGGAAATGCGCCCCCGTCTCTTCCTTCGCACGGCAGAATTTCTCTGGCAAGAGGGGCATACCGCCCATGCTACGCAACAAGAAGCGATAGAAGAGGTGCTCAGAATGCTGAGCACCTACGTCGATTTTACAACCCAATGCCTGAGTATCCCGGTCATTACGGGTAAAAAAACAGAAAAAGAGCGGTTTCCAGGGGCAATTGAGACTTTTACCTTAGAAATGATGATGCAAGATGGCAAGGCCCTGCAAGGGGGAACCTCCCATTTTCTCGGACAAAAGTTTGCAAAAGCATCCAATATTACTTTTTGCGATGCAAAGGGAAAGGTGGAGTATCCCTGGACGACCTCTTGGGGAGTAACTACCCGCATGATCGGGGGGATGATCATGGTGCATGGGGATGATGATGGACTGGTGTTACCCCCTCGGATTGCCCCCTTCCACGTGGTGATTCTGCCCATTATTCACAAAGCAGATACAAAAGAGAGGGTGATGACCTATTGCCGATCGCTCAAAGGCAAAATCCAAAAGCTCATCTACCACGGCCAGCCTGTGAGAGTTTCGATAGACGAGCGGGACATGAGGATGGGGGAGAAGATGTGGTCTTGGGTAAAAAAAGGAGTGCCCATCCGAATTGAGGTGGGAATGCGCGAAATAATCGACCAAAAACTCAGCGTTGCAAAACGGACAAAATCGGAGAAAGAAGTCGAGCGTAAAGCAGAGGGTGAGCTAATACAGGCCCTTGTCAAAGAGCTCGATGAGATGCAAGCGGACTTGCTAAAAAAAGCCCAGGCCTTCCAAGATTCCCATATCGTCGAGGTCGATACGGAAAAAGAATTTTACTCTTTTTTTGCATCGAGCAAGGGGTTTGTTTCCGCTCATTGGTCTGGAGACCCCTCGATTGAAGAAAAGGTAGGCAAAGAGCTTAGTGTGAGCATTCGCTGCATCCCCCAGGCGTATCAAAAAAAGGAAGGGACCTGCCCCTTTACCGGCAAAAAAAGTGCCCAAAGGGTAATCTTCGCCAAATCTTACTAAATTGATTTTTCCGTTAGGAATTTTTTGCTTGTGAAATTTGACAAGTCCAAACTTGGATGAACCGGAAAGTTTAATTCTATTTTTGTTCAGGTATTTGATTGGATCAGGAAATGGGATCGAATTTAGCCTACTTTTGCCTTCCTTTTAGACGAGGAGATCCAAGTTTTCTAATTTTTCCCCTTAAACGGGAGTTTTTCTGGATCTTATCGCTATATTCTTTTTTGTCTTTGCAATTCCGCTGCCTAGTGCGCCAGGCCATCCTCAAGATTCCTTGTATGGTATGGCTGGGAATTCCAAATTTTTTAGAATGGCCCGCTAAAAGATGAACAAAACCATCTTCTCCTGGCAGCTGCCATAGAGGCTTTGATAGACGCTTTTTTGTGTGGTCTTCTTCCGCACAAAATCTAGTGCGATAAGTCAAAGCATTACGGCATATTCTGGGGTATTTGTTATCTTTGGGCTCTTTTTCGGGCTTGAGTATCTTAA